>CAYHEX010000267.1:0-6077 GCA_964355365.1 uncultured Solibacteraceae bacterium | reverse complement strand
GCCGGGATTCCAGGACGGCGGCTCGAGACCGCGATACCACGTGGCGCGCTTCACCCACCCGCCGACGTCGGTGCCGTGGCTGAAGTCGTTCTCGTGACCGAAGTAGAACATGTGCCCCCACATCACGTCACCAGGGGGCGAACTGCGTGCCGTGCGCAGACGGTTCGGCAAGGCCTCGGGCGAGATGACATACGAGTCGTCATCGAACCACCAGAAGAACTCCGTCTCGACGCCCTCGAGCATGCGGCGCATCATCGGGCACTTGTTCAGATTTTCCGGGCTGACGATGAGCCGATCGATCGCGCCGTCGGCCGCGAGGCCCTCGAGATAGGCGCGCGTTGCGTCGCTCACGGCGTTCGCGCCCACGACCAGCCGGTACGCCGACCGCTCGCAGTGCTGGCGAATCGACTCGATCGTACGACGCGCCAGCTGCGGAAAGTCACCGTACGTGAGCACGCCGATCGTGACCACCGGAGACGCGCCGACGTCGGACATGTCTGTCACGGCGTCTTCTCGCCGGCCGCGTCCGTCGTCGCCGGCTCCGCGAGGGCCCATTGGTCGGGCGTGAGGTACGAAATCGCACCACCCTGAACGTAGAGCTCGATGCGGCGGATCACGTCGGCCGCGGTGATCATGTCGAGGCAGCGGGGCAGGTCGCCGACCACATCCACGCACATGTTCTCCGGCCGATCGGCTTCGGCGCCGTCACCGAGCGGGCGGACCCGCGACTTCCAGCATCCGCCGTTGTCGCAACACGCGAGCGCCCCATTGGTGTGAATGTATTGATGGTGCGGATAGGCTTCCCACTGCGACGGCTCGCGTCCGCCGGCGACGACCACGCACGGACGATTCCGCGGACGGCCGCCCTTCACCTCGACGGCGGCGGCCAGGTGCATCAGCAGATTCACGACGGTCAACGCACCCTGCGCGTGGTACATCAGGCGCACCAGTTCGCGCAGGTTCGTTTTGCCTCGCAGATCGATCACGCCGCTGAGCGGGGGGTGGTGGTGACTGTCTTCCCCGACGTGCACGAACAGGATCCGTCCGCGAAATGCGTCCACCACTTGCTGGGTGCGCCGCGGATCCCACCACTTCGCGGTGAAATCGTGCTTCCCTCCCGACACGACCAGCCAGAACGGCACGTCGGTCCCGACGATCTCGTAGATGCGCGAGAACCAGGACTTTTCGAGATCTGAGATGTGAATGTCGCCCTTGAACAACGTCGCGGCGCACGCCAGGCCGAGCCGGCGGTTCAGGAACTCGACGAACCCATGAATGAAATGCACCGGCGCATCGTTGCTGCGATGGATCAGCGGATACTCGCAGTCAATGATTTGCACCTCCGGATCCTGATCGTCGAGCGGCGTCACATACGGGTTGTTTTCCCACAGCGCCGGGCACGGAGTGCGGACGTCGGTCAGGAACTGTCCCGGACAGCATTTGTGCAGATCACGCACCGCCGCCGTGAGCATCACCAGGTCGCCGGGCGACTGGAAGTTCCGCAGGATCAGCTTCCTCTTCATCGCAGGTGAGGAGTATCGCCGAACACCATCGCGACTGGCAACGCCAGCGTCAACGACCCCGACTTCGACGTAGGATCTCGGCGATGCCTGACGCGATCATCAACGCCGCCACGCGATCGCATGCCCGAGCCCTGCTCGTGCTCACGGCGGTAGGGTTACTGAGTTTCCTTCCCGGATTTCTTCAGATTCCGCCCGTGGACCGCGACGAGGCGCGTTTTGCGCAAGCGTCCAAGCAGATGATCGAGACTGGCGACTACGTCAACATCCGGTTCCAGGATGAGCCGCGGTTCAAGAAGCCGGTCGGCATCTACTGGCTGCAGTCGTTCGTCGTGCGCGCCGCGCGCGCAACTGGCGTTCGGCACGCGCTCACCACCATCTGGCTGTACCGCCTGCCGTCGCTCGCCGGTGCGATCGGGGCCGTGTGGCTCACTTACTGGGCGGCCCTCGCGCTCGTGTCGCGACGAGCCGCCGTGCTCGCCGCGCTCATGATGGCCGCCAGTGTGCTGCTCGGCGTGGAAGCGCGGCTGGCCACGACCGACGCGACGTTGCTGCTGACCACGGTGGCAGCGATGGGCGGACTGGCGCGCCTGTACGTGTCGGCGCACGGTCGGCCGCTGTCGCGGGCTCAAGGATGGGGCGCCGCAGCCGTGATCTGGACCGCGCTGGCGGCCGGCGTGTTGCTGAAGGGGCCGGTGATCGTGCTGGTGGCCGCCCTTTGCGTCGCGGCACTCGTCATCCGCGACCGGTCGATACGATGGCTCGCCGGCCTCCGACCGCTCGTCGGCCTCGTGTGGTTCGCCGCGCTGGTCCTGCCCTGGTTCCTGACGGTGAGCGCCCAGTCGGGCCCTGCCCTGATCGCCGACTCGACCCGGGATATCCTCCCGAAACTTTTCCGTGGGATGGAGGGCCACGGCGCGCCGCCGGGGTACTACTTCGTCCTCTTCTGGGTGACGTTCTGGCCGGGCTCGATGCTGGCCGGCCTGGCCGGCCGCGCGGTCTGGACGTCGCGTCGCGAGCCCGCCACATCGTTCCTGCTCGCGTGGCTCGTGCCCACGTGGATCGTGTTTGAACTCGCCGCAACGAAGCTGCCGCACTATGTGCTGCCGCTCTATCCCGCCGCGGCCATCCTGATCGCGCATGTCGTCGACACCGGCCGGTTGTCCCGCGGGCCGCGGTTCGTGCACCGCCTGATGTCGCGCGGCGCGGAACACGCGCTGCTCTGGGTCATCGCCGTGTCCATCCTGCTGTCGGCCGTGGTACTGGGCGTGATCGCTCCGCGCGCGAAGGCGCTGTTTCCCAGCGCCGCGATGGCTGAGGTGATGTCATCGACCGGGTGTGCACGGCCACAGGCCGTGACCGCATGGACCTATCAGGAGCCGAGCGTCATCTTCCTCACAGGCACCGCAACTCGCGCCACAGACGCGGCCGGAGCCGTGATATTCCTCGGCGGCGGACCGTGCCGCTTTGCATTTGTCGATGCCGCGGACGCCGACAGCTTCCGTCACCGGGCCGAGGCCGCGCACCTGCGCTTCCTCCAGGCCACGTCGGTCGAAGGCATCAATATCTCCAAAGGCACGGCCGTGACACTGCTGACCTTCTGGTCGGGGGGCCCGTAACGATTCATTTCATTGCGCGTCGTCCGGCGGTTCTGTATTCTCAACGCTCGATGGGTTCACACTTCGGGCCGGTGCTGCCTGCACTGGAAGCCATTGCCCCTGCCGAAACGGCACGGGCCGCATCTGCGTCGGCGCGGGCCTTCGGCGTGAAGTTCGGCTTGCGCGTCAACGATGCTGCGGTGCTCCCTGCGCTCCTCGGTCGGCTGCCGCCTGGAGCACACGTCTCACAGAAGCCATCGGCCCACGCGCTTCAATACCTCGTCACCAAACACACCGGGTCGGCAGACAACGCGAGCGGCGACGCGTGGCAAATCTACGCGGGCGCGCAACTGGAAGCCGAAACCGCCGATGCCGATGAGGCGCTCGAGGCCTTCGAAGGCCTGGTCCGATTTGGCGTCGCGCTGAACGCGCCGCGATGGACATTCGTGCATGCCGGCGCGGTGGGGTGGAAGGGCCGGGCGATTCTGATTCCCGGCACCAGCCAGTCGGGGAAGTCCCACCTGGTCGAAGCGATGGTGCGCCTGGGCGCCACCTACTACTCCGATGAATTCGCCGTGCTGGATCGACGCGGGCGCCTCTTCCCGTACACCCAGCCACTGGCGCTGCGCCGGGCGTCGGGTGGCATTGACAGGGTCACGGCCGAGCAGTTGGGGGGCACGCGCGCCACTGGGCCGCTGCCGGTGGGCTTGATCGTGTCCACACACTTTGTGGCCGGCGCCACGTGGTCGCCCGAACCGATCTCGGCCGGCGCCGCCGTGCTCGCCCTCCTGCAACACACCGTGCGCGCGCAGCTCGATTCCGCCCGTGTTCTGAAGGTCCTGGCGGCAACCGTGGCGAACGCGTTGGCCCTGGACAGCCCACGCGGGGAGGCCGGCGCGACCGCCGCTGCACTTTTGCACCACGCAGACGATACAATCCAGCCCTGAGAGATACTCCATGACGCCTCAATCGAGAAAAGACCAGCTCCTTGCGCAAGAGGTCGGTGATGAACTGGTCGTGTACGACCAGCAGACGAACACGGCGCACCGCCTCAATCGAAGCGCCGCCATGGTGTGGCGACTCGCCGACGGCAAACGGACCACGGCGGATCTGGCCAAGCTGTTACACGACACGATGGATGCGCCCGAAGAAGAGGACCTCGTGCGGGCCGCGCTCGACGAGCTCGACAAGAGCGGACTGCTGACCAGTCGCCTCCCAAAGCTCGACGAAGCCATCACCCGACGCCGCCTGTTCTCGCTGGGGGCCACGCTGATCCCGGTGGTCGTCAGCGTCGCCGTGCCGTCAGCACAGTCGTGCTACACCCCAGCAAACAATGGGGGTGCAATGAGGGTGAGCACAACAACGACCCTGTCCATCGCCATCACGGGCGCGGCGAACGTCGCGGTGAATGCAGCAAACACGCTCACGTTCACTCCGAGCTGCTCGGTCAAGTCAATTCTGGTTTCTGAGTCGATCAACACAGGCTACATTCAGCTCAACACTGTTTCCCCCCAATCTGGCGCCCTCACGAAAGCGGTCGCGAAGTCCGTGGCCGGAACGTACACCGTCTACGCAAAAGCGGTCGACGTGATGAACGCCACGCAGGCCACCCCGTCATCGTTTACCTGGACGGTCGGCACTCCGGGTAGCTCCAGCTCGTCGTCGTCCAGTTCGAGCAGCAGTTCGTCCAGCTCGTCGTCAAGCTCCAGCAGCAGCTCGTCGTCCAGTTCCAGCTCGTCGTCCAGCTCGAGTAGCAGCTCGGCGGCGGCCCTCCCCCAGACATTCGACCACACGGGGGGTGACCAGTCCCTCACGGTGCCGGTGGGCGTCACCGAGCTCAGCATCGTGGCCTATGGCGCCCAGGGCGGCGGTGGGGCGGCCGGCGGCAAGGGCGGGAAGATTGAGACGCTGATTACGGTGGTGTCCGGCGAGGTTCTGGGGATCCGCGTCGGCGGCCAGGGCGCGTCGCCGGCGGGTGGTTACGGCGGCGGCGGCAGCGGTGGCGCCGCGGGCGCTGGCGGTGGCGGCGGCTGTTCGTCGGTCATACGCCTCAGTGACAGCAGCGTCCTCGTGGTTGCCGGCGGCGGTGGCGGCGCGGGCGGCGGCGGTGTTGGCGGCGGCGCCGGCGGCGGAACAACGGGCGGCGGCGGCACCACGAGTGGGCTGAGCGGCGGCGGCGGGGGCGGTACGCCGTTCGCCGGCGGAGCCGGCGGCACGAACTTCCTGGGAGTCGCCGGGTCTGCTGGAGTCGCGGGGACCGGCGGCAATGGTGCGGCCGGATCGGCCTCAAACGGCGGAGGCGGCGGCGGCGGCTGGTTCGGCGGCGGCGGCGGGAGCGGTTCGAACGACGGCCTCTCGGCCCCAGACGGTGGCGGCGGCGGGGGCGGGTCTTCCTTCGTCAACCCGTCGGTCGAGGTGCCCACCACCACGACGCACACCCAGGGAGACAAAAACGGCGACGGGCAGATTACGATTTCCGAACCCGTCTAGAGTTGGCCGCGGTTGGCCGTGCGATGCGGGTCGTTGAGATGACGCCAGTTCGTTTCTTGTTGGCGCTGGTGTTCTGGACGATCGCCGGCAACGCGGTGCTCGCCAACGCGCACGTCGAGGCGACACTCGTGGTGCCGTTCTCGCTGTGGCAGGGTGAGCTGGCTCAGCGCTTCATCGTCGGCGGACCGCTGGCACTCAGCGTGGTCCCGGACTGCAGCGGCCTCGATGTGATGTCGTTGTGCGTGGCGGCCATCCTCTCGTACCCCGTCGCGTGGCGCCGGCGCCTCGTGGGCGCCGCGCTCGGCGTCACGCTGCTCTTCACGTTGAACATCCTGCGCATCTCGACGCTCGCCACGGCGTCGCAGACGCCGGTCTTTCAAACACTCCACGTCTACGTCTGGCCCGCGCTCCTGATTGCCGCCACGCTCGGTTGGATCGCGGTGTGGATCAGGACGGCTGATCGCGCAGC
>CAYHEX010000266.1:0-6099 GCA_964355365.1 uncultured Solibacteraceae bacterium | reverse complement strand
CTTCGCCCACGTCTTGCCGCCGTTGTCCGTGATCAGAATCTGAAACTTGTTGTCGATCGAATCGCCGATCACGAGACCGTGGTCCGCGTCCCAGAACGTCATCGCGTCGAAGAAGCCCTTGGGATCCTCGTTCTTGAACTGCAGCGTCCACGTGGCGCCGCCGTCGTTCGTGCGATAGATCCGCGACGCCGGGCCATTGCCGATGCTCAGCGCGTAGACGGTCTTCGTGTCGATCGCGTCGACGTCACGGAAGTCGAGGCGCGCGGTCACGGCATCCTCTGCGACCGTCTGCTTGATCCAGGTCGCACCGCCGTCCTCTGTGCGCAGCACCGTCGCGCCAGAGCCACTGACCCAGGCGACCTTCTCGCTGGCCGCCGTGCTGCCGCGCAGTGTCGATGTCACGCCGCTCGTCTGCTGTGTCCAGGTCGCCGCTGCGACCGCGACGGTACCAAAGACACTCAACATGGGGATCCATGGGGAACCATGGAGAAGGCCTTTCGCTCTTGATCTAACGAACACGCGCGCCACCCTTCATCACGAGCTTGATCTGTCGCAGCGCCTTGATGTCGATCGTGGGATCGCCGTCGACGGCGATCAGGTCCGCGAACAGGCCCGTCGCCACGCGGCCGATCTGCGCCTCCATGTGCAGCACTTTGGCGTCGACCGACGTCGCGGACCGCACCGCGTCGATCGGCTTCATGCCGTAGGCCACCATGATCTCGAGTTCGCGCGCGTTGTCGCCGTGGGTGAACACGCCCACGTCCGAGCCGCTGGCGATGGTCACGCCGGCGTCGAGCGCCATCTTGAACGTCTCGCGCTTGCGGCGGATGTTGGTCGGTTCGGGATCAGTCCCTTTCTTCCAGCCACCATACTGCGTCGTGGCGTCTCCGGCCGCGACGGTCGGGACGAATGCGACGTTGCGCTCCGCCATCAACTTGAAGATCTCGGGTGTGCCGTTGTCGCCGTGCTCGATCGTCTCCGCGCCGGCGAGGATGGCGCGCCGCATCCCTTCCGGCGTGCTCGCGTGCACCGATACCGGCCGCCCGATGCTGCGCGCGGTGGAGACGATGAGGTTCATCTCCTCCTGCGAAAACGTCGGCGTCGTCTCGCCGCGCGGACCCGCGCGGTAGTCGCCGTAGACCTTGATCCAGTCCGCGCCTTTGCCCGCCTGATCACGGACGACGCGGATGAGGTTGCTGCCGTCGGCTTCCTCCGCGCCTTGCGGCACGTCCCACTCCGACGTGTAGCCTTTCGGTCCGTAGGTGCCGGTTGCCACAATCGCGCGCGTGGTGACGAGCATGCGCGGCCCCGGGATGATGCCCTGCTGCACGGCCTGCTTGAGTCCGACGTCGGCGTAGCCCGCACCTTCAGTGCCCAGATCGCGAATGGTCGTGAAGCCGGCGTCGAGCGTGGCCTTGAGCGCCACGGTGGCCCGCGCCGTGCGGAGCGCGAGCGTCTCGTGCGCGACCTGATCGTTCCACGATGTCTCGTTGTACGGATGCAGCAGCACATGCGAATGCGATTCGATCAAGCCCGGCAGGAGTGTGGCGCCGGGCAGTTCCACAGGCGTCGCGTTCAGCGCGGCGAGATTGGCGAGCGGCCCGACGGCGTCAATACGCGCGCCGCGGACGACGACCGCCCAGCCTTCGTGCATCACGTCACCATCAAACACGCGCGCGGGCTTCAGCAACCACGCGGCCTCGGCCTGCCCTGCACCGGCGCCCCGTGCCTGGGGTGCGTGGGCCGACGGCCGGACAACGGCGGCACACAACATGAGCGCAATACCTGCAACAACGACGACTGGGCGCATGTCTGCAGTGTAATCTCAGCGAGTGCTTCGCATGAAATCCACACTGCTTGCTCTCGTCGTGTCCACCGTTGCGGCTTCCGGTTGCGGGGGCTGGTCGCCGTTTCCGACGGCCGTCACCTACAACAAGCACATCGCACCGATCGTCTTTGCGAATTGCGTCGGCTGTCATCGGCCGGGCGAGGCGGCGCCGTTCTCGCTGCTGACCTACGCCGATGCCGCGAAACACGCGGACGCGATCGGCGACGAAACAATGAAGCGGCACATGCCGCCATGGCTGCCGGAACGCGGCGGCCTCGCGTTTCAGGGCGAGCGCGGCCTGCGGCCCGAACAGATCGAGACGATCCAGCGATGGGTGGCCACCGGCACAGCCGAGGGCAACGCTGCGGACCTGCCGCCGGCGCCGGTGTTTCCTGATGGATGGGCGCTCGGGACGCCCGATGCGGTACTGACTCAGGACCGCGCCTACACGGCCGCCGCTCGCACCGACGACACCTATCGCAATCTCGTGTTCCGCACGACCCTGACCGCCGATGCGTTTGTGCGTGCTGTGGAGTTCAAGACCAACGGCGCTCCGATACACCATGCGGTAGTTCGCCTGGACCGCACGAGTGCATCCCGGCGGCTCGACGGACAGGACGGGCAACCGGGCTTCGACGGCATGTCCTCCGAGGGCGTGCAGGATCCGATCGGTCAGTTCGTGGGATGGGCGCCGGGCCGCGGCCCGATCGTGTCTCCGGACGGCATGCCGTGGCGCCTCGAGAAAGGCACGGATCTGGTGGTCGAGTTGCATCTGGCGCCATCGAGCAAGCCCGCGGTGATTCAGCCGACCATCGGTCTGTTTCTCACGACGACGCCGCCGACGCAGACGGCGGTGATCGGCAAATTGGCGTCGAAGGTGATCGACATCCCCGCCGGCGAGCGCGCGTACGTCGCCACGGACACGTTCGAGTTGCCGGTCGATGCCGACCTCCTGAGCGTATACCCGCACGCGCACTATCTGGCCACCGACATGCGCGCGACCGCCACGCTGCCGGACGGCACGACGAAGGATCTGTTCTGGATCAAACGCTGGAGCTTTCACTGGCAGCAGGACTACCGCTTTGTCACGCCCATCGCACTGCCCCGCGGCACGAAGCTGACGATGCGCTACACGTTTGATAACTCGGACAGCAACAACGCGAACCCGAGTCATCCGCCGGTGCGGGTGCAGATCGGCTCCCGGTCGATCGACGAGATGGCGGAACTGACCGTGCAGTTGTTACCGAAGTCACCCGAAGACGCGTCGACGCTCGCTCGGGCGTTCGAGGCGCTCGACCAGCAGGCGACGCTGGCCATGGCGGAGATGCGCGTGAGACAGGCGCCCGGCAACGCAAAATATCAGGCGTTCCTCGGCGCCGGCTACGTCGAAGCCGGGCGGTTCGCCGAGGCGGTGGCGCCGCTGCAGATCGCGCTCCGCCTCGACGACACGCTGGCGAACGCCCACAGCGATCTGGGCACGGCGTTGCTCGAGACCAATCGGTTGGCCGAGTCGGTGGCGCAGCTGCGCCGCGCCACCGAGTTGGCGCCGCGCGACGAGAACATGTTTTTCAATCTGGGCAACGCGCTGGAGCGCATGAACCGTCTCGGCGAAGCCGAAGCCGCGTTTGGCCGCGCGTTGGCCATCAACCCGGATTTCCCCGACGCGCACATCAACCTCGGCGGCCTATTGCTGCAGCGGGGCCAGAAGGCGGAGGCCGTGCGGCATTTCGAGCGGGCGGTCGCGCTCGTGCCGGACTCGGCGTTCACGCACAACAACCTCGCGAGCGCGCTCGCCGCCTCGGGTCGATTCCCGGAGGCGATGCGCGAAGTGCAGAAGGCGCTCGCGCTTCGGCCCGACTACGGACCCGCGCTCGAGAATCTGCGGCGGCTGCGGCAGATCGGGATCAGATAATCTATTGACCACGAAGGAGTCACAGATGTCACGGTTCAGCCCGGATCAGATTGCGCTCGCCCAGAGTTTTCACGGACCGCTCGACCGCTCGCGCTCGCTCGAGCTGCTGAACGCGCTCGACATTCACCACAGCGTGGGTCATTGGTCGGCCGGAGATTTCTACGACCGGTTCGCACCGCTCGGCTATCACTCGGATAACGCGGACTTCGGCAACACGTTCGAAGGCCAGTGCCGACGCACGAAGGCCGCCGGCATCGACGCGATCGAGATTCATCAGAGCGTGTTCGAGAAGACGCTGAACGGCGACATCGACTGGTCGGCGGTGGAACGGGCAAAGACTGGATTCCTCGCCGATCTCGGCATGACCATCCCGGCGTGCAACATCAACACCTGGACGAATCCCCTCTTCCGGCTCGGCGGGCCCTGCAATCCGGATCCCGCGCTGCGGCGCGCGGCGCTCGACGAGATTCTGAAGGCCGTCGAGATCTGCAAGGCGCTCAACATTCCCGTGATCAGCGTGTGGCCGGGCTCGGACGGCGCCGACTACCACTTCCAGATCGACTACCTGCAGTCGATCGAGTGGTTCACCGAAGCGCTCGTGACCGTGAACACGGCGTGTCTCGCCGCCGGCATCAAGCTCGCGATCGAGCCGAAGCCGTACGAGCCGCGCGAGTTGTTCATGATCGTCCCGACCGCCGCGTCGGCCATTCTTGTGGCGAAGCGCGTCAATGAGATCTCGGGCGGCAACAACTGCGGGCTCACGATCGACTACGGCCATCAGAAGATGGAAGGCACGACCGCATCGACGGCCTGCGATCTGGCCGCATTCGCCGGCATCCAGATTCACAAGTTCGACATCAACGACGCGCGCCAGGGCCGCAACGACCAGGACCTCATCTTCGGCACGATCTCGATTCCGGAGTCGGTCGACTATCTGTTCACCACGTTCCTACGCGACTACCGCGGCTTCTACAGCCAGGATCAGTTCACCTATCGCGACGATCCGACACGCGCGATGGAACGCAGCATGATCAACTTTGCGAACCTCGCGCTGAAGGCCGTGCGCATCTACGCGAAGAAGGACGAACTCGACGCCGCGCGCGCCAGGGGCACCGGCCCGGACGTGCTCGACGTCGTCAGCCCCATCCTCGTCGGCTAGACGATGGCGGCGCGGTCCTTCACGATCGGTCTGGATTTCGGCACCGGCTCGGTGCGCGCGGTCGTCGTTGACTGCGCGAACGGACACATCCTCGGCCAGAGCGTCTTCGACTACCCCACCGGCCAGGGGGGCGTGATCATCGATGCGCGCGACCCGCATCTGGCGCGGCAGAATCCCGCGGACTACCTCGCCGGGATGAAGGCCGCGGTGCCCGCGGCGCTCGCGGCCGCGGCCGCAAGTGACCCGGCCTTTGCGCGCGATCGCGTGATCGGCATCGGCGTCGACACGACGGGCTCCACGCCGATTCCGGTCGATGTCCGCGCGCGCCCGCTGGCGCTCGATCCGACGTGGGCGGCGAATCCGGCCGCGCACGCGTGGCTGTGGAAGGACCACACCGGCGCGGACGAGGCCGCCGCGATCACGGCCATCGCGGCTGAACATGCGCCGCAGTACCTCGCGGTGATCGGCGGCACGTATTCCTCCGAGTGGTTCTGGTCGAAGATCTGGCGCTGCCTGAAGGTTGCGCCCGACGTGTTCGATGCGGCCCACTCGTGGGTGGAACTGGCCGACTACATTCCGGCGGTGCTCGGCGGCGTCAGCGATCCGGCCGCGTTGCGGCGCGGTGTCTGCGCGGCCGGCCACAAAGCGATGTACTCCGAAGCGTGGGGCGGCCTGCCGTCAGAGGCGTTCCTGACGCGGCTCGACCCGAAACTCGCCGCGCTGCGCTCGCGCCTCTTCGACATGGCCTGGTCATCCGACACGGCGGCCGGCGACCTGTGTGATGAGTGGGCTGCCGCCTTTGGTCTCGCGGCAGGAATGCCGATCGCGATGGGCGCATTCGACGCGCACTACGGCGCGATCGGTGCGGGCATCACCGCCGGCACGCTGGTCAAGATCATCGGCACCTCCACGTGCGACATCGCGATCACGCCGGCCACCGGCATCGCACCCGTCGTGCCCGGCATCTGCGGCACCGTCAACGGTTCGGTGATGCCCGGCTACTACGGTGTCGAGGCCGGTCAGTCCGCGGTCGGCGACCTGCTCCGTTGGTGGGTCGAGGTCGTGTGCGGCGGTGACGAGGCCACGAACGCGGCGCTCTCTGCCGACGCCGCGCGGCTCGCCCCGGGTGAATCCGGACTCGTCGCGCTCGACTGGAACAACGGCAACCGCACGATCCTCGTCGACCCGCTCCTCACCGGT
>CAYHEX010000265.1:0-6100 GCA_964355365.1 uncultured Solibacteraceae bacterium | reverse complement strand
TACAGCCATGCGGTCAGTGTGGCTGCTGTTCTGAGGAGCGCGCGGGTCATGCGTAGGAAATCACGACGCGCGATTGTACCTGATGCGTGACAATTGGCTGTGCTGACCTCCGCGCGCGTGAAGGCCCTGGCGGCCGAGGCTGGTTTCGACCTCTGTGGCATCGCGCGCGCAGAGCCACACCCGAAACTGGCGCGCCTGGCGGAGTGGATCGCCGAGGGCTGCGCGGGGGAAATGACGTATCTCGCCGAGTCGCTGGCCGAACGGCTCGATCCGGCCGTGACGCTCCCCACAGCCCGATCCGTGATCTCGGTGGCCATCGTCTACAACACCGACCAGCCGTATTCGACCACAGTCACCGACCCCGAACGGGTTGCGATCGCGCGGTACGCGTGGGGCGACGACTATCACGACGTCATGCGCCGGCGTCTGCGGCTGTTGCTGTCGGCGCTGGCCGCGGAAGCGGGCGTCGGGTTCGAGGCACTGTCGTGCGTGGACCACGAGGCGATTCAGGAACGTGTGTTTGCGGAAGCTGCGGGGATCGGCTGGATCGGGAAGAACACGTGCGTGATCCACCCGCAGCTCGGGTCGTGGCTGTTTCTCGGCGAGCTCATCACCAATGCCGAGCTCGAGCCCGACACGCCGGTCGCCGACATGTGCGGCACCTGCACGAAGTGCATCGACGCGTGCCCGACGCAGGCCATCGCGCACCGCGCCGGGCCGGGCGGCGATGAGCCCTACACGGTGGACGCCACGCGCTGCCTGTCGTATCTCACGATCGAGACACGTGGCGAAATCGACCCCGCACTGCAGCCGGCGGTGAAGACGCAGGTGTTCGGCTGCGACATCTGTCAGGACGTGTGCCCGTGGAATCGGAAGGCGGCGGTCAGCGAGGATCCGGCATGGCAGCCGCGTGAGGGGTTGGCGTTCCCCTGGCTGGCTGCGCTCGTCGCCAAGAGCGACGCGGAGTGGAGCGCGACGATGAAGGGCAGTGCGATGAAGCGCGCGGGCCTGACGCGGATGCGCCGGACCTTGCGCTACGCGGCCGCGGCCCGGAGCTAGAATGAATCATGGCGCTCGCGCCCTGTCTCCTCCTTTCGATGCCGCAGCTCCAGGATCCGAACTTCTTGAAGTCGGTCATCCTCCTGTGCGATCACTCCGACGAAGGCGCCTTCGGCCTGGTCGTCAATCACCCGTCGGAGTTGTTGGCCGCCGAGGCCGTGCAGCTGCAGCCGGAACTCGAGGCGCCCAACCTGATGCCACTGCTCATCGGTGGGCCGGTGGAGCCGCAGCGCGGCTGGATCCTCACGAGCCGGGCGCCCGAGGTGCCCGACGTGGAAGGCGAGCAGCAGACCGACGGGATCTTGTCCAAGGAAATTGGCGCGGGTCTGCATCTCTCCGCATCGCCGCTGCTGTTGCGGCGCGTGATTCAAGCGCACCCGATTCCACGTCGGACGGTGGTGCTGGCTGGTTACGCCGGATGGGGCCCCGGGCAACTCGATGACGAGCTGTCGCAGTCGGCGTGGCTGATTGCGCCGGTCGAACTCGATTTGATCTTTGAGATCCCCTCAGCGGTCTGCTGGGAGATGGCGATGAAGCGGTTGGGCGTGGACCCCCACTTCCTGCAAGCAGGAAGTGGCGTGCACTGACAGGTGCCGCGTCCCTGGTCCCAGGTCCCGGGTTCGCGGAACCGGCATTGCTTGCCAACTAATAATTGGTTGACCAGCAATGCACGTTCCTCGAACCCGGAACCCGGGACCCGGGACCTGGCACCACGGGGCTACTTGACGATCGCGTCGAGTCCCAGCCGTTTCGCCTCAGCGTTGAACGCGATAAAGTCCTTCGAGAACACTTCGGCGAGGTTGTCGGTCTGCACCTTCAACTTCGCGCTCAGATCCACGAAGATCTTCGGCGCTTCGGTCGTGGGTTTGCCGTCGCCGTTGCCCACCATCGACAGCAGTCCGGCCAGCCAGTTGTTGATCTTGATCGGGTAGTTGAGCGGATCCTGGCCGCTCTGGTTCTTCACCTGATAGATCTCGCTCTCCACCGCGCTGAGGTTGGCCACGAGTTGATCGGCCGCGGCCTTCAGTTTGGCGTCACCGTTAGACTTGCCGACGCGGTCCGCGACCTGTGTCTTGATGTCGCGAATCTTGATGACGGCGTTGTTCGCCTCGCTCGTCTTGTCGCGCACCTGAATCAGGAAGTTGAACTGCTCGATCAGCTCCGCGTCGGTCGCTGAGTAGAGCGGGTGGCGCTCGACGACCAGCGGCTGCGTCAGCACCTTGCCGTCCACCGTCAGCTTCACCGTGTAGGTGCCCGGCGCCGCCATGGGTCCGGTCACGCTGCCGCCCCACAGGATCATGCCCGGGAACGACGTCGCGTTCGGATAACGCAGGTTCCATGTCGCCGTGTTCATGCCGGGCGACATCGACAGCGGCGCAGCGACCGGCGCTGCACCACGTCCGCCGCCACCGCCACCCGCGCCCGCCGCACCCGCCGCACCCGCGCGACCGGCCGGTGCGTCGCCACCCACGAGCGAGCGCACCACCGTACCCTTGGCGTCAATAAACTCGAGCGTCAGGGACTGCGCCGGCTTGCGCAGGATGTACTGCACGGTGGCCTGGCTGTAGGAGCGGATCGCGTTGTTCGGCTTGAGCAGCACCACGTCCCCGTTCATCGTCGGCGTGCCGGCCTGGCGCAGCGGGCCGATGTTGTCGAGGATGTAGAAGCTCCGGCCGTGCGTGGCGATCGCGAGGTCGTTGCGCTCCACGATCAGATCGGCGACGGGGATTTCCGGCAGGTTGAGCGAGAGCGACTGCCAGTGATCGCCGTCATCGAACGACACGTAAACGCCGTGCTGCGTCCCCGCGTAGAGCATCCCCTTGCGTGTTGGATCCTCGCGCACCGCGTGCACGTAGTCGTTCGGCGTGATACCCGTGACGATCTTCGTCCACGTCCGGCCGTAGTCCTTCGTGCGGAAGATGTAGGGCGCGAAGTCATCAAGCAGCGGGCGCTTCACGGCGACATAGGCCGTGCCCGGATCGAACTTCGACGCGTCGATGATGCTGACGCGGCCGAAATCCGGCATGTCCTTCGGGGTGACGTTCGTCCAGATTTTGCCGCCGTCGCGCGTCACATTGATGAGGCCGTCGTCGGATCCCGCCCAGATGATGTTGACGTCCGTCTTGCCCGGCCCGATCGCGAACACAGTGGCATAGACTTCGGGGCCGTTCATGTCGTGTGTGATGGGCCCGCCCGAGACGTCCATGGTCTTGGGATCGTGACGCGTGAGGTCGCCGCCGAGGCGCGTCCAGCTGTTGCCCTGGTTGGTCGACTTCCACACGTGCTGCGTGGCCGCGTAGATGATGTTGGGATCCACCGGCGAGAACATGATCGGGAACGTCCACTGGATGCGTTCCGGAATCTCCTTCGACGGCTGGCCCGAGTAGATGAGCGGATACGGGCCGACTTCGCGTGATTCGCCCGTGCGCCGATTCGTGCGCTCGAGCCACGAGCCGTTGTTGCCGCCCGAGAAGAAGACATCCGGATCCTTGGGATCGGGCGCAATATAGCCCGGTTCGGCGCCGCCAATGCCGTACGGCGCAGGAATCTGCGCGCCGCCGCCGCGTCCGCCGCGGCCACCGCCGCCGGCCGGTGCGAGACCCGTCGCGCTCGACACGCACACGGTGCTGCCGTCCTGCTGCGCGCCGCACACGTGGTAGGGCAGATGACGCGTTGCAGCCACATGGTAGTACTGCGCCGTGGGATAGTCGCGCTGCGTGAACGTGGCCGGCGTGGCCAGTGCGTTGAAGCTGACCGCGCCGCCGCTGTCGCTCGCGTGCAACACGTGGTTCGAATCGTCGGGATCCACCCACACCTCGTGCGAGTCGCCGCCGACGAACTGCGTCAGCGTCTTGCCGCCATCGGTCGAGCGCACCGTGCCGACGTTCAGCACGTAGACGAGATCCTTATTGTGCGGATCGGCGGTGACGTGTGTGTAGTAGAACGCGCGCTGACGGATGTTGCGGCTGCTGTTGACCAGCGTCCACGTGGCGCCCTGGTTGTCCGAGCTGAAGAGGCCGCCCTTGTCGTTTTCGACGATTGCGTAAATGCGGTTGTCGTCCGCGCCGGAGACCGCCACGCCAATGCGGCCGATCATGCCGGTGGGCATGCCCGGGTTACGCGTGATCTCAGTCCACGTCTCGCCGGCGTCCATGCTCTTGAAGAGACCGCTGCCCGGCCCGCCGCTCGACGCGGTGTATTCCATGCGGAACGCTTCCCACATCGCCGCGAACATGATGTTCGGGTTCTTCGGGTCGATCGAGATGTCGATGGCGGCCGTCTTCGTGTCGCGGAACAGCGTCCGCTTCCACGTCTTGCCGCCGTCGGTGCTCTTGTACACCCCGCGCTTGTCGCTCGGGGCGCTCAGTTTGCCGAACGCCGCGACGTAGACGATGTCGGGGTTGGTGGGGTGGATGCGGATCTTGGAAATCACGGGGGAGTCTTCGAAGCCGATGTGCGTCCACGTCTTGCCCGCATCGGTGGACTTGTAGACGCCGTCGCCCGACATGATGTTGCCGCGGATGCACGACTCGCCCATGCCGATCCACACGGTGTCGGGGCTGGATTCGGAGACGGCCACGGCGCCGACCGACGCGCTGTGAATCTTCCCGTCGGTGACCGGCGTCCACGTTTCGCCTTTGTCGGTGGTCTTCCACAACCCGCCGCCAACGGCGCCGAAGTAGCCTTCGTTCGGACGGCCCTTCACGCCGGCCACGGCGATCGAGCGTCCACCACGATCGGGTCCGACGCTGCGCCACTTCATATTGGCGAGCACCAATGGATCAATCGTCGTGATGCCCGGCGCGGCGGCCTGCCGCGCGTTGAGATTCAATGTGAGGGTGCCGGCGAAACCAAGCGTGGCAACGGTGAGCAGCAGTCCAAGACGTGTGACGGAGCGGGGCATTGCGGGCCTCCTGAAGGGCAGTGCAGGAGGACTATAGCAACCTGTAAGGGCAAAGGGCAGAGGGCAAAGGGCAAAGGCGAGGGGAAAGGGCAAAGGGAAAAGGGGCCACGCGTACCTCTGACCTACCTTTTCCCTTCAGTCCTTTCGCCTCACCTCTGCCCTTTGCCCTCTGCCCTCTGCCCTTACAGTGTCTTACCTCTTCAGTATCCCGTCGATGAACGCCATCGCTTTGGGGTTCTTCGAACGGCCGATTGCGTTGATCGCCGCCGTTCGCGCTGAGTTGTCCAGATTCTGTTTGGCCAGGGCGATCAGCGCGTCCACGCTGTCGTCGCGATGCTGGCCGATGGCGAAAACCGCTCCGCTATTGAGACCATTGCTGCCCTCCAGTACCGCGCTGCAGTCGCTCACGATGCCGGGAGCCGCCGCTTCGCGCCAGCCCACCCAGACCGGCTCGA
Source organism: uncultured Solibacteraceae bacterium (assembly GCA_964355365.1). Taxonomy (GTDB): domain Bacteria; phylum Acidobacteriota; class Vicinamibacteria; order Vicinamibacterales; family SCN-69-37; genus SCUN01. The sequence continues at coordinate 682 of CAYHEX010000265.1, read as the reverse complement.
CCTGCCCGTTCTGAATCGACGGCTGCTGCGCAGACAGCGCAACGGCACCGAGGAGGAGTGCAGCGGTCAGTTTCATAGGTCCCTTTTCCCTTTGCCCTTTCCCCTCGCCTTTGCCCTTTGCCCTTTGCCCTTTGCCCTTACTTAATGATTTCCATCAAGTAATCCTGCGCCGCCTTGTTCTTCGGCATGTTCGCGAGCCGCTCGACGATCGTGCGTTTCAGTTCGCGATCGGTTTCCTTGCGGGCGATGGCGATCAGCGCTTCGGCGTTGTTCTGGTTGGCCAGTGCATGAATCGCGGACTTCTTCGTGTTCGCGTCCGGCAGTGACGGATAGAGTTCCGCCAGCGCAGCGCCGGACTTGTCCATGCGCATGTTGCCGAGGCTGCGAATCGCCGCGGCGCGTAGATCAGCGTCCTTCTCCGACTTCGCCACGTCGATGACGCGGTCGTAGGCACCCATCGACCCGAGCGTGGTCAGGACCTGGCTCTTCAAGTCCTTGCTCGATTCCTTCTGATAGATGGACCACAGCGCCGTCTGCGCTTCGGTGTTCGCCGGTGCGGCGGCCTCCGCGCGAGCGGCGTCAGCGCGAGCGACTTCCGCCTGGGCGCGCACGACGTTCTGGCCTGAGCCGGCGTAGGTGAGGTTGCCAGAGGTCACGAACACGTTGCGCCCGCCCGCCGTGC
>CAYHEX010000264.1:0-6105 GCA_964355365.1 uncultured Solibacteraceae bacterium | reverse complement strand
GCCCTGGAACACCTTCTTGTCGTTGGTCGGATCGACGCGAATCTGCGAGTAGTAGATCGGGCGGTTGTTCACGTTGGACAGGAACGTCCAGGTCTTGCCCGCATCATCCGAACGCCACACGCCGGAACGATCCGCGCCGTTGCGCGATCCCGGGTCGCCGCAGCACGGCACCCCCGGCTTCGGCGCGAGGCCATCGTCGCCGACGTTGACCGAGATGCCGCCTTCGGCGGCCACTTCCGCGATGATGTAGAGCGTGGTCGGCTTCGCGCGGAAGACCGAGATGCCGATGCGGCCGAGGATGCCGTCCTTCGGCGCGGGGAAGCCGCCGCCCGTGATCTTCGTCCACGTCTCGCCGGCGTCCATCGATTTCCAGAGGCCGCTGCCCGCGCCGCCGCCGTTGGTGCCCCACCACGTGCGACGCCGCTGATGCGATGCCGCGTAGAGCACTTTCGGATTCACCGGATCGATGGCCACATCGACGAAGCCCGTGTCGTTGTCGATGAACTTTGCGAGCTTCCAGTTCTTTCCGCCGTCGATCGACTTGTAGAGGCCGCGCTCCGGGTTCGGTCCGAACAGATGGCCGAGCGCCGCCACGTACACGATGTTCGGGTCGATCGGATTGACCACGATACGACCGATCGTCTGCGTCGCCTCGAGGCCGAGCAGCGTCCAGGTCTTGCCGCCGTCGCGCGTGCCGTACACGCCGGCGCCGATCGACGAACTCTGACGGTTGTTCGGCTCACCTGTGCCGACGTACACGATGTTCGGGTCGCTCGGCGCGATCGCGATGTCGCCGATGGAGGTGACGGGCATCTCGTCGAAGAGCGAGTTCCAGTGGTTGCCGGCGTCGGTCGACTTCCAGAGACCGCCGGTGGCGAATCCGGCGTACAGGATCATCGGATCCTTCTCGGCGCCCTCGATGTCGTCGATACGGCCCATCATCACGGCCGGGCCGATCGCGCGGAACTTGAAGCCCTGCAGCAACGGGTCGGTTGAGGCGTTGACGACCTTGGCTGCGGGCGGGGGCGCGGGTGCCTGCTGAGCGGCCAACACGCCGCCAACGAGCACACAGGCTCCAACGAGCAAGAGCAAGCGGGACGAAGTCTGTTTCATGGGGGTTCTCCTCTGTTCTCCCTAGGGGGAACGTACGAGAGGAGATAGTAGAGCAGTACGGCGGCAGTGAACCTGGTTATCTGGGTGTCTGGTCAGCTGGCGATGAGCTGCCGAGTTCCCGGCAGATAAAGACGTCCAATCTGCACGAACACAGACATACGGCCCGGGATCCAGGGTCCGCGGTCCGCGGTAAGGTTGTTGACATGAGAGTTTCCAGGATGCTGGGTGCGGCAGTGTGGTTGGGAGTGGTTGCATCGCTGGGTGCGTTCCAGGCTCCGGCGGCGACGCATCCGCTGGCGCGCGACCTGCGGTGGCGCAATATTGGTCCGGCCAACATGACCGGCCGCATCGCCGCCATCGAAGCGTTGTCCACCGACCACCGCTTCGTGGTGGTGGCGTCGGCGTCGGGCGGCGTGTTCCTCTCGAAAAACGCCGGCATCACGTGGGATCCGATCTTCGACCGCTCCGAGGGCGCGGGTTCGATCGGCTCGGTGGCCATCTTCGAGCCGAACCCGGACATCATCTGGGTAGGCACGGGCGAGGCGGCCAACCGCAACTCGAGCGGCTGGGGCAACGGCCTGTTCAAGACGACCGACGGCGGCAAGACGTGGCGGCATGTGGGCCTGGCCAACACCCACCACATCGCCGAGATCGCGCTGCACCCGACCAATCCCGACATCGCGTACGCCGCCTCCCCCGGCCACCTCTGGGGCTACTCAGGAGACCGCGGGCTGTTCAAGACCACCGACGGCGGCACCACATGGACGAAGTTGGCCGGCGGTCTGCCCAACGACGGACGCACCGGGGCCACCGAAGTCATCATGGACCCGCGCAATCCCGACATCCTGTACGCCGGCATGTATCACCGCCTGCGACAGCCGGCCGCGATGCACTCGGGCGGCCCTGGTGGCGGCATCTTCAAAACCATCGATGGCGGCCGCACGTGGCAGCGGCTGAGCAACGGCCTGGCGGCTGGTGATTCGGGAATGATCGACATCTCGATTCACCTCGCCAACCCGAACATCGTCGTGGCGGCGTACGAAGCCGACGAGAACATCCCGTACGACCCCTCGCGCCCGAGCACGGCACAGACGCCGGGATCGGGCATCTACATCTCCGAGGATGCGGGAGCGTCGTGGAAGTGGCTGCTGAAAACCCACCTGCGGCCGTTCTACCACGGGCAGGTGCACATCGACCCGAAGAATCCGAAGCGCATCTTCTCAGTGGGACGCGAGTTCAAGGTGTCGCTCGACGGCGGCGCGACCTGGCGCGACAAGTGGTGGGGGGGCGGCGGCGACGACCACGATTTCTGGATGGCCCCCTACGACCCGAAGATCTTCTACACGGCCACCGACCAGGGCGCGTACCTGACAGTGGACGACGGCCAGACGGTGCTGTCGTTCGACAACATGGCCATCGGGCAGTACTACAAAGTGGGCGTGGACATGCGCGATCCGTACTGGGTGGTGGGCGGCCTGCAGGACAACGCCATCTGGAGCGGCCCGAGCAATTCGCGCGAGGCCCGCGGCATCCTCAACATGCACAACACGTGGCTGGGCGAAGGTGACGGCTTTGCCGCCCTGGTCGATCCCACCGACTATCGCGTGGTCTACATGGTGAATCACGTCGGGTTTGCGATGCGCCTGAACGTCGAGACACGCGAGCCGACGTTCATCACGCCGACGCCGGAGACCGTGGTGAACTTCTCGGACTACTCCGACGTGGGTTATGCCGAGCAACCCATCCGATACACGATTTCGCCGGGCGAGCATTGGTTCCGCTACGGGCTGCCGAACCGGCCGCTGATGCCGCCGCACTTCCGCTTCAACTGGAACAGCCCGCTGGCGATGTCGCCCTCCAACCCGCGGACGCTGTACTTCGCCGGCAATCACGTGTTCAAGTCCGTGGACCGCGGCGAGACGTGGCGCATCATCAGCCCCGATCTGACAACCAACGATGCGAAGTTGCGCAACCCGTCGAACTCCGGCGGGCTGACGCGCGAGGTGACCGGCGGCGAAAATCACTTCACGGTGTACGACGTCCGCGAGTCGCCGCTCGACCCGGCGCTCGTCTGGGCCGGCACCGACGATGGCAACGTGCAGGTGACGCGGAACGGCGGCGCCAACTGGACCAATGTCCGCGCCAACCTGCCGGGCGTGACCGGCGAGGTGTGGGTCAGCCGCGTGGAACCCTCCCACCACGCGGTGGGCACGGCCTACGTGGTGCTCGACAACCACCGGCGCGACGAGATGAACCCGCACGTGTTCGTGACGCGCGACTTCGGCGCCACGTTCACCAACATCACCGGCAATCTCCCTGACGGCATCGGGTCATACGTCATCAGCGAAGACCCGGTGAACCCGAACCTGTTGTTTCTGGGCACGGAGTTCGGCGTGTACGCCTCGGTCGAAGGCGGCCGCGCGTGGTTCAAGCTGTCGAGCGGCATGCCCAACGTCGCCGTGCTCGACCTGGTGATTCACCCGCGCGATGGCGACCTGATCGCGGGCACCCATGGTCGGGCCGTCTGGATTCTCGACGACCTCACCCCGCTGCGACAGATGACCACGGCCGTGGCGGACACAGCCGCACACCTCTTCCGCAGCGAGGTGGCCACCAAGTGGGTGACGATCGATCTGGGCCGCAAGCAGGAGGACTTCCTGTTTCGCGGCGCCAATCCGCCCGCCGGGGCATCGATCAATTTCTGGCTGCGCACCGCGCCGCAGGGCCCGGTGACGCTGGAAGTCTCGGAGTTTTCCGGTGACCGCGTCGCGACCGTGCGTCTGGGCGGCGGCGGTGCGCAGGCGGGCATCAATCGCGCGCACTGGAATTTCCAGTTCCCGTCCACCGCGGCCGAACGCAGGGCCATGGCGGCCCGGCTCGACGCGGCCGTCACATTTCTGGACGGACGCGTGGTCGAGCCCGCCCGGCGCCAGCAGTTGAGCCGGCTGCGCACCGCGCTGGCCGCCGCCTCGACCGATGCCGCGCTGAATCAGGTGCGCCTGGAGTTGGTGACCGGCTTCAACGGGCAGGCGGCCGGGCGCCCCCTGTTCGGGACGCCTCTCGGCAACACCGCCGCCGGCGCCGGCTCCTACCGCGTGACCTTGCGGGTGAACGGGCAGACGCTCGAAGGCACGGTGACTGTGCGCGCCGACCCGATGATGGCCGAGCACGGGGGCCGCTAGCCACGTGGGTGAGGACGGCCGCCGGAGGGGGCTCTCCGTCGAGGGATGTACGAACCCCAAGAGTAGAGCAAAACCGCGGGGGCTGATAGAGTGCGTTCACGCTACTCACCGGGAGGATCTGTTTATGTGGAGTGTCTCTGCTTCTGCTGTTCGCCGTGCCGTGGTGTGCCTGCTGCTGATGATGGGCGTGGCGGCGCCGGCCATGGCGCAAAGTGCCACGGGCTCGATTCAGGGCACCGTGGTTGATCAGTCCGGCGGGTTGTTGCCGGGCGTTGCCGTCACGGTGACTGCCACGGCGACGAGCATCTCGCGCGCGCTCGTGACCAGCCCGACGGGCGGGTTCAGCGCCGAGTTGCTGCCGGTCGGCACCTACGAGGTGTTGCTGCAGTTGAACGGGTTTGCGCCGAAGAAGACGTCGGTCGCGGTCACCGTCGGCTCGTCGATTTCCCTCCGGCTGGAGATGCACGTGGCCGCGGCCGCCGAGTCGGTGACCGTGAGCGGCGTGGCCGCGGTGGAAGCCACGCGTTCGCAGGTCAGCAGCACGGTGGACGAGCGCGCGGTCAGCTCGCTGCCGACCAACGGCCGCAACTTCATCAACTTCGCGCTCTTGACGCCGGGGGTGACCACCGACGTGCGCACGGGCGACATCAGCTTCGCGGGCCAGCGCGGCACGTTGAACAGCCTCGTCGTGGACGGCGCCGACAACAACAACACGTTCTTCGGCCAGAGCGTCGGCCGCACGGGCTCGGGTCGCGCGCCGTATCAGTTCAGCGCCGCGGCGGTGCAGGAGTTCCAGGTGAACTCCAACGCGTACTCGGCCGAGTACGGCCGCGCGGGCGGCGCGGTGATCAACGTCGTGACCAAGTCCGGCACGAACACGCGTCAGGGGGAAGTGTTCGAGTACTGGCGCGACAAGCGCCTCAACGCGATCAACCTGATCAACAAGCAGCAGGCGCGCGCCAAGTCGCCGTATTCATACAACCAGTTCGGCGCCGTGTACGGCGGCCCGATCCGGACCAATCGCGACTTCGTGTTTGCCAACTACGACGGCCAGCGCAACACGTTGCCGAACCTCACGTTCCTGAATCTGCCGTCCACGACGCCGACCGACGCCGACACCACGGCCGCGATCGCCAAGCTGACGCCGCTCGCCACGAGCTGGGATCAGAATCAGAACCAGAACACGTTCTTCGTCAAGACCGACCATCAGCTGAACAGCGACCATCGGCTGTCGCTGCGGTACAACCATCAGAACTTCAACGGCAAGAACTTCGAGAACAGCGGTGCGCAGAACGCCGTGCAGCACACGGGCGATTCCAACGTGCGGACCCGCACGTTGAACGCCACGTTCACGTCGGTGCTGCAGAACTCCCTCTTCAACGAAGCGCGCGTGCAGTGGGCGCGCGATCAGGAGCCGGGGCTGGCCAACAGCGAAGATCCGGAAGCGGTGATTCAGCAGGCAGGCACCACGGTGCTGACGATCGGCCGCAACTCGTTCAGTCCGCGCGAAACGACGATCAAGCGCTGGCAGTTCGCCGACACGATCACGTGGGCGAAGGGCGCGCACAAAGTGCGGGCCGGCCTCGACTTCCAGTTCGACAACATCCTCAACTACTTCCCGGGTAATTTCTTCGGGTCGTACACGTTCGCGAGTCTGGCCGCGTTCAATCTGAAGCAGCCCACCCGGTTCGTGCAGGCCTTTGCCGGCACCGGCACCTCCGGGGCGACCACCAACCCGAACATCAAGGAGTACTCGTTCTTCGTGCAGGACGAGTGGCTGCTGAACCGGCTCACGCTGAACATCGGCGTG
>CAYHEX010000263.1:0-6126 GCA_964355365.1 uncultured Solibacteraceae bacterium | reverse complement strand
TGATCCTCGAAGATGAATACAGCTCCGCGCGCGTGCTCAACTTCAATCGCGGCTATGCCACGACGGGACCGCAGAATGGTCTGCACCTCATGGACCACGTGCTCGGCGCGGACATCGCCGGTCAGGCCTATCCCACGGTCGGCACGCCGAACACGGTCGAGTGGGTGGGCATCGACACCGCCAAGGAGACGTTTCTCGCCGTGGGCGGCTACTTCGATTCGCTCGTGGGCCACGAGCTCGGGCACGCCGTAAACATGCTGCACCACGGCGATCCGATCGTGACCAATCGCGTCTGCGCGGGCAATCTCTACTACATCGCCGTGCCCGGCGGTCAGTATTCGGGCCAGCAGGACTGCGTGATGCGTTACAACGACGCGGTGTCGTACGAAGGCTGGGACGGCCGATGCTACTCGGCTCCGTATCAAGGCGTGACGCGCTCGTACTGCCGATCGAAGGCAGGCACCGGCGTGAATGCGGGGCCGAAGCGCATGGAGAACGGTGCGCCGCTGCCGATGGCGGGTGACGCGATCGTTGGCGCGTGCATGGACCACTTGATGATTCGCGGCAACGCGAGGAACGGTGGATTCTGATGCGCGCATCACGCATCGTCGGGCTCGTCGTCGTGCTGGCCGCCCTCACGGCCGGCCTGTGGTGGTTGCAGCGCGCGCCGGCCGAGGTGCCTGCGTCGTCGACCACGCAGGCGCCGTCGCCGTCACTGTCGCCTCTCGGCATGCGCATCGTCGTGATGTCGGGTGCGCCGGGAACCAGCGCAGCCATCACGGTGCGGCTGTTTCATCAGACGGCGCGGCAGGCGGCGCTCGATCGCGCGGCCGCCGCGCAGGTGCCGCCACCGGCGGGCGTCGCCATCACCGAGATGCCGCCTGCCGTTCGTGTGGAGTTCACTGAAGCGGAATGGCTGCAGCGGATCGCGTTCGATGCGGTGAGTTCTGGCGGCGCGACAACACGCCTCTCGGGTCTCATGCTGCGGCGCGCACCCACGGCGGCCATGTCGCTCGACGCGCAGGCAACGCTGACGCTGATGTTCGAGTGCCCCGCCGGTGCTGTGCCGCCGTCAGGCTCGCGGATCATCGCGACGTTTCAGTCGGCGGACGGACCCGTGCGGTCCAACGGCGCGACCATTGCTGACGCGCCAGCCGCTGGAGTGACCGCGCTCACGGCAGACGCGCGAGTCGCGCGCGTGCTTGGCGACATCACACGCCTGGACGCGGCAGCGACAGCGCTCTCCGCCGCGGCGCCCAACGGCGTGGACGGCCCCTACTACCGTGGCCTGGCGCAGCAGGCGCGCGGCGAACTCGACGCCGCCCTGGCGTCGTACCGCGCCGCGTTCGCTCGCATCGACCAAACGCAGCCAAGAGAACCCGGAGGCGAGCTGCCTCAACTCATTCGCGCACTGGAACAACGAGTCCGCCGCTAGAGGCCGAGCTCTCAACATGGGGGACCATGGGGGCCATGGGGAAGATCAACTGCAACACCAAGATCAACACCGACGGCTTTTCGAAGAGCTTTTTGAAAATCTGTTGGTTTGGTGTTGTTGTTGGTGTTGACCTTCCCCATGGCTCTCCATGGCCCCCCATGTTGAAGATGGTGGGTAGATCAGACCCGCCCTACCCGCTGCCGGGAACGTTGTTCCCCGAGCCCAGATAGCTCCGCAGGCCCGCCATCAAGGTCAATTGGCCGAAGTTCAAGAGCAGCGCCTGACGCGCTCCAGTCAGACGGAGGTGCGTCAGCACCTGGGCCGTATGAATCGGCAGCAACCTCTCCACGCTCTTCACCTCCACGATGAGGTCGTCGTCGACCAGCAGGTCGGTCCTGAATCCGCAATCGAGGCGCACGCCCTCGTAGAGAACAGGAATCGCCACCTCGCGCCGGAACCGGATCTTCCGCAGCGCGAGCTCGTATGCCAGGCAGCCCTGATAGACCGACTCGAGCAAACCCGGCCCGAGCACACGATGGACCTTGATCGCGGCCTCGATGACAGCGGACGTCGTAGGGTGGAGATTCGCAACCATGGCCAGCGACATAGCAAGTCGCGCGCCAGAGTCAGGGGCAAGAGCAGAGCACACGCTCAACATGGGGGGCCATGGGGGACCATGGGGAAGGTCAACACCAACACCAACACCGACAGCTTTTCGAAAAGCTCTTCGAAAGCCTGTTGGTGTTGGTGTTGATGTTGGTGTTGGTCTTGCCCTTCCCCATGGTCCCCCATGGTCCCCCATGTTGATTGCTCTTACAATTCCCACATGAAGCGATTGCTGATTGGCTCCGCTCTGTTGTTGGTTGTGGTTTCCTCCCAGGCGCCGATGGCGCAGCAAGGCCCGGGCGCGGATCCGGCGCTCGCTGGAGTGCTCAACTCCGTCCAGATGCGCAACATCGGCCCGTTCCGATCGGGCGCATGGGTGACGTCGATCGCCGTGCCTGACGCGCCGACGCGCGAGCACCTCTACACGATCTACGCCGGCGTGCGCAGCGGCGGCCTCTGGAAGACGGCCAACAACGGCATCACGTGGGAACCAGTCACCGACAGCATGGGCACGATCGCGTCGGTCGGCGCGGTCGCGGTCGCGTCGAGCAACAGCCAGATCGTGTGGGTCGGCGGCGGCGATCAGGCCAACGCGCGCTCGTCGATGTCCGGCGACGGCGTCTTCAAGTCCATCGACGCCGGCAAGACCTGGCAGGCAATGGGCCTCCCCGACTCGCACCACATCGCGCGCATCGTCATTCATCCCAAGAACCCCGACATCGTCTACGTCGCCGCGATGGGACACTTGTTTTCCAAGAATGCCGAGCGCGGCGTCTTCCGCACGATGGACGGCGGCACGACGTGGAAGAAAGTGCTCTACATCAACGACGGCGTTGGCGCGATCGACCTCGTGCTCAATCAGAAAGTGCCGACGCAGGTCTTCGCCGCGATGTACGACAAAGAGCGGCTGCCGTGGCAGATCGTGGAAAGCGGCCCCGAGAGCGGTGTGTATCGCAGCGATGACGCCGGCGAGAAGTGGACGCGCCTGACCAACGGGCTGCCCGGCGGCAAGATCGGCCGCATCGGCATCGACATGTATCAGAAGAATCCGCTGATCCTCTACGCGCTGCTCGAGAATCAGAATCAGAAGCAAGGCGCCGGCGGCGGCCCCGTGAACTCCACGAGTCCGCTCGCGCAGGGCATTGTGGGCAACGAGCTCTATCGCACTGACGATGGCGGCAAGACGTGGCGGAAGGTGAGCGGCGACGTGAACGTGGCGGGCGGCAAGGCGCCGTACTCGTTCAATCAGCTCAAGCTCAACCCGTTCAACGACCAGCATCTCGTGGTCACCAGCGACTCGATGTTCCAGACCAAAGACGGCGGCAAGACGTGGACGATGGATTTCATGCGCGGCACGTTCGGGGATTTCCGCTGCACGTGGTGGGATCCGCAGGATGAAGACCGCGTGATGACGTGCAGCGACGGCGGCGTGAGCGTGTCGTACGATCGCGGCAAGACCGCCGACTGGTTCCCGAACATGAAAGTGGGCGAGGTCTACGCCATCGGCGTCGACATGGACGATCCGTATCACGTCTACGGCGGCCTGCAGGATCACGACTCGTGGAAGGGACCCGTGAATTCGCGCTTTGGCGAGATCACGCTCGAAGACTGGGTCACGGTCGGCCCCGGCGACGGCATGTACAACGTGATCGACCCGACCGACAGCCGCTGGGTGTACAACACGCGCGAGCTCGGCTCGATGGGCCGCATGGACCAGAAGACGGGAATGCGCGCGGACATTTCACCCGGCCGCGCGAACAGCGGCACGCCGCCGCTGCGCTACAACTGGATCGCGCCCATCGCGATGTCACCGCACAACCCGACGATCATCTATGCCGGCGCGCAGAAGTTGTTCCGCTCGCTCAACCGCGGCGACAAGTGGGAAGAGATCAGCCCCGATCTCACGACGAACGACGCGACCAAGACCGGACGCAACGTGCCGTTCTGCACGATCACGTCAATCTCCGAGAGCGCCCTCACGGCCGGCGTCATCTGGGTCGGGACGGACGACGGAAAGGTGCAGCTGACAAAGAATCACGGCGGTGCGTGGACGGATCTCACCCCGGCGCTCGTGAAGGCCGGCGCACCGGCGGAGCGTTGGGTCAGCCGAGTGTTCGCGTCACCGCACAGTGCCGGAACCGCGTTCGTGTCAAAGACCGGCTTCCGCAATGACGACTTCCAGCCGTATCTCTACAAGACCACCGACTTTGGCGCCACGTGGACGTCTATCGTTGGCGATCTTCCCAACTACGCTGTGAACGTCGTCGTGCAGGACCGCAAGAACGCGAACCTGTTGTATGTGGGCAACGACCGCGGCGTGTGGGTGTCGATTGACGCCGGCGCGCACTGGACGCGGCTGCATGCGAATCTGCCTGCGGTGGCCGTGCACGATCTGACGATTCATCCGCGCGAGAACGATCTGGTGATCGGCACCTACGGTCGCGGCCTGTGGACGGGCGACGTATCGTTCCTCCCGGAATTGATTCCCGATTTCAATTCAAAAACGGCGTATCTCTTCGACATCAAGCCGAAGGCGCGATACGGATTCGGCAGTCAGGGCATGAACTACGAGCTCTACGGTGACAAGTTCCTCTCGGTGCCGAATGAGCCGGAAGCCATCGTCATCAACTACTACCTGAAGGCCGATCAGGCTGCGGGCGCGAAGATCACGGTGACCGACAAAGACGGCCGCGTGATGCGACAGCTCGACGGTCCGGCCAAGGCGGGCATGAACCGCGTGCTGTGGTCACTCGCCGGTGGTGGCGGACGCGGAGGTGGCGGCGCGGCCGGCGGTGGCCGTGGTGGCGCAGCGGGCGCGGCGATCCCAGCCACGGTCGGAGACTACACAGTGACGGTGGAAGTGGCTGGCGAGAAGCTCACGAAACCCGCGAAGGTGCGCGAGCGCATCGGATCGTAGCGCGTAGTCGGGGACCTTCAGGTCCCCGAGCCTTTAGAGCCGAAACCCCTTCTTGAAGAGGTCATCTTTCTCGACGATGAAGGTGTGTTCGCCGGTGATGGACGCGGTGCCGGTGAGTTCGGGAATGATCGCGGGGATGTCGCCGACGGTGGTGCGGTCCACGACCCGCGCGCTGAAGGCGGAGCCGATGATGCTCTCGTGCACGAACGGCCGAGCGGGATCCGCGAGGCCCATCGCGTCGAGGACGGCGAGCACCGCGCAGGTGCCGGTGCCGCACGGCGAGCGGTCCACTGCCTGGTCGGCAAACACGGTCACGTTGCGCAGATCCGCGCCGGGCACCGTGGGCAGTCCCGTGAAGATCGTGCCGTAGATGCCGTTCAGCCCGGGTTCGAGCGGATGCACGACCGAGAGCTCTTTCTCGACCGCTCGCGAAATCGCGTCGCCCATCGCGCGCACGGCCGTCAGCTTCTCGGGAACGAGCGCCAGCCCGGCCGCTTCCCCATCCACGATCGCGTAAAACGCGCCGCCGAACGCCACGTCCACATGCATCACGCGATTCGCGACCACGATCGGCACGCCGGCCGCGAGCACAAACGACGGCACGTTGATGAAGGAGACGCGATCAACTGTGAGTCCGTCGTGCGTTTCCGTCACGTGGGCGGTTGCCCGGATCTGCCCCGCCGGCGCATCGAACGTGATCTTGATCTGGGACCCGGGACCCGGGACGAACCCGGGACTCTGGACTGACCCGGGACTCGGCACCCGGGACCCGGGACCCGTGATCGCCCTCTCGATCATGATCTTCGTAGTGGCGATCACGCCATGTCCGCACATCAACGAGTAGCCGTCGTTGTGCATGAACAGCACGCCAACGTCCGAGTCGGCTCGCTCAGGTTCGGTCAGGAGCGCGCCATACATGTCGGCGTGGCCGCGCGGTTCGTGCATCAGCACGCGACGGAAGTGGTCCTGCTTCGCCCGCGCGTAGGCGCGTTTTTCGAGCATGGTCCGCCCCTGCGGTTCGGGCCAGCCGTCAATGATGAGCCGCAGCGGCTCTCCACCCGTGTGCGCATCAATGGTGCGAAACATCCGCCCGATTATTCACCAATTCCCTCATTCACCCATTCACTCATTCCCCCATTAATATGCATGTCTCATGCCCCTCCTCCTC
>CAYHEX010000262.1:0-6164 GCA_964355365.1 uncultured Solibacteraceae bacterium | reverse complement strand
GCGCGTCGGTCGGCTCAAGCTCAACACGAAGCTGAAGCTCAACACGCCGCTCGACGAGCGCATTCTGCATCCGGAGGACTTCTATCAGGTCATCAAGTACCTGTTGAAGCTCAAGAAGAACCCGGCCAACGTCGACGACATCGATCACCTCGGCAACCGCCGCGTGCGGTCGGTCGGCGAATTGCTGGAGAACCAGTTCCGCATTGGTCTCGTGCGTATGGAGCGCGCGATCAAGGAAAAGATGTCCGTGTATCAGGAAATGGCGACAGCGATGCCGCACGACCTGATCAACGCGAAGCCGGTCATGGCCGCCATCCGCGAGTTCTTCGGATCCTCGCAGCTGTCGCAGTTTATGGACCAGACGAACCCGCTGTCGGAAGTGACGCACAAGCGCCGCCTCTCGGCCCTCGGGCCGGGCGGTCTGTCGCGCGAACGCGCAGGCTTCGAAGTCCGCGACGTCCACACGACGCACTACGGCCGTATCTGCCCGATCGAGACGCCTGAAGGTCCGAACATCGGTCTGATCTCGTCGCTCTCGTCCTACGCGCGCATCAACGAGTTCGGCTTCATCGAGTCGCCGTACCGCAAGGTCGTCAACGGCCAGGTCATCGACTACGTGATGATCACGAACGCCGGCGGCAACCCGAAGTACAAAGCGGGCGATGTCGTCGAGGCGGATGAGATCGTCGGCGCCGGCGGCGGATCGAAGAAGAAGGGCGTCGAATTCGAGCCCTACTGCTTCTATCTGTCGGCATGGGAAGAAGACCAGTACATCATCGCGCAGGCCAACGTCGAGCTCGACGAGAAGATGCGCATTCGCCAGGAGCGCGTCAATGCGCGTCAGGCGGGTGAGTTCATTCTGGCCCAGCGTGAAAAGATCGACTACGTCGACGTTTCGCCGAAGCAGCTCGTGTCGGTCGCGGCCTCGCTGATCCCGTTCCTCGAACACGACGACGCCAACCGCGCGCTGATGGGTTCCAACATGCAGCGTCAGGCCGTGCCGTTGCTCCAGGCGCGGGCACCGTTTGTCGGCACGGGCATGGAATACATCACGGCGCGCGACTCAGGCGCCGTCGTTGTGGCCCGCCGCACCGGCACGGTCGACTACGTGGACAGCAAGCGCATCGTGGTCCGCGTCGAGGGCAGTGAGACCGAAGGGTTGTCGCGTGAAATGGGCGCGGACATCTACGGCCTGACGAAGTTCAAGCGGTCGAACCAGAACACCTGCATTACGCAGCGCCCGATCGTTCGGGTCGGACAGCGCGTGGCCAAGGGCCAGGTGCTGGCGGACGGGCCGTGCACGGAGTTGGGCGAGCTCGCGCTCGGCCGCAACGTGCTCGTCGCGTTCATGCCGTGGCGCGGGTACAACTTCGAAGACGCGATCCTGGTCAGCGAACGCATGGTGAAGGACGACTACTACACGTCGATCCACATCGAAGAGTTCGAGATCGAGGCCCGCGACACGAAGCTGGGACCGGAAGAAATCACGCGGGATATCCCGAACGTGTCGGAAGGCTACCTGCGCGATCTCGACGACAGCGGCATCATCCGCATCGGCGCGTATGTGAAGCCGGGCGACATCCTCGTGGGCAAGGTCACGCCGAAGGGCGAGACGCAGCTCACGCCGGAAGAGAAGCTGCTGCGCGCGATTTTCGGTGAAAAGGCCGGAGACGTGAAGGACGCGTCGCTCACGTGCCCCCCGGGCATCGAGGGCATCGTGGTCGGCGTGCGGATCTTCTCGCGCAAGGGCATCGAGAAAGACGACCGCGCGAAGCAGATCGAGGAAGACGAGCTCGGCCTGATGGAGAAGAACCTCCAGGACGAGATTCGCATCCTGCACGAAGAAACCAAGAAGCGCCTCATGCAGTTGCTGCAGGGCCGCACGCTCCGCTCGGATCTCTACGATCTCGACGGCCGCGAGCGCGTGCTGCGCAAGGGCTCGGCGCTGACGGCGGACGCGATGTCCGAAGTGCCGTTCTCGGTGCTGGTGCGGTCACGCGTGGAAACCGACGACCTCGGCTTCGAAGACGAATTGCGGCTGATGGAAGACCGCACGGCGCAGCGCGTGGACGTGATTCAGCGCGAGTTCGAGGACAAGAAGGAGAAGATCCGTCGTGGCGACGAACTGCCGCCGGGCGTGATCAAGCTCGTCAAGGTTTACGTCGCGATGAAGCGCAAGCTGTCGGTCGGCGACAAGATGGCCGGTCGCCACGGTAACAAGGGCGTCATCGCGCGCATCCTGCCGGAAGAAGACATGCCGTACCTGCCGGATGGCACCCCGGTCGAGATCGTGTTGAATCCGCTGGGCGTTCCGTCGCGAATGAACGTCGGGCAGATCCTCGAAACCCACCTCGGGTGGGCGGCCCACGCGCTCGGTCTCTACTTCGCCACGCCGGTCTTTGACGGCGCGACCGAAAACGAGATCAAGAAGTGGCTCGACGAGGCCGGTTTGCCGAAGAAGGGCAAGACGGATCTCTACGACGGCATGACGGGCATGAAGTTCGAGCAGGAAGTGACGGTGGGCTACATCTACATGCTCAAGCTGTCGCACTTGGTCGACGACAAGATTCACGCCCGATCGATCGGACCGTACTCGCTCATCACGCAGCAGCCGCTCGGCGGCAAGGCGCAGTTCGGCGGACAGCGATTTGGAGAAATGGAAGTGTGGGCGCTCGAAGCGTACGGCGCCGCGCATATCCTGCAGGAACTCCTGACCGCCAAGTCGGACGACGTGACGGGCCGCGCGAAGATCTACGAGTCGATCGTCAAGGGCGACGCCTCGTTCCAGCCCGGCTTGCCGGAATCGTTCAACGTGCTCATCCGGGAACTGCAGGCGCTCGGTCTTGATGTGGAACTGATCAAGACGAAGCAGCGGCCGGGTGAGGAACCACCAGCTGAAGTACCTGTGGAGGAACCTACTCCTGACGCACCGGTGGGGGTGTAACCGATGAGACCAAACCTGCACGAAAAGGGACAACTCACCTCCGACTTCGACGCGATCCGCATTTCGCTCGCGTCGCCGGAGAAGATCCTGGAGTGGTCGCACGGCGAAGTGACCAAGCCGGAGACGATCAACTACCGCACGTTCAAGCCGGAGCGCGATGGCCTGTTCTGCGCGAAGATCTTCGGACCGGTCACCGACTGGGAGTGCCTCTGCGGCAAGTACAAGCGCATGAAGCACCGCGGCGTGGTGTGCGACAAGTGCGGCGTCGAAGTGACGCAGGCGAAGGTGCGCCGTGAACGTCTCGGCCACATCGCGCTGGCCACGCCGGTCAGCCACGTCTGGTTCTTCAAGGGACTGCCGAGCCGTATCGGGCACCTGCTCGATATTTCGCTCCGCGATCTCGAGCGGATCCTGTACTTCGAAGCGTACGTCGTCATCGACGGCGGCGAGACGGAGCTGAAGGACAAGTCGCTGCTGAACGAAGAGCAGTACCGGGCCGAGCGCGAGCGTCTGGGCTTCAAGTTCAAGGCCCAGATGGGCGCCGAAGCGATCAAGGAGCTGCTGCGCCGCGTGAACGTGGACCGGCTGGCGGAGGAACTGCGCGAGAAGATGCGCGGCGAGACCTCGGTGGCCAAGAAGCTCAAGTATGCGAAGCGTCTGAAGGTCGTCGATGCGTTCCGCAAGTCGACCAACAAACCCGAGTGGATGATCATGGACGTCATCCCGGTGATTCCGCCGGAACTGCGTCCGCTGGTGCCGCTCGATGGTGGGCGTTTTGCGACGTCAGACCTGAATGATCTCTATCGTCGCGTCATCAACCGCAACAACCGGTTGAAGAAGCTGATGGAGCTCAAGGCGCCGGATGTGATCATCCGCAACGAAAAGCGCATGCTCCAGGAAGCCGTGGACGCGCTCTTCGATAACGGCCGTCGCGGCCGCGTGCTGCGCGGCGCGAACAACCGGCCGCTGAAGTCGCTGTCGGACACCCTCAAGGGCAAGCAGGGCCGCTTCCGCCAGAACCTGCTCGGCAAGCGCGTCGACTACTCCGGCCGTTCGGTCATCGTCGTCGGTCC
Source organism: uncultured Solibacteraceae bacterium (assembly GCA_964355365.1). Taxonomy (GTDB): domain Bacteria; phylum Acidobacteriota; class Vicinamibacteria; order Vicinamibacterales; family SCN-69-37; genus SCUN01. Next base: position 2,147 of record CAYHEX010000262.1, on the reverse strand, counting down.
CGAGTTGAAGCTGCACCAGTGCGGCCTGCCGAAGAAGATGGCGCTCGAGCTGTTCAAGCCGTTCATCTACAACAAGCTCGAGGAGCGCGGCCTGGTCGCCACCATCAAGCAAGCCAAGGAGATGGTCGAGAAGCAGGTCCCCGAAGTGTGGGACGTGCTCGAAGAGGTCATCCGCGAGCATCCGGTGATGCTCAACCGCGCGCCGACGCTGCACCGCCTGGGCATCCAGGCGTTCGAGCCGGTGCTGGTGGAAGGCAAGGCGATCCGCATCCATCCGCTCGTCTGCACGGCGTTCAACGCCGACTTCGACGGCGACCAGATGGCCGTGCACATCCCGCTGTCACCCGAAGCGCAGATCGAAGCGTCGGTGCTGATGATGTCGTCCAACAACATCCTGTCGCCCGCGTCCGGTCAGCCGATCGCGGTGCCGTCGCAGGACATCGTTCTCGGTTGCTATTACCTGACCAAGACCAAGGTGGGATCCAAGGGCGAAGGCCGCGCGTTTGCACAGATCGACGATGTGCTGCTCGCGCTCGAAGCCGGCGAAGTGGAAACGCTCACGCCGATCCGCATGCGTTTCACGGGCCGCCTGCTCGATCTCACGGCCGCGCGCGACTCGCAGGACGTGCTCGACGCGGCGGAACGCTACGTCGATCACCAGATCATCAACACCACGGTCGGCCGCGTCATTCTGAATGCCGCGCTGCCCAAGGTGATGCCGTTCATCAACGGCCTGCTGAAGAAGAAGGGTCTGCAGCAGACGGTGCGGTACTGCTACCTCAAGTACGGCCTCGAGAAGACCGTCGAGATGCTCGACAGCTTGAAGCACGTGGGCTTTACCTACGCCACGCGCTCGGGGCTTTCGATCGGCATCGACGACCTCGTCATCCCGGAAAAGAAGGTGGAGTTCGTTGAGGGCGCGCGCGCCGAAGTCATCAAGGTGGAGGGCCAGTATCAGGAAGGTGCCATCACCAACGGCGAGCGCAAGAACAAGGTCATCGCCATCTGGTCGGAGGTGACCGAAAAGGTCGCCGACGAAATGTTCGGACAGATGGAAGCGCTCGACAAGTCGGGCCGGAGCTTCAACCCGGTGTACGTCATGGCCGACTCGGGCGCCCGAGGTTCGAAGCAGCAGATGCGTCAGCTGGCCGGCATGCGCGGCCTGATGGCGAAGCCGTCGGGCGAAATCATCGAGCAGCCGATTCGCGCGAACTTCCGCGAAGGTCTGACGGTGCTTGAGTACTTCATCTCGACGCACGGCGCGCGTAAGGGTCTCGCGGATACGGCGCTGAAGACGGCCGACTCCGGCTACCTGACGCGTCGCCTCGTCGACGTGGCCCAGGACGTCATCATCTCGGAGCACGACTGCGGCACGCTCGACGGCCTCGAAGCGCGCGCCATCATCGACTCCGGCGGCGAAATCATCGAACGGCTCAGCGACCGCATCGTCGGCCGCGTGGCCCTCGAAGCGATCGTGGATCCGTCGTCCGGCGAAGTGATCGTGCCGGCTGCGGGCGAGATGGACGAAGCGTTGGCGGATGCGGTTGAAGATGCGGGCATCGAGCGGGTCAGGATCCGCTCTGTGCTGACGTGCGCGTCGCGCCGCGGCTGCTGCGCGAAGTGCTACGGCCGCGACCTCGCGACCGGGCGTCTGGTGGAACTCGGTCTGGCGGTCGGCGTCGTTGCCGCGCAGTCGATCGGTGAGCCGGGCACGCAGTTGACGATGCGCACGTTCCACATCGGCGGCACGGCGTCACGCGTTCAGGACCAGTCGACCCTCGAAGCGCGCCACAAGGGCACCGTCAAGTTCGATGGCCTGCAGTACGTTGAAGGCCGCGAACAGAACGGCGTCAAGGCCATGATCGTGATGAACCGCAGCGGTTCGATCAACATCGTGGACGACAAGGGCGTCATCCGCGAGCGTTACTCGGTCGTTTACGGCGCGCACCTCAAGGTCAAGGACAACCAGAAGGTTGAGAAGGCGCAAGTGCTGGTCGAGTGGGATCCGTACACCTTCTCCATCCTGACGGAGACGGGCGGCACGATCCGCTTCAAGGACATCATCGATAAGGTGACGGTCCATGAGGACGTCGACGAAGTCACGGGCCTCTCGCGCCTGATCATCGTCGACTCGCAGGACGAGAAGA
>CAYHEX010000261.1:1696-6186 GCA_964355365.1 uncultured Solibacteraceae bacterium | reverse complement strand
GTTCGCGCATTCGACATTCACAACGGCACGCTCGCGTGGACGTTCCATTCCATTCCGCGGAAGGGCGAGCCGAACTTCGGCACCTGGGTTGGCGACAGCGCGAGTCAGCGGTCCGGCGTCAACATCTGGGGCTTCATGACCGTTGACGCGGCGCGCGGCATCGTCTACATGCCGTTTGGTAACGCCTCCGGCGACCTCTGGGGCGGCGACCGACCCGGCAACAACCTCTACAGCAACAGCCTGGTGGCGGCAGACGCGAAGACTGGTAAGTACCTCTGGCACTTTCAGGTCGTCCATCATGACGTCTGGGACTACGACCTCGAGGCGCCGCCGCTCCTCATGGACGTCAAGCAGGGCGGGCGCACCATTCCGGCCGTCGCCATCGTGAGCAAGAACTCGCTGGTGTTCTTCCTCGACCGCGTCACGGGCAAGCCGATCTACAAGATCGAAGAGCGGCCAGTGACTCAGAGCACCGTGCCGGTTGAAAAGACGTCGCCCACGCAGCCGTTTCCCGTCAAACCGGCGCCGCTCACACCGCTCAACTTCACGATGAACGACATCGCAACGGTGACGCCTGAACTCGAAGCGGCGTGCCGGAAGTGGATTGCCGACAACAACATCGAAGTCGGCGGCGGCCCGTACGCGCCACCGTCCTGGGGACATTCGCGGGTGATCTTCCCGAGCTTCATCGGCGGCGCCAACTGGGGTGGCGGGTCGTTCAACCCAAGCCTGGGACTCATGTTTGTGAACGCGCACGCGCTTGGCCAGGTGTTCGGCGTGCAGGAACCCGCCAGCGGGCCGGTGGATCCGAAAGACATCGTGGGCACGAATCAGCCGGGTGGTCGAACGGGTCCGCTGGGGACCACCCGCCCGAGTGGCCGTTTCAGAGAGCCAGTGTCCAACCTGCCCTGCAATCAGCCGCCGTGGGGCGAGTTGATCGCCGTCAACGTCAACACCGGCGAGATCGCATGGCACGTGCCGCTCGGCGTGACCGACACCCTGCCGGTCGAGAAGCAGAAGACCGGCCGACCGGGTATGGGCGGCTCGATCTCGACGGCATCCGGCGTGGTGTTCGTCGGCAACTCCGATGACAGCCGGTTCCGCGCGTTCGACGGAAAGACGGGCAAGGAACTCTGGGTGACTAAACTCAACGGGTCCGTGTCCGCAACGCCGGCCACGTATCTCGGCACTGACGCCCGGCAGTATGTCGTGGCCGTCGCCACCGGCGGCGCCCTCGGCGGCGCCGCATTGACGTCGGACGAGGTTGTGGCCTTCAGGATCAAGAAGTAGGTTGCGATGATGAATCGTTCTTCGGCGGTGGCGATGGTGTTCGCCGCCGCCGCACTGACATCAACCCTCGGCCTGATGGCGCGTCAGGAACTGCCCGAAGGCGAGGGCCGGGACGTGACCCAGCGGCTGTGTTCGAACGAGTGCCATGGCATCGAGAAGGTCGTGGCCGAGCACAAGTCGAAGTCGCAGTGGATCGAGACGATGGAGACGATGCGGACCGATGGCGCCAAGGGGTCGGACGAGGAATTCAAGGTCATCGTCACCTACCTGACGACGCACTTCGGCGTGCAGGTCAAGATCAACAAAGCCACGGCCAAACAGATCGACGACGTGCTCGTGCTGGCGGACGGTCAGGCCGACGCGATCGTGAAATACCGTGACGAACACGGCCCGTTCGCCGGCTGGGACGACCTGATGAAGGTGCCCGGTCTCGATCCGAAGACGCTCGACGTGCAGAAGATCAAGGTCGTGTTCTAGAGGGCAGACCCGCCGACCGACCGGCTGTTGCCTCCCCCGACGTCTTTCTGGTAACCTGCCTATGTCACGAGGGTAGTACCATGAAAATCCGCAGCATCAAGTTGCCACGACATCTCGACAAGTCGCTGTATGACCGCGCCCAGACAGACGGAGTGTCGGGCAGTTCGGTCGTACGCGAGGCGCTGGCGGAGTACCTCGGCGGGCCGCCGAAGGGTCGGCGGCCAGAGCCGCTGTCGGTCGCCGCGCTGGCCATTGATCTCGCCGGCTGCGCGACAGGTCCGGCGGACCTGTCGACCAACCCTGCGGGCCTGGACGGTTACGGCCGGTCCCGAACCACCCGAACGCGAGCAAAATGACCCACGACGTCATCGTCGACACGGGCCCACTGGTGGCGTTTCTCAATCGGCGGGACGCGTGGCACCTGTGGGCGCTCCAGCAGTTTGAGTTGATCGCGCCACCGATCGTCACGTGCGAAGCCGTGCTGTCGGAGGCGACATTCCTCCTGAGCCGCGACAACGCCGGCGTCGATGGGATCCTGCAGATGGTGGAACGCGGCATCCTCCGCGTGGACTTCAGCGCTCAGGCGGAAATGACCCATCTGCGCCGGCTGATGAAGCGATACGCGAACGTGCCGATGTCGTTTGCCGACGCGTGCCTGGTGCGGATGAGCGAGGGCCGCGCGCGCGGCACCGTGATGACGCTCGACGAGGACTTCCGCGTCTACCGGCGGCTCGGACGCCAGGTCATTCCGCTGATTGCCCCGCCGAAACAACCGCGCTGACGGGGTCTGCCCTAAGAGACCAACCCGTGCGTCTTGCCGATCTGCACCGCCTGCGTCCGCCGGTTGGCGCCGAGTTTGTCGAGCACGCGGCTGCAATGCGTCTTCACCGTGTTCTCGCTGACACACAGCCGATCAGCCATCTGCTTCGTGCTCAACCCCTCCGCAATCAGTTGCAACACTTCCAGTTCCCGCGGGGTGATGCTCAGTTCGTCAACTTTGGCGACATTGACGACAAAGAGACCGCCGGCGGGCACCGGCACGCGCACTTCCACGGGCACTTCTTTCAGGACGACCTTCTCCCTATTGAGAGTCAGACCGAACCAAATGCCGACAGCCGCAAAAGCCGCAGCAATGATCGCGCCGTAGATCTCGAGCGAATGCTCGAGGACAAGAAAGCGGTATTCGACGAACTGCATGCCGGCGATCAGCAGGCCCGCGCCAACACCGAATGCCAAGACGCCCTTCAACTCGTTAATTCGTTAACTCGTTAATTTAGGAGAGCGCTTTAATCACGTCTGAGCGCGTGATCACCCACGTCTCATCGGTCTTGAAATCGCGCACGAGGACGGCGGGATTCTCCGGCGTCAGCATCAACGCCAGGGCGTCAACACCGGCCGTGATGTCGAGAAACGGGAACGCCCCCTGCATGACGGATTCCACCGGCTGTGTGCGCGACGCCGGATCGGAAATCATCTTGGCGTAGAGCTTGGCCTCATTCACCGAGCCGATGATGCGCCCGTTCGACGTCACTGGAATCTGCGAGAAGTCGTGCGTCGTCATCACCTGCGCGACGTGCGCGATGGTGTCGGTGTTCGACACGGTCATGAGCGGCATCGTGCGCTTGTTGGCCACCAGGTCGCGCGCGGTGAGGCCGGCGCGCTCGACGAAGCCCTTCTTGCGCATCCAATCGTCGTTGAACATCTTGCCGAGGTAGCGTGTGCCGTGGTCGTGGAAGATGACCACGACGAGGTCGCCGGCCTTGAACTTGTCTTTCATCTGCAGCAGGCCCGCCATCGCGGAGCCGGCGGAGTTGCCCGCAAAGATGCCTTCTTCGCGCGCGATGCGGCGCTGCATGATCGCCGCGTCCTTGTCGGTCACCTTCTCGAAGTGATCGATGATGTTGAAATCGACGTTCTGCGGCAGGAAGTCTTCGCCGATTCCCTCAGTGATGTACGGGTAGATCTCGTTCTTGTCGAAGACGCCCGTCTCTTTGTACTTCTTGAACACCGAGCCGTAGGTGTCGATGCCGAGCACCTGAATGGCCGGGTTCTTCTCTTTCAAGTACTTGCCCGCGCCTGTGATCGTGCCGCCGGTGCCGACGCCGACCACGAGATGCGTGACCTTGCCGTCCGTCTGTTCCCAGATCTCCGGTCCCGTCTGCTCGTAGTGCGCGACGGCGTTCGACGGGTTGTCGTACTGATTCGCCTTCCAGCTGTTCGGCGTCTCGCGCTCGAGCCGCGACGACACCGAGTAGTACGACCGCGGATCTTCGGGATCCACGTCCGTCGGACACACGATCACTTCCGCGCCAAACGCGCGCAGCGCGTCGACCTTTTCTTTCGACTGTTTGTCGGTGGTGGTGAAGATGCACTTGTAGCCCTTCACCACGGCAGCGATCGCCAGGCCCATGCCGGTGTTGCCCGACGTGCCCTCGATGATCGTGCCGCCGGGCTTGAGCTTCCCGCTCGCCTCGGCGTCCTCGATCATCTTCAGGGCCATGCGGTCCTTGATCGAGTTGCCGGGGTTCGTCGTCTCGATCTTGACGACGACCGTGGCCGGAATGTCCTTGGTGATGCGATTGATCCGCACCATCGGCGTGTCGCCGATCAGATCAAGGACGGTGTCACCAATTTTCTTCTTGGAACGAGCGGGTGTCGCAGTCACCACGTGATTATACGGCGGCGGTCCTACTTGATCGGGGCCTTGCCGTTCGCATGGCACG
>CAYHEX010000261.1:0-1596 GCA_964355365.1 uncultured Solibacteraceae bacterium | reverse complement strand
GTGATTATACGGCGGCGGTCCTACTTGATCGGGGCCTTGCCGTTCGCATGGCACGGCGGCGGTGGCGGCGGCGCGCCGGGTTGGGCCGCGGCAGCCGCGCCGCCACGTCCGCCCTGCCCACGAATCGGCCGGCAGTTCTCGTACCACGTCGGGACAAACGTCGAGTTCGCGAGCCACACCACGGGCGCGTACATCGACGTAATCGACTTGGTCATGTACGGAAAGTCGATCGTCTTCACTTCATCGGACGCCTGGTGATAGTCCTTGTGGAGGTTGAAGCTAGACACAGTGTGCGAGATCACGCCTTCATAGGCGAAGCGGATATTGTCCGAGCGCGTAAAGAAGCTCTGATCCGGGTGCGGGTCCTGCACGAGCTTCGCGCCCTGTTTGGCGAGTTCAACGCCAAGATTGCTGCGCTCGTACCCGGTAAGCCACAACGTGTCGGCCGGCACGAGCGGATCCGGGCGGCCGAGCATCTCGAACTGCAGCATGGCCTTGATCTTGTCGAGCGGAATGACCGGCTTGACCACGAAGTAGTTCGCGCCCGCGCCTCCGGACTCTTCGCTGCCGAAGAAGCCAAACACGATCGTGCGCTTCGGCTTCGGCCCCTTCGACAGCGCCTCGGCGAGTTCCATCACCGCCGTCACGCCCGACGCGTCGTCATCCGCGCCGTTGAAGATGGCATCCACACCGGCGGCACCAGGCCGCACACCCACATGATCGAGGTGCGCGCCCAGCAGAATGACATCGTCCTTCATCGCCGGATCCGTGCCGGTGATGCGCGCCGCGGCGTTCCACGTGTACCCGGGCTGCACCACGCACTGAAAGTCCACCTTCGTGCCGTCCACCATTCCGGCGAACGCCGCGTGCGTCGCTTTGTCGAGGACGATGCGGACGATGGCGGGCGCGGGCGCGCCGCCGCCACGGCCGCCGCCGGCCGCAGCCGCCGCGGGCAGACGGCCGCCGGTCGCGGCCCACTGGGTGCGAATCTGTGCCGTTTCCACGGTGAGCATGCCTGCCGCGTTCGCGACCGCGGCGTTATCAACTGTGGCGCCGTCGGGCACGAACACGAACGCGCCGTCCGGCACCTTCGCGCCGGGCGTGTAGCGGAACAGCGGACCGGTCACGGCGCCCTTGTTGATCGACTGCACGATCATCTCGCGCCCGTGCGTCAGCACTATTGCGCCGGCGGCCAGCATCGGCGGCGTGGCCGCGCTGCTGCGGCCCGTCGCGATCTTCTGAACGTACCCGCCATCGTCGCCCATGGGTTCGAGGCCCCAGCGACGAAGGTTGGACGCGATGTACTCGGCGGTCCGCCACTCGTCGACGGTGCCGCTGCCGCGTCCCTGCATCGCGTCGCCCGCGAGAAACTCCATATGGCCGCGGATCGACGCTTCGGTGATCGTCGCCGTCGGGGGCGCCAGGGGCGCAAGCTTGTTGAGCTTCTTGTCCTGAGCGCCAGTGGCGGCAACGCAACCGAGAACCAACATGGCAACGAGGGCGTGGGAGAAACGAGAAGAGGGCGCCATATGCCTGTGAAGCATACGACACCCTCTGTTCATCGCGAATCGGGAAACGCCAACCGCCAATCGGGGA
>CAYHEX010000260.1:0-6383 GCA_964355365.1 uncultured Solibacteraceae bacterium | reverse complement strand
CTGGCGCTCGTGCCCGCCACGCGCGGGCTCGTGAACTTCGCGCTGCTGTCGAAGCTCAAGCCGGGCAGCACGTTGATCAACTGCGCCCGCGGAGAAATCGTCGACTCGGCCGCACTGGCCGAGGCGATCCGCAACAACAAGCTGCGCGCGGGGCTCGACGTGTTCGGCGATGAACCGTCTGCCGCGTCAGGCGACTTCACGGATCCGATCGTGCGTGAGGCCGGTGTGTACGGGACCCATCACATCGGTGCGTCCACCAATCAGGCCCAGGAAGCCATCGCGGCCGAGACCGTGCGAATCGTGAAATCATTCAAGGACACCGGCGTCGCGCCGAACCGCGTTAATTAGGAGTCTGGAATGTCCGTGCATCGCATCTTCAATTTCTCCGCCGGTCCCGCTGTGTTACCGCTGCCTGTGCTCGAAGAAGCGCAGCGCGATCTCGTGGCGCTGCCGGGCGTCGGCATGTCGGTGATGGAAATCAGTCATCGGTCAAAGACGTTCGAAGACATCCTCGCGCGCGCGATGAGCGACATGCGCGAACTGGCCGGGATCCCAGACAACTACAAGATCCTGTTTCTTCAGGGCGGCGCCAGCATGCAGTTCGCGATGGTGCCGATGAACCTGCTCGCCTCCGGCGCGACGGCCGACTACATCGTGACCGGCGACTGGGGCAAGAAGGCGTTCAAGGAAGCCAAGAAGTTCGGCACGGCGAAACTGGCGGCCTCGACCGAAGAGGGCAACTTCGCGCGCGTGCCCCGGCAGGACGAACTGCAACTCACGCCCGGCGCCGCCTATGTGCACATGACGTCGAACGAGACCATTCACGGGAACCAGTGGTGCTATCTGCCCGAGGTGGGCAGCGTGCCGCTCGTGAACGACATGTCGTCCGATATCTTTTCGCGACCCGTGGACGTCACGAAATACGGACTCATCTACGCGGGCGCTCAGAAGAACCTGGGCCCGTCCGGGGTGACGGTCGTGATCGTGCGCGAAGACCTGCTCGCGCGCGGCGCCGAGACGCTGCCGACGATGATGAATTACCGGACGCATGCCGAGAACGGCTCGATGTACAACACGCCGCCCGCGTTCGGCATCTACATTCTCGGACTGGTGCTGAAGTGGATGAAAGGGCTCGGCGGCCTTGCGGCCGTTGAAGCCGTCAACGAGCGGAAGGCCGCAACGTTGTACGCCGAGCTCGATCGGTCGGGTTTCTGGCAGCCGCACGCGCAGAAGGACTGCCGGTCGCGCATGAACGTCACGTTCCGCCTGGCCACCGAAGACCTCGAGAAGAAGTTCGCGAAGGACGCCACGGCGGCCGGCTTCGACGGGCTGAAGGGGCACCGCTCGGTCGGCGGTATCCGCGCATCGATTTACAACGCCTTCCCCGAAGATGGCGTGAACGCGCTGGTGGAGTTCATGCGCGAGTTCGAGAAGAGACACGGTTAAATTCGGCGCGCGCGGGGAGGACTCGCATTAGGCTGTTGCCTGATGACTCCCGCGTTGGTTCTCGTCGCGCTGCTCTCCGGCTCCGTGCACACCGCAGCCGGGAAGCCTGTTGAACGCGCGTCGGTTGTAGTCCTTGATCGCGCCGCGGCCGTGGCCACCACCGGCGCGGACGGCCGGTTCTCGGTGTCCGTTGACGCGCTGCCCGTCGACATCGAAGTGTCTGCGCCCGGATTTCGCACGACGCGCATGACCGTCGCAGCCTCCCCTGTCGTCGTCACGCTGACGCCGCTCGCGGTCACTGAATCGGTCGTTGTGTTTGGCAATGCGCCGCCGGCGTGGCGCGATGCCGGCACCGGCGCGACCACGTTGTCGCGCGACGATCTCGATCGCGTGCCGGCCATGACGCCCGACGAGTCGCTCCGTGTGGTCTCCGGCTTCTCCCTGTTCCGTCGCTCGTCGTCCCGCGCCTCGAATCCGACCACACATGGCGTGACCATGCGCGGGCTGTCGGCGTCGGGCGCGAGCCGGGCGCTGATTCTCGTGGATGGCGTGCCGCTCAATGAGGGCTTCGGCGCCTGGGTCACGTGGGAGCGGCTGCCGGCGGGGGCGATCGATCAGCTCAGCGTGCAGCGCGGCCCGGCGGGCGACGTCTTCGGCAGCGACGCGCTGGGTGGCGTCGTGCGGATCGTCACGGCGTCCGGTGCGCGCGCGAGTGCGCAGTTCAGCAGCGAACTCGCATCGCTCGACACGCGCACGGTCGGTCTCAGTGGCGGTGGTCCGGCAGGCCGAACGGCGGTCTTCGGCGCGGCGAGCTGGTTCGACTCTGCCGGATTCGTTCCACTCGAGTCCGTGTCCCGCGGCGTCGTTGATGCGGCGACCGACACCACCTGGACGAACGCGTACGGCCGCGCGTCTGTGGGCTCCGCGGCTCGTCGACTCACGCTGAGTGGATGGGGCGGACGCGACAATCGCGGCAACGGCACGGTGCTGCAGCGCAACCGCAGTCGCGGCGGCACGGGCACCGCGGCGTTCGAGGGCATCTTCGGCGCGACGACGGCGGCGGCGCGCGCGTCGGTGGGCACGAATTGGTACGAGCAGACCTTCACCGCGATCGTCGCCAGTCGCGCCACCGAGCGTCTGACGTCGACTCAGCACATCGACACCGACATGGTGCGCGCGATGGCCGAAGTCGGTCGCGCGATTCCGCGCGGCCAGGTCACGGCACGCGCGACCCTGTCGCGAACGGCGTCGGCCTTCTCGACGATCATCCCCGCATCGACCACTGTGGCGTCGTCCACGTCCACGCGCGACCTGCGCGACGACAATCAGTCGGTGTCGGCCCAAGCCGCCGTCTCGCCGGTGTCAGCGCTGACCGTGACGGCCGGTGCGCGTCACGAATGGCGCGAGGCCCCGATCGCCGGCAGCGCCGCCAAGTCTGCGACCGTCGCACGCGGTGTGGCGTCGTGGAGTGTGAATCACCAATTGTCCTTTCGCGCGGCCGGAGCCACGAGCCATCGCTGGCCGACATTGAACGAACTCGCGCGCGATTTCTCCGCCGGCAGCACGACCACCCAGGCGAATGCGAATCTGCTGCCGGAGCGGGCCAGGTCCATCGAGGGCGGGGTGGATCTCAGCGTGCGGAATCAGCATCTGGCCGTGACCGTGTTTCGGTCCGTCGTTGACGACGCCATCGCGAATGTCACCGTGTCCAGTGGCAGCACCATCGTGCGCCAGCGGCGGAACGCCGGTGAGGCGCGGTCGTCCGGCGTCGAGATCGACGGGGAAGTGCGCGCATCCATGCTGCGTCTGCGTGCGTCGATGACGTTCCTCAACGCGCGTTTCCGCAAGTCGCAGGAGGCGGCACTCGAGGGCAACTGGTTGCCTCAGGTGCCGAAGACGTCGATCGCGCTCACCGGCGATCTGCTGCTGCCGCGCCGCCACGTCGCATCCATCGTCGTCCACAACGTCGCGTCGCAGTTCGACGATGACCGCAATCTGTTTCTGTTGGCCGGCGCCACGCAGGTGGATGTGCGGATCGCCGCGCGATGGCGGTCGCTGGGTTGGCAGCTGTCCGTAGAGAACATCGGCGAGGCGCGCATCGAAACGGGCAGAACGCCGCTCGTGGCGCTCGCGCAGGGCCGGGCCGTGCGGGTCGGACTGACGCTGTCGCGCCGCTAGCTGCCTTCGGGCCGGTTGCCGCCACCACCGCGACGTCGACGACGTCGACGTCGACGTTTGGCCGGATCGTCGCCCGCAGGGGCCGCGCCTTCCGGATGCGCGGGCGCGTGACCCTGCGCGTGACCGTGCGCCGCTGGTGCCGCCGCGCGCGGGCCGTGGCTGTGGCCGCGATGCGGCCTCGGCTCGGGCTTCGGCATCTGAGACTGCACGTGCTTCCAGTGCGCGACAGCGTCGGGCGCATCGCCGAAGATGTCGAGCCACACGATGGCATCGGCGAACGACGGCCGGCCGGGCAGCCCTCGCTGCACGCGAATCGGCAGGTTCGGATCGACGAGCTTCGGCACCGTGACCAGCAGGTGGCGGAGTCGCTCGTAGTCCTTGCGTGCCAGCGTCAGCATGCCGAGTGTGAGCTGGTCGACGTGCAGATCCACCAGTCCGAGCGGCATCAGCAGCGCGCCCATCAGCACCGGGTTGACCATTTCGGCCGGAATCGACGGATGGTGGCTGCGCCAGGCGTCGAGCGTGGCGAGCGACTGCCAGAAGGCGTCGGGGGCATCCTGTAACTCGGGCGTGATCAGGCCGAGCAGGCCCACGCCGTCGAGCACGCGGAACGTCGCTTCGGCGTAACCGGAACGCAGAATCTTGAAGTACTCCTCGAGGAGCCGCGCCGGCGACGCTTTCTGAATCAGCGCGCCGTGCGATTCGATTGCGTCGAGCACGGCCTCGTCCATTTCAAAGTCGAGTCGCGCGGCAAACACCGCGGCGCGCAGCATGCGCACCGGATCTTCCGTGAACCGCACCGTCGGATCGCCGATGCAGACGATCCGGCGCTGGCGGAGGTCTTCGAGGCCGCCCGTGTAGTCGATGACGGCGTGCGTGGCGATGTCGTAAAACAGCGCGTTGATCGTGAAGTCGCGGCGGAACGCGTCTTCCTCTGGCGTCCCGTAGAGGTTGTCGCGCCGCACGATGCCGTGCTCGTCCGAGTGTGCGCGCGGCCTCGGGCCGTCGGTCGTCGTCGAGGGCCGCGGCGCTTCGTCCGAATGCACGAGTACGGATTCGGCATCGACCGGCGCGTCGGCTGACGGCGGCGGGGCGTCGGGCACGTTCTGCCGGAACGTGGCGACTTCGATCGTCTTCAATCCGTATTTGATGTGCGCGAGGCGGAAGCGTCGGCCGATGATCCAGCAGTTTCGAAAGAGCTTCTTGATTTCGTACGGGTGCGCGTCGGTGCCGATGTCGAAGTCTTTCGGCCGCCGACCCAGCAACAGGTCGCGCACGCTGCCGCCCACAAGGTAGGCGGTGTGTTCGTGTTCGTTGAGGCGATGCAGGACGCGCAGGGCGTCGGCATCGATGTCGTTCCGCGAAATCGGATGGTCAGCTCGCGGAATGATGAGGGGTTCGGTCACCGGATTGGATTATACCGGTGGAAGTACCTGTGGCCTCACGGTTTAGCCGATTTCCAGTTCTGGCCGATCCCCACGTCGACCGTCAGGGGCACGGTGAGCTCGAAAGCGGCCTCCATATGGGTCCTCACCAGGGCCGCCACGGCCTCCGCCTCCGCCTCAGGCGCCTCGAACAGGAGTTCGTCGTGCACCGTCAGGATCATGCGGCTGGCCCCCCCGTGCAGGCGGAGTGCGGCGGCCACGTCGATCATGGCCTTCTTGAGAATGTCGGCGGCCGTGCCCTGGATCGGCATGTTCACCGTTTCGCGCTCCGCTGCCGCCCGGATCATGCCGTTGGCGCTCTTGAGCTCCGGCACCAGCCGGCGCCGGCCCGTGATCGTGCGCACGATCCCGCTGGCGCGCGCCTCGGCAAGTGTCTGGTCGATGTAGCCCCGCACGGCGGGGTAGCCGCTGAAATAGGCGTGGATGAAGTCCTGTGCGGCGGCTTGGGGCACACCGATGTCCTTGGCGAGCGTGAACGCCGTCTTTCCGTACAGCAGCGCGTAGTTGATGATCTTCGCGCGCCGCCGGAGTTCCTTCGGATCGAGGCCGCTGTTTGTGCCAAACACGCGCTCGGCCGTGCGGTCGTGGATGTCCTCGCCGCGCCGGAAGGCTTCAGTCAACGCCTCGTCGCCCGACAAATGGGCCAGCACACGCAGTTCGATCTGCGAGTAATCCGCCGAGATGAGCAGAAAGCCGGGCTCAGCGACGAACGCACCGCGAATCTCGCGGCCGGCCGGCGTGCGGATCGGGATGTTCTGCAAGTTCGGGTCGCTGCTGCTCAGACGACCCGTTGCCGCCACCGCCTGGTTGAACGTCGTGTGCAGTCGTCCGGTTGCCGGATTGACGAGCAGCGGGAGCGCGTCCACATACGTGCCCTTCAGTTTTTGCACGCCGCGCCACTTGAGGATCAGGCCCGGGAGTTCGTGTACGGCCGCCAGTTCTTCGAGCACATCCACCGCGGTCGAGACGTTGCCGGTCTTGCCCTTTTTCCCGCCGGGCAGATTCAGCTTCGTGAACAACACTTCCGACAGCTGCTTGGGCGAGTTGATGTTGAACTCGCCGCCGGCCATCTCGAAGATCTTTGCATTCAGCCCGTCCAGCTCCGCCTGCATCGTCGCCGACTGTCTGGCCAGCGATGCCACATCGACCTTGATGCCCGCGGTCTCGATCGCCGCGAGGATCGGAATCAGCGGGCGCTCGAGGTCGTGGTACACGGAGTCGAGTCCGTCGCGCGTGAGGTCGTCGCGGAGCGTTGACGCCATGCGCACAGGCAACTCCGCTCGCTCCGCGGCGTAGGTCAGCAGTTGCAGTGCC
>CAYHEX010000259.1:0-6405 GCA_964355365.1 uncultured Solibacteraceae bacterium | reverse complement strand
CTCGCGTACTCGCAGGCGCTGATCAACTTCGACGCGGTGCAGAGGATTCGATAAAGAACCTGTTAGGGCATAGGGCAGAGGGCAAAGGGCAGAGGTAAAGGGAAGAGGGGAAAGGGAAAAGGGAAAGGCCGCGTCAACGCGACACCTTCCACACGTGGCCGTCTTTGCCCCCGTTCCAGTTGCCGGAGTCTCTCGACGGCATCTGGGCTGGCAGCTCGAAGCCGGCGCCTGATCGGCGGTACTCGGGCTGCTTGCCCGTGAAGGCATCGATCGGCACGTTCTTCAGATAGGCCGGCGCGAGTTCATCGAGCGTGTTCGGGTACGCGCCGTGATCGATGCGGAATCGGCGAAGGGCCACCGCGATCGCGGCTCTCGCGATCGACCCGCTCGCAAGGTCGGCTGATCGAATTGCCGATGCAGCCAACGAGCGGAGCGCAGGAAGTTGTTCGGCGCGCTCCACCGCCGACAGGCTCGCCAGATCCACCGCGCGTGCCTTTTCAGCGTAGTCGCGCAGCGCCATGTAGCGGATCACCGGCCTGAAGGTCCACGCAACGGCACGCATCCAGGCGGTCGGCGGCGTCGGCGTGGAGTAGTCCAGAGCACGCCGGCCCCACAGCCAGCCATCCATCACCCACGGCCACGTGAACCGGCTGTGCTTCAGTTCGCCGAGCAAGGCCTCGCGTGCGGGACTCGCGATGAGGTTCTCATCGAGTGTCGATGCGAGCGCCGCCAGCGCGGGACCCGACGGTTCGGATCGATTGAGAACATCCTTCAGCGCGTCCGTCTGCGCGTAGGCGATTTGGATCGCGTTGATCAGCATGACCCTCAGTGGTTCGCTGCCCATCGCCGCCGACTGCGCGAAGCCCGCCCTCACATCGGCGATCGCATCGTCGGCGCGGCCCGCGTCGGCGTCACTGCGAGCCGCACAAGTCAGCACCTTTGAGAGGTAGAAAAGGTCCATCAGGTTGGGAACGTTGTCAGCTTCGCCGAGGTACGCAATGTCCCAGTTCGAGTGTCGCAGGTTCGCAGCGGCGATCGCCAGTTGAACCGCCTCGCGGTTTCCATCAGCGATCGAGCGCGCCTGATCCGCTGTCACAGATGTACCGGTGTGCGGGTGGTACATGAAGTTCGCGTTTGCATCGCTGATCGTGACGCGAGCGGCGGCCGCATCAATCAAGCGCGCGCGGTTCTCCGGAGCGATCCGCTGCGGCCACGACTTCCACGCGCGGAGCTTGCGCACAGCGTCGTACTGCAAGGGACCGTACTGCTCTTCAAGACGTGCAATCTCAGTCTTCGATCGCCGCTTGAGCCAGATGTCGGCCACCGCCCGCACGGCCAGCAGCGCGATGACGACAATGAGCAGAACGACGAGTAGACGACGGGCGCGGATCATCGATTGACTCCCTGGAGATCATTGGCGGACGTTCGCACTTGCGCCACAAGCGACGCGGTCTCGGCTGGTGACAATCCGAGTTCGGCGGCGACCATGGCGACGGTCTGTGCCGGTGTGCCCGGCGGTTGGTTCTGCGCCGATGCCGTTGGCGCGGGTGCGCGATTCGACACGACTTCCACGCCCGCCAAGGCGATGAACGAGATGACGACGGCGATGCGCCATGTCGGTGAGAACCAGAGGCGGTCGAGCGTGCTGTCGTCGGCTCGCACGAGGGGCATCGCGGCCGCGAGCACGCGCTCACGCAATTCCCTCGGCGGCTCGGGACGTTCGGTCGCGAGCAGTTGGCGTTCAGTGTGGTCGGTCATCGCTTCCCCATCAGCTGCCGCAACCGCTCAAGCGCCACGCGATAGCGGCTCGCAGCGGTGAACATCGAAACCCCGGTGATGCGTCCCGCTTCGCGGAATGAGAACCCTTCGGTGAGGTGCAGGTGCACGATCTCGCGCTGCGCCGCGGGCAACTCGGCCAACGCGCGGGCAACGTCGATCTCAGAGTCCCGATCGATCGCCGCGCCCGCAACATGGCGCAGATCATCGGCGTCAACGGCCGACTCGCGCGTCGCGGCCGGCCGACGCTGGCTATCGATCCACGCGGCGTGCAGGATCCGGTGCATGTAGTTCGCCGGATTGCGGACCACGAGCAGCGGCGCGCCGGTCGTGGCCAGTTTCACGAACACGGCCTGCACCAGATCCTCGGCCTCGGCCGGACGCCGCGTGAGGGCCAAGCCGTGACGAAACAGCGGGCCGGCGTGCGCGTCGTACAGGTCCGCGAGGGCGTTCCGGTCGCCCCGAACCAGCCGGCCGAAACACCCGACGTCGCGATGGTCATCACGTGGTGATCGCACTCCTGTGATGATGACGAGCGGGAGGGCGGTTTTTGTCATGCGCAGTCCAGCGGAGCCTATCTCTTCGCCAGCCCCTTTACCCTTCCCTTTGCCCTCCTCCCTCTCCCCTCGCCTTTGCCCTCTGCCCTTTGCCCTCTGCCCTTGCTATAGTCGCGTCCGTGCCCGTGTCCGCCATTGTCATCACGCTCAACGAAGCGGCGCACATTCAGGCATGCCTCGAGTCCGTCGCGTGGGCAGACGAGCGGCTCGTCATCGATTGCGGGAGCACGGATGACACGGTCGCCATCGCCACTCGCTGCGGTGCGCGGGTCATCACACACGAGTGGCCCGGCTACAGCGCGCAGAAGAACTTCGCCGCGTCTCAGGCCGCGCACGACTGGATCGTGTCGGTCGACGCCGACGAACGCGTCACGCCTGAACTCGCGGCAGAGATGAAAGCGGCACTGGCCGCGCCGGGCAACCACGCCGGCTTTCGCGTGCCGCGCATCACCTTCCACCTCGGCCGCTGGATTCGCTGCACGGACTGGTATCCCGACTATCAGCTCCGCCTCTACGACCGGCGCCGCGCGAAATGGAACGGGCGCAAGGTGCACGAGTCGGTCACGGCCGATGGCCCTGTCGGCCAACTCACGCACGATCTGCAGCACTACGCTTACCGCGACATCGCCCATCACCTCGACACGATCAACACGTACACCACGCTCGCGGCCCTCCACATGCACGAACAGGGACGCCGCACGGGCATCGTTGAATTGCTCCTGCATCCGCCGGCGGCGTTTCTCCGGAACTACCTCCTCCGCCGCGGCTTCACCGCGGGCACCGCGGGACTCATCATCTCGACGATGAACTCGTATTACGTCTTCTTGAAGTTCGCGAAACTGGCGGCGATCCAGGAAGAAACGACATCGGGAGTCGTTTTCAGGCCCTAGGCCTGGACGAAAACGACTCCCGATGTCTATTTCCTCCGTCCACATCGACACCGCGAAGACCTGGCGCGGCGGACAGAATCAGGTCCTGCTGACAGTGACGGGCCTGAGCGGCATGGGACATCCGGCCGTGCTCGTGGCCAACAAGCGCGGCGAACTGGCGCAGCGTGTGCAGGAGGGTCTGCGCTTTGCGCCGTTCTCACCGCGCAGCGAGTTCGACGTGCGCGCCGCCTGGCAACTCGCGCGCATCTTTGCCGACATCCGGCCCGATGTGATTCACGCGCACGATCCGCACGCCATCGCGCTGGCGGCCATGGCGCTCAAGTCACCGCTGGCGCCAAAGACGCGGCCACTGTTTGTGGCCGCGCGGCGCGTGGATTTCCACCTGCAGCGCCACGCGTTTTCGCGCTGGAAGAACAGCCAGATCGACGTCTGGATCTGCGCCTCGGCGCTGATCGCCGACATGTTGCGTCAGGATGGCGTCCCGCACGATCGCATCGCGGTCGTGCACGAAGGCGTCAACATCTCGCAGATCGACAAGATCCCGGCCGTCGACGCGCACGCCACGTTCTTTCTGCCGCACAATGCCCCCGTCGTCGGCAACGTGGCCGCGCTGGTGCCGCACAAGGGCCAGAAACACCTCGTGGCCGCCGCGGCACGTGTCGTACGCCTCGTCCCGGATGCCCGCTTCGTCATCCTCGGCGACGGCGAACTGCGCGAGCCGCTGGAACGGCAAATCAAGGAACTCGGCCTGCAGCGGCACGTCGTGCTGGGTGGGTTTCGCAATGACGTCATCGGGCTGCTGAAATCATTCGATGTGTTCGTCATGAGCTCGATCACCGAGGGGCTCGGCACGTCGATCCTGGATGCGATGGCGTGCGGGAAGGCCGTCGTCGGCACGCGCACCGGCGGCATCCCGGAGGCGGTGCAAGACGACGTGACCGGACTGCTCGTGCCCCCGCATGACGAGGGCGCGATGGCCGCGGCCATTGTGCGCCTGCTGCAGGATCCCGCGCTCCGCGCCCGGCTCGCGGCCGCCGGCCGCACACGCGCGGCCGACTACTTCGGCGTCGATCGCATGGTCAGCGAGACGCTGGCGGTGTACGAAATGAAATCGGGAATCAATTCATCGAATTGATTCCCGATTTCATTTCCTGCCGGGCCGGCAATGCGGCTTCAGCGGACACTGCGTGTCGCCCTGCTTCGTTCCGTAGCCGCAACTCCCCATCATGCCGAGATGGCACAACGAGAAGTCGTAGCGCACCGGATCTGACGGATCCAGCTTCCCCAGCGCGGCGGTGATATCGGCGGCCATCTTCCAGCCCGGCGACGCGCGACGCGTCAGTCGCAGGCACTTCCCCACCCTGATCGTGTGCGTGTCGAGCGGCACGAGCAGCTTCGACGCGGGAATCAACGTCCACCCGCCGGGATCGACCGCATCACGCCGCACCATCCAGCGCAAAAACAGATTCATGCGTTTGCAGGCCGACCCGCTCGACGGCTTTGCGAAGAAGTAGGACTTCCCCGCGCGTGCCGAGAAGGCTTCGATCGCCGGCGCCAGGTCCTCATGCGATCCGTCGTATCCACTGGCAAAGCACCGCTCAATGGATCCGAACTCGCGGATCATGTCGCGCAACACGACCAACATGTGCACAACGTCGCGGCCGCGCACCCACCGGTGCACGAAGGGCTTCAGCGCCGCGCCGTCGCGCTTCGGGTCGAATGCGCGCACACATGCGGCGGGCGACGCCCCCAACACCAGACACACGGCCTCGATCGACGCCATGACGGAAGCGACACGGCCGAACGCCAGCCCGGCCGCGATGAACGCCACGACCTCACGATCGCGCACCTCCGGATATCGCCGCACGATCTGGATGGGGTCGAGAGCCGCTTCCGGCGCGTTGAAGTTGTCGTACAGCGCGTCGAGGGCGGCCTTCAAAACGTCGTGATCGGCGCGCCAGCCTTGCACATCGGGCACTCGGCCGCGAGGTGGTTGTCCGGCGCCTTGTATTCCGCCAGCGCGTAATTCGGCACGCCGAGGTTCACGATCGCTTCCATGCGGTCGTAGATCTCGGCGGTCGCGATGACCTGGCCGCCTGCCGCTTCGATCAGCGCCTTTGCCTTCTCGAACGTCTTTCCGGTATTCACGACGTCGTCCACGAGCAGCACGCGCTTGCCCACCAGCACGGAGCGGTAAAACGTTCGAATCACCGGAGCCCCGTCGACGTCGACCGAGATCGGCGCGAACGAACACTGCGGATGCGTCAGGCTCCGGCGGCCGTCCATCAGGCCGGCCACGGTGTGCGCGAGCAGCGCGCCGCCCATCACCGGCCCGACGACGACGTCGGTGGCGCTGACGACGGTCTCGGGCAGAATGTCGATCACGTCCTGCGCAAACCGCCAGATCGCCGACGGCTGACGAAAGAGCTTGTGCGGGTTCAGGTAGACCTGACCGTGATAGCCGTTGCCGTAGTCGAAGTGTCCGTCGACCATCAGCACTTCGTATTCCTTCAGGTTCTGCAGCGCCTGCCGCCGCACATCGTCACTTCGACTCATCGAAACTGCTCCGCTCCCGCTACCGCGTCATTCACAAACACCGTTTTGCCGCCGACGATCGTCGCCGCGGCCGCGCCCGTCAGTTCCCAACCGTCGAACGGCGTGTTCTTCGATTTCGACTTGAGTGCGGCCGCGCGGATCGTGACAACCGCTTTCGGCGCAATCACCGTGATGTCTGCCACGCCGCCTTCGGTCAGCGTGCCGCCCGGCACATTGAGGATCCGCGCCGGCGCCGCGCTCAAGAGCTCGATCAGCCGCGGCCACTCGATGATGCCCGGCTCGATGAGCTTCGTCACACAGAGAGGAATCGCCGTTTCGCACCCGACGATGCCGAACGGCGCCCTGTCGAATTCGAGCGCCTTCTCGTCGGCGTGATGCGGCGCGTGGTCGGTGGCGATCACGTCGATCGATCCGTCGCGCAGCCCCTCGATCATCGCGAGGCGGTCGGCCTCCTCGCGCAGCGGCGGATTCATCTTCGTATTGGTGTCGTAGCCGGCGATCGCCTCATCGGTGAGCGTGAAGTGGTGCGGCGTGACTTCGCAGGTCACGTGGATGCCGCGTTCTTTGCCGGCGCGCACCGCGCGCAGGGTTTCGCGCACGCTCATGTGCGCGATGTGCACGTGGCC
>CAYHEX010000258.1:0-6503 GCA_964355365.1 uncultured Solibacteraceae bacterium | reverse complement strand
CGGCAAGCCGATCGTGTTTGGCCCGCACATGCAGAACTTCAAGGAAATCGCCGACTCGTTTATGACGAGTCACGCCGGGATTCAGCTCGCGGCGACCGAGCAGCTCACGGATGTGTTCGTGCGACTGGCGAACGATCCGGCTGAGCGCGCGCGCCTCGGCGCGGCCGCCCGCGGTTTGCTCGAGGCCAATCGCGGCGCGAAGCCGGCCACGCTCGACGCGATCGCCGCGCTGCTGCCGCCGCCGGATGGCCGCGCCGTGGTGCGGCCGTTCCGGGTCGTCAATTAGGAAACACGTGCGAGCAGGTGCGATCTGGTGCGGGCAGGTGCGGACAGGTGCGCACAGGTGCGGACGGGTGCGGGCAGGTGCGCACAGGTGCGCGCAGGTGCGCCCATGATCTCGAGCCTGCTGCGCTCTCGCCGACGGGCCGCGCGAGTCGATCCGCAGGCGGTTCGGCTCGCGCGGCCCGTCATCAGCATCGGCAACATCAGCATGGGCGGCCGCGGCAAGACGCCGCTCACCGGCCTCGTCGCGCGCCTGCTCGTCGAGGCCGGCGAGCGGCCCGCCATCCTCAGCCGCGGCTACGGGCGCCAGATCGCTGACGCCGGGGTGACCGTCGTGAGCGACGGTCACCCCGGCGCGGACGGCCGCGCCGACGAGGCGCGGCTGGCCGATCTGGCGCACAGCGGCGACGAGCCGCTGATGCTGGCGAGAGCGGTGCCGGGCGCCGCGGTGCTCGTGTGCGAGCAGCGCGCGCTGGCCGGCACGCTGGCGGAGACGGCGCTCGGCTGCACGGTGCACATCCTCGATGACGGCTTTCAGCATCACCACCTCCGGCGCGACGTGGACATCGTCCTCGTCGCGCCGGAGGATCTGCACGCGCAGGTGATGCCCTTCGGCCGCCTGCGCGAGCCCCTGGACAGCCTGGATGACGCTGACCTGATTCTTGTTGATAGCAGCAGCAGTGGAGGAATGGAGGAGTGGGGGACTGCGGGAATGAACCGCATTCCCTCATTCCTCCATTCCCCCATTCCTCCATTGCGTCGCGCCGTCCTTGTCCGCCGTCTTGCGTCTCCGTCTCCGTCCCTATCACCCACCGCGCGCGTGTTCGCCGTCGCCGGCATCGCGTCACCCGAGCGGTTCTTTGACTCGTTGCGCTCGGCGGGGTGGACGCTCGCGGGCACGCTGGGTTTCAACGATCACCATCGGTTCACTGCCGGCGATGCGAAGCGCATTGGCGACGAAGCGTCCCGCTCTGGCGCAGAGGCCATCGTGACGACGTCCAAAGACATGGTCAAACTCGCGTCGCTCGGTCCGTGGCCGATGCCGATGGTCGAGATGCGGCTCGAGGTGAGCGTGGAACCGGCCGCTGAGTTCCGCGAGTGGCTGCTCGCGTCGGTGCGATCCGCCGAGGCCGGCCGCCTTCCCGGATAGGATTAGCCATGCCATCACGGGGGCTGGCCCTCCGCTATCGACTCGAATATGCGGCATTGGCCACGGTTCGCGCCCTCGTGGGCGTGATGCCCGATGCGGTGTCGTGGTGGATTGGCGCCGCAGTCGGGATGGGCTTCTACGGTCTGGACGCCAGCCATCGCCGGTTAGCCATTCGACAGTTGCGCGCGGCGTTCCCGACGCGCACTGAGGCCGAGTGCCGCGCGATCGCGCGGCAGACGTTCCGCCATTTCGGCCAACTGCTCGTGCTCCTCATCAAGTTCAGCACGTTGTCGGTGGCCGGGATTCGCGCGCGCGTGGAGTACGACGGCGACGACCGCGTGCGCGAGGCGCTGAGCCAGGGCAAGGGTGTGTTGTTGTCGGGCGGCCATTTTGGCTTCTGGGAGATGCAGGGCATCGCGCATCCGCTGGTGCTGCCGCCGATGCATGTGCTGGCGCGGCCGCTCGATAACCCGGCGCTCCATCGATGGCTCGAAGACACCCGCTGCCGCACGGGCAACGGCGTGATCTACCGACGCGGTGCCGTGCGACGCGTGCTGCGCGCGCTCGAGCAGAACGAGTGCGTGGCGATCATGATCGACCAGCACATTCAGAACGCGGACGTCACGGTGGACTTCTTCAATCGGCCCGCAGCCACGACCAACGCGCTGGCGGCTCTGGCGCTGCGCACGGGCGCGCCGGTCATTCCGGTGTTTGCCGTGCCGCTGCCGGGTAATCGATTCCGCCTGATCTACGACCATCCGGTGGAGCCGCCGCCCGAAGACAGCCCCGATCGCATTCGCGAGTTCACCCAGCGGTGCACCGATGTGCTCGAGATGTACGTGCGCCGCTATCCGCACCTGTGGCTGTGGATGCACCGGCGGTGGCGCGACCCCGAGACCGGCGAAGAAGCGCTGGCCGGCATGTTCCCGCAGGCGCAATCCGATCAGGAAGGGGACCTCGCAGAATGAACGCGATTCCGCAGGACACCACCGAAGTCGATCGCCTCGTGATTCGCACGCCCAACTGGCTCGGCGACACGGTGCTCGCGCTGCCGGCCCTGTCAGCGCTGCGCCGCCGATTTGCGAACGCGCATCTGACCATTGCCGCGCCTGCGGGGTTCGTCTCTGTCTTTCGCGAAGACAGCGATGTGCACCCGGACGCCGTGCTCGCACTCCCGTCCGCAACCCGCGGTGTCCGCGAAGCGCTCGCCGCCGGCCATTTCGAACTCGGCATTCTGCTGCCAAACTCGTTTCGCTCCGCTTGGTTACTCCGACAGGCCGGTGTGCCCCAGCGATGGGGGTACGGCACGTCATTCCGCAGTTGGATGCTCACGAAGACGCCCGTCCGCATTCCCGTGCATGGCGTGCAGCATCAGAGCGAGTACTACCGCTCGCTGGTGCGCGGTTTCGGCATTCCCTGCGGCGACGAAGTACCGCGGTTGCGCGTGACCTCAGCCACATGGCAAGCCGGTCACGACGTGCTGCAGAAGACGAAGGTGGATCTCAAGCGACGACTGGCCGTCCTCGCGCCCGGTGCCGCCTATGGACAGGCCAAGCAGTGGCCGCCGGATCGCGTGGCGCAACTGGCGGCGCGACTGGTGCGCGAGCGCGACATGAACTGCGTGATGGTGGGCGCCGGCCATGACCGCGATGCGGCGCGGGCCATCGAGTCGTGGCTCTCGACCAACGCCCCCGACGCTGGCGCGCGGGTGATCGACCTCACGGGGCGCACGTCGCTGACGGAACTGATGGCGGTGCTCGCACGCGCGGACGTCGTCGTCTCCAATGATTCCGGCGCGATGCACCTGGCCGCCGCGCTCGGCCGGCCGGTGGTCGCGATGTTCGGACCGACCGACGAACGCGCCACACGCCCGGTGGGGCCGCACGACGTGCTGACCGCGGCAGCGTTCTGCCGACCCTGTCATCTGCGCGATTGTCCGATCGACCATCGCTGCATGAAGCGCATCACCGCGGATGCGGTGTTTGCCGCGGTGTCGCGCCAGTTGGCGTTCCGCCGCGCGTGATCGGGTACTATCGCGGGCAGTGTCCGATCCACTTTCTGAGGGAGGCCGCGTCGTGGGTGCTTCGAGCCGGTTGATTGCGCGCATGCGGAACGCCCGCGTCGTAGTCGTGGGCGACCTGATCGCCGATCAGTTCATCTCCGGCCGCGTGTCGCGCGTCTCTCGCGAAGCGCCGGTCCTCATCCTGCAGTACAACGACACGACGATCGTCCCCGGCGGCGCCGGCAATGCGGCCGCCAACGTGGCGGCCTTGGGCGCGCGCGTCGACGTCATCGGGCTGGTCGGGCGCGACGATGAAGGCCGGCGGCTGTTGAAGGCGCTGCCCGCTCGCGCCAACGTGCGCGGGGTTGTTCGCGCGGCCGGCACAGCGACCACTGTAAAAACTCGCATTCTCGCCGGCGGCGTCCATAGCGCCAAGCAGCAGGTCGTGCGCATCGACAAGGCTGGTCCGCCCGTGACGCCGGCGCTGCGCAAGCGCGTGCAAGCGGCGCTCGTGCGCGCCGCGAAAACCGCGGACGCCATCATCGTGTCCGACTACGGGTCGAGCGTGGTCACGCCAGCGATGGTGCAGGCCGCGCTCCGCAGCGCCGGCCGGAAGAAGCCGCTCGTGCTCGTGGATTCCCGCTACGCGATGTTGAGCTTCGCCGGCATGACCGCCACCACGCCCAACGAATCCGAGGTGGAGGCCCAACTCGGCGTCACCATCGGCGACGACGCCGAGGCCCTGGAGCGCGCCGGTCGCGAGCTGCTCACCAAGACGCGCGCGACGGCGGTGCTCATCACACGCGGGAGCCGCGGGATGGCGCTGTTCGAGCGATCGCGTCCCACCGAGCACATCCCGATCGTGGGCTCCGACGAAGTGGCCGACGTCACCGGCGCGGGCGACACCGTCATTGCCACGTTCACGCTCGCGCTCGCCTCGGGCGCGTCATTCAGCGATGCGGCGCATCTCGCGAATCACGCCGGCGGCATCGTGGTGATGAAGCGGGGCACAGCGACGGTGAGTCGCGCGGAACTCACGGCCTCGGTCGCGGCCCGCAAGCCGTAAGGAGCGACCAATGAGCGGACGCGTCTTCACGAACGACGAGGAACTCGCGCAGGTGATCGACGCCGATCGCCGCGCCGGTCGCGTCGTGGGCTTCGCCAACGGGTGCTTCGACATTCTGCATGTGGGCCATGTGCGCTACCTCGAGGGCGCCAAGGCGTTGGTGGATCGCCTGATCGTCGCGGTCAATGACGATGCGTCGGTGCGGGGGTTGAAGGGCGAAGGTCGTCCGGTGATGCCGGGGACAGCGCGTGCGGAGTTGCTGGCGGCGCTGCGGTGCGTCGACTACGTGGTGTTGTTCGGCGAGCCGACCGTGGGCCGGCTGCTGCAGCAACTCAAGCCCGACGTGCACTGCAAGGGCACCGACTACACCGTCGACAGCGTGCCCGAACGCGAGGTCGTTCGCGCCTACGGTGGCCGCACGGCCATCGTCGGCGACCCGAAGGATCACTCCACGCGCGACCTGCTGGCGCGGATCCAATCGTCGTGAGCCAGTCCTTTCTGATCGTCCGCCTCGGCTCGCTGGGCGATCTCATTCATACGTTGCCGGCGGTCGCGGCATTGCGCCGCGCGCACCCGGACGCGCGCATCGACTGGCTCGTCGAGGCGCCCCATCGCGACCTGCTCGACCTTGTCCCGATTCTCTCGTCGGTGATCGTCATGAAGGGCCGCTCGCTGGGCGGTTGGCTGGCAACGTCGCGCGAACTGCGCGCGCGCCGCTACGACGTCGCGCTGGATTTTCAGGGGCTCATCAAGTCCGCCGCGCTCGCGCGATTTGCCGGCGCGAAGTCGGTCGTCGGTTTCGATCGCGTGGCATTGCGAGAACCGGCCGCGCGGTTCTTCTACACGCGCGTCGCCAGCGTCGGCGAGGGGCGCCACGTCATTGCCAAGAATCTGGCGCTGGTGTCGGAGGTCCTCGGCCGGCCGCAGACCTTGACGGCGCCCGCGGGTGGCGGCGCCGCGCCGGATTTTCCGATGCGCGAGATCGAGTCGGGGGCGCTGGCGCAGCTGCGCGCGCAGGGGATTGGGCCGTTCGCCCTCGTCAATCCCGGCGCGGCCTGGCCCAACAAGCGGTGGCCCGCTGATCGATTCGGCGCGATCGCGTCGACGTTGCGCGACGTGCACGGCCTGACGCCCGTCGTGCTGTGGGGCCCCGGCGAACGCGCGCTGGCCGAGTCGGTGGTCGCCGCCAGCGACGGTGCCGGCGTCGTCGCTCCGGAAACGCAGTTGCCCGATCTCGTCGCGCTTTCGCGCGCGGCGTCGTTCATGATTTCCGGCGACACCGGGCCGCTGCACATCGGCTGCGCGTGTGGCACCCCGACCGTATCGCTGTTCGGCCCGACCGACGCGAAGCGCAACGGGCCATGGGATCCGCGCGATGTCGTGCTCACGCGATATGACCAGTGTCCGTGTCACTACAAACGGCAGTGCCAGCAGCCGGCGTCGTGGTGCTTGCCCGATATCTCCGTCGACGAGGTCCGCGCGGCTGTTCGTACTAGACTGACAGGCCTGTGATGCTCAAGGTGCTGGCTCGTTTCCGAGTGACGTTGGGGTTTGTCGTTGGTCTGCTGTGCTTCTGGCTCGCCGATCCGAGTTGGCTGTCGATCGCCGTGGGCGGCCTCATCGCGGTGCCGGGTGAGGCGCTGCGGATCTGGGCGGCCGGACACATCGAGAAGGGCCGAGAGATCACGCGATCCGGGCCCTACCGTTTCGCGCGCCATCCGCTGTATCTCGGCTCGTCGATCATGGCGGTGGGCTTCGCCGTGGCGGCGGGCAGTTGGTGGGTGGTGCTGCTGGTGGCGCTGCACATGGGGCTGACGTTGCTTGCCGCGATGCGGACCGAAGAGCGCGCGCTCGACGAGAAATTCAACGGCGAATACGCGGCCTATCGCGAGGGGCGTGCCGAGCCGGTCGAACGACGCTTCAGCTGGCATCGCGTGATGCGGAACCGGGAATACCGCGGCGCCACCGGCCTGGCGGTCGGCCTCGCCGTGCTGGCCTGCATC
>CAYHEX010000257.1:0-6529 GCA_964355365.1 uncultured Solibacteraceae bacterium | reverse complement strand
AGAGCATCGAGCTCGACGCCGGCTTCCAGACCACGGTGTTGCCCATGAGCGCCGGGGCGCTCGACAGGTTGCCGCCGATGGCCGTGAAGTTGAACGGCGAGACCGCGTAGACGAAGCCTTCGAGCGCGCGGTACTCGAGCTGATTCCAGACGCCGGGGCCGCTGAACGGCTGCTCGCCGTAGAGGTCCTGCGCGTAAGACACGTTGAAGCGGAGAAAGTCGATCAGCTCGCACGCCGCGTCGATTTCCGTCTGGAACGCCGTCTTCGCCTGGCCCAGCATCGTGGCCGCATTGAGTGTGGCGCGCCACGGGCCGGCGAGCAGGTCTGCCGCCTTGAGGAGGACGGCCGCGCGGTCTTCCCATGCCCACGACGCCCACTCCTTGCGCGCGGCGAGGGCCGCATCGATCGCCATCTGCACGTGCTGCGGTTCGGCCGAGTGCACCGTGGCGAGCACGTGGGCGTGCTTGAACGGCATCACGGCCTGGAAGGTCTTACTGGTCCGGATGTCCTTGCCGCCAATAATCAGCGGGATTTCGACGTGCTCGGTGGCCATGGAGGCCAGCCGTGCCTTCAGCTCCGCCCGTTCAGGGCTGCCGGGCGCGTAAGACTTGATCGGTTCGTTGATCGGGAGGGGCACATTGCGAATGGCGCTCATCGAGGCGATAGACATACGAACAATTCTATCAATTCGTATAATCAGTGTGAGCCTTACATGGATATTCGAGAGCGACAACAAGACGGCGTCACGGTGATCGAACTGGCCGGACGCCTCACAGTGAACGACCGGCCGGGCATGTTGAAGGGCGCGGTGGGGGCCGCCGTGGACCGCGGTGCGCGTCAGGTCGTGCTCGACCTGTCGTCGGTGATGTATATCGACAGCACGCGCCTGGGCGAGCTGATTGCCGCGCACGTCACGTTGAGCCGGCTGGGCGGCCGGCTTCAGCTGGCCGGCACCCCCGCGCGGGTCACCGAGCTCTTCACGATGGCCGGCCTCGACGGCGTCTTCAGCCGGTTCGACACGGTGGGCGACGCCGTGGCCGACGGCATTCCGCGGACCTGAAGGTCCGCGGCTACGACAGTCACTCGTCGCGGCTACGATAGTCACTCGTAGCCGTGGGCCTTCAGGCCCACGGTCAACCGCGGACCTGAAGGTCTGCGGCTACGACGGGTCCCGCAGGCGCCGACTCACCGCCTACTCGGCGGCGGCGGCTTCCGGCTGCCGGGCGCCGAGTTCGCGGTCGATGTCCAGAATGGACGACGGGTCGTCTTTCACCATCCGCAGCTTGGCCACGATCTCGCGGACGCTCTTCTCTTCCTCAACCTGCTCGGTGATGAACCACTGCAGCTCGGCCATCGCCGCAAACACCTTCTCCTCAAACGCCAGCTGATAGAGCGCGTCGATCTGCGCGCTGACACCCTGTTCCTGCTCCTGCGCCTTCTCGAACACGGCCAGGAGCGACGGGAACTCGGACACCGGCTTCTCGATCGCGGTCAGCCGCGCCTGATGATTCCGGGCGAGGACGAAGTTGAAGAGGCGCATGGCGTGCGCGTGCTCTTCCTGGCTCTGCAGGCGGAACCACTGGCCCGCCCCGGTGAAGTTGTGGTGCTCGCACCATGCGGCCATGCCGAGGTACGAAAACGACGATCCGAATTCGTTGGCGATCTGCTGATTGATGGCGTCAAGCACTTTGGGTGTCATGTCGACATTCTAACGTGCGGCACGTGAGCTGCCGTATCATCCCCACATGTCTCGACGCTCGCTCGCGCTCCTGATGGTCCTTTCGGCCTCCGCGCCGCTGCTGCTGGCGCAAACTCCCGCCCGGCCGGCTGCGTCGGTCACCGCCGCGGCGGCCGCGGCCAAGCCAGACGTGCTGTATCGACGAGCCACGGAAGCGTGGGAAGCCGGCGCCTACCCGGACGAACTCGCCGCGCTGCTGCCGTTGATGAGAGGCCCGGCCGCGGCGGAATATCTTGACCGGGTGGCCCTGCTGACCGGCGAACTTTTCGTCACCACCGAGCTGACCGCGGATGGCCGCAACCCCAAGATCTCGCCCAACGGCCAGTACGCGGCGTACGAAATGGGCGCCACTTCCGATCCCCGCACGCGCGTCGTCAGGCTGACCAGCGGCGCGCCGCAGGTCGTCGTCGACGTCGTCGGCACCAGCCTGGCGTTCGACGGTGGATCACGCGTCGCGTGGATTCGTCCGCCGCAGAACGCCGAGTGGACCGCGGCGGTCAAGGCGCTCGACGCGGCGCCGGCCACGGGCGCCGAACGGACGGCCGCTGCGGCGCAGGCCGCGTGGATCCTGGCCCAGAGCGGCGAACTGGTCGTGCGTGATCTCGAGGCCGGCACGGAACGCATCGTGCCGACGGCCGGCGTATTGAAGACGGCGCCCATGTGGGGCGCGCAGAGCACGCTGCTCTTTCTCGGGTCCGATGCCTCGGATCTGACGCGCTCGGATGTGTATGCCGATCGCGGCACGCCCACGCGGCTCACTGATGAAGCCGGGTTCAAGTCGAACGTGGTGGTGGATCCCTCCGGCGCGGCCGTGCTCTACTCCGTCTCGACCACGGCCACGTTCCGTAAGCCGCAGCCGGCGGACGCGGCAGGACCCGGCGGGCGCGCGGGCGGCGCCGGTGGTGGCCGCGGAGGCGGGGCCGGTGGCGGTGCGGCCGGCAATGCGGCGCCCGCACCAAATCCATGCGGCGGCGGCCGCGCCGGCGGCGCCGCGGCGTTCGGCGTCGTGAATCTCCAGACCCGCAGCACCCGCGTCATCAACGGCCTGCAGCCGACCATGTCGGCCGACGGCAGCACGATCGCGTGGCTGCAGCGCGACGGCGACGTCTGCCGGCTCGAGCGCGCCAAGACGCTCGGCGCGACCAGCACGACGGCGCGCGCCACGACTCGCCTCAACGCGCCCGCGCTGTCGCCGGACGGCTCGCAGGTCGCGTACGAGTACACCGCCGTCAACGACTCCGAGATCTACATCACGGACCAGTCCGGCGCGCATCGGCGCGTGACGCGCGACATCCAGCACGACATCCTGCCCCGCTTCCTCACGAACACGACGCTGCTCGGCATGATGGGCGAGCCGCGGCACCGCCGCTCGCAGGTGTACGACCTCGCCACCGGCACGCGCACGCGCCTCTTTGCGAACAACACCATCCGCACGATCAGCCCGGAGTACGTCTGGCTCCCCTCCGCTGATGGACAGAAGCTCCTGATTCACGCCGAGCGCGACGGCGACACCGTGTCGACTGAACGCGGCGTGTACGTGATCGACCTGGCGCGCAAGGTCACCGTGGCCGATGTCGTGGCGCGACTCGAGCAGCAACTGGCGGCTGAAACCGAGTTGCGCTCGCGCATGACCAAGACGTTTGCGCCCATCGCCGATCAGCTCAAGAAGACGATGGCGAAGGCCTCGATCTCGCGCGTCTACGAATACGAGAAGACGCTGTACGACTTCGACTCCAAATACGTGTCGCAGCCCGGCAACAACAAGGCGATCGACTACCTCGCGAAGACGTATGCGTCGTTCGGCTACGCGCCCGACGTGCAGTGGTTTTCACCGGCGCAGGCGCAGGGCGGCAAGACGGCCAACGTCGTCAGCGTCCTCAAGGGCACGGAAAATCCGGAGTTGATCTACGTGGTGAGCAGCCACTACGACTCTGTGGTGATTGGCCCGGGCGCCGACGACGACACGTCGGGCACCGCGGCGCTACTTGAGGCCGCGCGCCTGCTCGCGGACACGCCGCTGCCGGCGACCGTCGTGTTTGCGTCGTTCACGGGCGAAGAAGCCGGCCTGCTCGGCAGCCGCGAGTTCGTGCGCGTGGCGGCGGAGAAGAAGTGGAACGTCGTCGGGGCGCTCAACAACGACATGATCGGCTGGGCGGCAGAGAGTTCGCGCCTCGACAACACGATCCGTTACTCGAACCCCGGCATCCGCGACATTCAACACGGCGCGGCCTTCCTGTTCACCAATCTGATTCTGTACGACGCGAAGTACTACAAAGGCACGGACGCCAACGCGTTCTACGACGCCTGGGGCGACATCGTCGGCGGCCTGGGCTCGTATCCCGTACTGGCGAATCCGAACTACCACCAGGCGACGGATCTGATCGAGACCATGAGCTTCCGCCAGATCATGGAGACCGGGAAGGTCACGGCAGCGACACTCACCTACCTCGCCTCCAGTCCGTCGAGGCTGAAAGACCTCACGGTCGAGCGCAAGGGCAACACGATCGATGTCGCATGGACGCCGAGTCCGGAGAAGGGCGTGCGCACGTACATCGTGGCGTACGGCCCCGCGGCCGATCCGCTGCGCACACGCGTCACGGTGGCCGGCCCGCGCGCCACACTGCCGGCCGTTCCAGCCGGCACGCGCATCAACGTCAAGGCCGTGAACGCGCGAGGCCTTGAAGGCTGGGACTGGGCGCGCGGAGAAGTCAGGTAGGCCGCGCGAGGTCTCACGTGCCTGTGACCATTCCCCCGACAGCGAATCCCCGCGTGTGTCCGCAGTGCGGCTTCTCGCACCTGCGTCCGTCGCGCGCGCACACGCTGTGGGAGCGGACGCAAACATGGTGGACGCGCACGCTGTGGTTTCGGTGTGAGACCTGCCAGTGGCGGGGTCGCCTGCACGATGTCTGGAAACCCGATGAGGCGTTTCCCGACTTGCCGCCGATGCGGCTGGGCCGCGACCTCGACATCGATCCGCTGCAGCAACGCGACGAAGACGCGCTGGTGGATCTCGTGCTCGAACGCGCCGAATCGCTGAGGGGCTCAATCGATCTGTGGCTCGACGACAGCCGTCCGGCGCCGTCCGCGTGGCTCCGCGTGACGACCGTGCGCAATGCGAAACGCCTGCTCGAAGCCCGGCTGATCCGCGAACTGTCGCTCGACTACGATCTGGGCTGGTGCGCCGACTGCCTCGCGCGCAGCGAGCATCTGAAGAGCTCGGGTCGGCGGCACTGTGAGCACACGCCCACCGGCTACGACCTCGTGCAGTGGATGGCCGAGACCGAGCATTGGCCTGCGGCGCCGCCGACGGTACACAGCGGCAACGTCGAAGGCGGCGCGCGGATGCTCGGCATGATCGCGCGCTATTGGCATGAAGGCGCGGCAACAGCCGCGCCCGGCACGACCGACTCCCCCACGACCGTCTCGGTCGCGCTGCCGCCCATCGAACTCCTCACGGATGTCCCGTCGCTGGTCACGCACATCGCCCCTGAAGCCACGGTCGCTACGCTGACCCTGTGCCCGCGCTGCCACGGTCCGCATCTGTATCGCACGCACCGGCACTCGGGCTTCGAACGATTCCGCTCGCTGGTCACGCGCCGCTACCCCGTGAGGTGCGGCAACTGCGGACATACGTTCTGGGCCAAAGACCCGATCCTGATCCGGATGTCACCTACGACAGACGGCACCAAGGATCGTATCGACAACAGTCGTTTCGAGAAGATGGATCCGGATTAGTCTGAAGGGAGATCGCATGGCATACGACGACCTGCCGCTTCGTCCCGCATCTTCGCCGCCACCACCGATGGCACGCCCCGCCACGTCTGCTTCGCGCTGGATCGTGGCCGTTGCCGCCGTGGTCGCTGTGGGCGGTGGCCTGTATTTCTGGTGGCTGACGAGCATGCCCGCGCAACCGGCGGCCCCCGCGCCGACCGCGGCCACCGACGTCGCAGTGGGCACGAATCGCCCGTCGCGGCAGCCACTCGAACTGCCGGCGCTCTCCGCGTCCGACGCGCTCATGCGTGAGACGGTCGCCACACTGTCCCGGCACCCGCAGCTCGCGCGCTTTCTGGCCACGAGCCAGCTGATCAGCGCGGCCGTGCTCACCGTGGAGCAAATCGGCGACGGCAAGACCCCGGCAGCGCCGCTAAAAGTACTGCGGCCCGCTGAACGGCTGACGATCATGGGCAGCGAGACGGGCCGCATCGACCCGGCGTCCTACGTCCGGTGGGACGCCAACGTCGCCGCGCTGACGTCCGTGCGGCCCACGGAGGCCGCGCAGGTGTACGTCAACCTCAAGCCGCTGTTCGATGAGGCGTACGCCGAGCTCGGCCACGCCAACGGTGACTTCGACGCGTCGCTCGTGCGCGCCATTCGCATGCTGACCGAGACGCCGGAACCTGCGAGCGAACCGATCCTGATGCGAAGGCCCGCGTACTTCGAACACACGGATGCCGCGCTCAGGTCGCTGCGCCCGGTGCAAAAACAATTTCTGCTCGTCGGCACCGACCGGCGCGCGCGTCTGCGTGCCTGGTTCGCCACCTTCGCCGCGGCGCTCGACCTGAAGCTCAGCTGAACGCGGCTAGGGCTTCTCCATCGCGTAGTGTGAGACAAGCCACTCCTCGCCGCCGCGGTAGCCCCACAGCTCGGCGCACGCCATGAAGAACACGCGCCATCTGTGCCACCAGCGCCGGGCCTCTCTGTCGCCGTAGGTGGCCGCCAGGATCGGCAACACGTCCCGCGCGCGCGCGTCCATGTTCGCGAGCCACGCATTGGCCGTTCGCTCGTAGTGCG
>CAYHEX010000256.1:0-6534 GCA_964355365.1 uncultured Solibacteraceae bacterium | reverse complement strand
GACATCCGATAGGGCTCGAACTCCGCGGCGCTCGAAAAGAGGACCACGCGAGTGGCCGGTCGCGTTGACGGTGGCAGCGACAGGAAGCGGTCGAAGAATCCGCGCACCTGCTCGAAGTACGCGAGTGCTTCGCGCGCGCGCGGGCCTCCGGCGGTGGTATAGATCTCGAAGTGGTCCGACGAGGTGCGCGTCCAGCCAGCGGCGTGCGGCCGCGCGGTTGCGAGCGGCAGTAGCAGGAGCAGAGCGACGCCGCCGAGTTGAAGTCGCCGCAGCATTGAAGTTGCGCGCTGGTCGGGTTAGCGCACGCCGCAGGCGGCCATGCTGCCGTTCTGCCAGCCTCGGCGGAACGCGGCGACACGGTCGGCCGATGAGCCGTGCGTGAAGGCGTCGGGTTGGACCGCGCGGCCCGACATCCGTTGAATGTGATCGTCGCCGATCGCGGCCGCGGCGTTCAGCGCCTCGTCGATGTCGCCCTCTTCGAGCAGTTTGCGCTCGCTGGTCGAATGTCCCCACACGCCGGCCAGGCAGTCGGCCTGCAACTCGAGCTGCACGGACACCGCGTTGGCCGTTTCCGGCCGCGAGCGGCGCGCCTGACGCATCCGCTCGTCGAGTCCGAGGATGTTCTGCACGTGGTGCCCGATCTCATGCGCGATCACGTAGGCCTGCGCGAAGTCGCCGGCCGCGCCGAAGCGGGTCTTCAGCTCGTCGTAGAAGCTGAGGTCGATGTAGACCTTCTGGTCGCCCGGGCAGTAGAACGGCCCGGACGCGGCGTCCGCGGCGCCACAGGCCGAATCAACGGCATCGCGGAACAGCACGAGCTTCGCGCGGGGGTAGCTCACGCCGGTTGACGCCGGTAGCACTTGCGTCCACGTATCCTGCGCGTCGTTCATCACGAACTTTACGAACTGGTAACGCTGGTCTTCACCAGGCGCCGTCGTGGCGGGCGGGGCCGACATGCCCGAGTTCACGCCCTCGCCGCTCTGCGCTTGATCCAGCAGCGAGAAGAAGTCCTGCTTGAAGACGAGGCTGAGAATGCCGATCAGCAGCACGCCGCCGAGGCCGAGCCCCATGCCGCCGCCGGGCACACGCCCGCGGCCCGCGCCGCGACGGTCTTCAATATCCTGATCACTGGTGCCCGGTTGCCACCGCATGCGTCGTTACTCCCGTGTGCAGAGAGTGTAGCAACCGTGGCGTCGGGCGCGGCTACTGAGTCTTGAAAACGAAGAGATTGCGGCTCAGGAGGGCTGACGGGTCGCAGACGCCGGGCCGCCCAGGAATCGTCGCGCCGGTGAGCGAACCCTCGCTCGTCCAACTCGCTCCGCTGTTGCTTGATGCGTAGGCGGCCAGTCCGCCGCTGGTCGAGCAGACATAGAGCCTGACGCGACCGTCGCCGAGCGCCGCCAACTCGGGCACACCGCCGAAGGTAACCTGCGAGAACTCCGTGAATGTGAGGCCGTCGGACGATCGCGCCAGCATCGTGGATGTGCCGCGCGAGACGGCCATCAGCCACGTGCCGTCAGCGGCCTGCGCCACCGACGGATCCGTTTCCGACTGCCCGGTGAAGCTCATCGACAGGCCCAGCGAGGTGAAGTTCACGCCGTCGCTCGACTCCGCCATGCAGATGCGGTGACCGCCGCTGCTGCCGAATCCGTAGAGGTAGGTGAGCCTCACCTTGCCGTTGATGAGAAACGCGTCCGGATCGACGGCGCCCTGAGGCCGGATGAAGCCGTCGATCTTGATCGCGCTCACCGGGGTGGCCGTGGTGCCGGAGATTCGCGCGAGCCAGATCCCGTCGGTTTCGCCGTTCACGTAGTAGACGCCGATCGAACCATCCGGCAGGACCGTCGCGTCGGGCACGGAGGCATGGTCGAGCGAATCGGACGCGCCGGTCAGCGCGATGCCGTTCGTCGTCGAGGCAATCGCGAGGTGGTGATAGTAGGGGCCGTTCGCGCCGGTGACCGCGCCGCCCGGTGTGGACGCGGTGATCGTGCACCCGGCTGGCGTGGTCGTTGTCGGCGTCGTGGTTGTGGTCTTGGTGTCAGTCGTTGAGGGCGCCGCAGGGGACGAGCCGCCGCCCCCGCATCCGATGATCGTAAGGGCCAGACATCCACTCAGGCAGAGGGCGAGTCGCATCAGTGCTCCGAGCCATTGGACCGCCGCGGAGTGGGTCGGGTTTAAGCGAGCGGGCTACTTGATCGGCACGAACACAGACTGCAGCACGTCATGCGTGACGTCGTCCTGCAGGAAGGCGACGATCGCAAGGCGCGACGGGTCGACGGCGTTGCGCTTCTCACGGAACGACGTGTCGATGTTGGCGCGCTTCTTCAGGTCGGCGATGTACCAGTCGTAGTACTCGAGGTTGTCCGTCGCGAGCGCCTTCAGATCGATCGGCCACACCATCGATGGACCGGGCATGGGCATGGCCGTACCCTGTCCTTTGCCCTGGATGGCGCGCACGATCATCGGCTGGATGCGCAGGCCGTTCTCGCCGCTGTAACTCGAGGCGGTCTCAACAAGGACGGTGTACAAGTGCGCGGCGGAGGCCGGTGCGTCCGGTGTCTGCACCTCGACGTGCACCACATCGCCCGACCGCGTGGCCTCGACCACGATGCGGCCCTCGGCCTTGGTCTCGAGCCGCTTGCCGATCGCGGCGTCGAGCTTGGGGAAGATCGTCGTCGCCAACGGCCCGCCGCCTTCGCCGACACCGGCAACGCTGCCATCCAGCAGGACGGTCGGCGCGCCGTGGACGCCGTAGTACGCGCTGCGCGCTTCGACGGAGAAGTTGCTGTACGGATCCGACGACGGCGCGTGGATGTGGTACACGAGCAGGGCGACTTCACTGCGCGAGTAGCGCTCCAGCACGCGTTCCAGCGAGAGATCAACCGACACGCAGGGGATGCAGGCCGCGCCGGTGAACATCTCCGCGAGCACCGTGCGGTTCGTGCGCGCCGCTGTCGGCGTGTATTTCGGCGCAGCGACCGGGTTCACGTGTTTGGCGGCAAATGTCTTGTCGAGCAGCGCCTCGAGGCCGTTGAGCGAGCCGTTGTGCGTCTTCTCGTAGATCGCGTCGAGTTGCGCGAACTCCGGCGCGGTCATCTTGCCGGTGAGCTGCGCCGTGACGGCGTAGCTCAATGCGTCGTTGAGCAGGCCGGCTTTCTCGGCGAGCGATGACAGGGCGAGCGCGGTTTCCATGACGGGTGCGAGCGCGTACGACTCCTTCAGTCGGGCCTGCGCGTCGGCGGTGTGGCCTTGAAGCAGGAGGGCCCGACCTTGGACCGACAGGTGCGACGCGCGAATGCCCGTCCACGTCGCCTCGGATTCGGCGCGGGAAAACGGATCAGGTGTGCGACCCGGCGCGCGCTTCGTGGCGGCTGCCTGTCGCTCGTTGTGGACGGCGAGTTCCTTCGCCATGAAGTCGCCCTCGTTGAGCAGCGGCACACTCTTCGAGGCCAGCCGAACCGCATCGTCGATGAGCACGCTGCGGCTCACCAGTCGCGACGACAGGGTGTAGTAGACGTTGGCGCGCTGATACTGATTCGCGGCGCCTTTCGTCCCGGCCTCATCCATGGCGCGTTCGATCGCGCGAACGAACGCGGCCAAGCGCGCCGTACCGACACCGTCGGCGTCAGCGATCGTCCGCATGCCGCGCGCCGCCGCAAAGTAGACGTTGTCGGAGGCAGGGAAGTCCGCGGCGTACTTCTCGATGGCCGTGATCTGCGCAGCGACGTCCTTGACCTGCAGCGCCTTGTTGAAGGCGTCGCGATCGGGCGGCATCGGCGGCTGATCCGCCGTCGACGGCATCACCTTCACCTGAGTGGTAACGACCACCTGCTTGGGCGGCAGACAGAACTTGTCGTTGCAGGTCTGGTAGGACACGGCCACGCGCGCCGGCACATCACCCCAACCGGCCGCCATCGACGCTTTGAGCGGCACGCCGAATGTGGCCTTCTCCTCGAAGTACTCCAACGTCATGTTGAAGTTGGAGTCGAACGAGGACTTGGTCGCCGGTTCGATCACATCACCTGCGGCCGCGAACTCCTGGCCCGCCGGAATGGTGATGCGCGTCGGAATCGGTCCGCCGGCCGGGAGTGTGAGCGAGTAGAGGTGCCAGCCCTCGTCGATCGTCGCCGTCAGCGCCAGCGTGATCGTGCCGCCACGCGTCGTCTTCGCGTCCGGCTTCTCGGTCGCCAGCGCCCAATGGATGGGCTCATCGGGCACCTGCGCCGCGGCGATCGACGCCGAGGCCAGGGAGGAGACCGCGGTCAACAGGACAATGAGGGTCTTGGACACTGGACTCTGGACTCTGGACACTGGACTACTTCTTCTCCGCTTTCTTCCACTGCTTCGCATCGAGCGGCAACTGCACCGCCTGCAGGATGTGCTTGCTCGCATCCTGGACGAATGCCACCACGATCAGCTTTGACGGATCCACGGTGATGTAGGCATGGCCTTCAGCCTTGTAGACCGCCGGCGTGCCGCCCGCCGTTTCGTTGCCGCGACGCTTCTTGATTTCGGCATCGAGGCTCGACGTGATGTCGGCCGGAATCGTCGACAGGTCGAATGTGGTGCTGATGGTCGCCTTGCCCGCGGCGTCGACCGTCAGCGGCACGCCCGGCTTGTCACCCCCGGCCATGGCGCGGACGACGAGCGGATGGAACCGCATGCCGTTTTCGCCCGTGAAGCGCAGTTCCTGTTCCGCGAGCACGACGTGCACGGTCAGGTCCTTCGCGTCCTTGTAGTTCGCGGCGAGATTCGAAATCGCCGTCGCGACCGTGACCTTGCCGTCTTTCAGCGACGCCTTCAGACCGAGCGTTGCGTCCGGCGCGACGTTCATGCGGTTGTCGATGAACGGCGCGTACGCACCGTAAGTGGGTCCCGTGTTGTCACGCCCGCCGCCGCCGAGCCGCACCAATTCGCCGTCAGCGATGAAGGTCGGCACGCCGAGGACGTATTCCTTGTAGTAGTCCTTGCGTGCCGTGCTTGCGGCGGTCGTCATCGGATCCGGCTGCGGCACGTGCACGTGATACACGAGCGTCGCCATGTCTGCCGAGCTGTACCGCTCCATCGCGGCGTCCAGCGCGTAGTCGGCCGCGACACAGGGTGGGCATCCGGACCCGGTGAAGAGCTCCGCCAGGACGATGCGGCTCGTGCGCGACGATGACGCGTGCCATTTGTCGGCCTCGACAGGATTCGGGAACAGCTTCAGGAACGCAACATCGATGTCCTTGTCGAGGTTCTTCTCGCTGCCGTTCACTTTGGCGTAGAGCGCGTGGAACGCCTTCTCGTCGTCGCCCTTGAGCGCGCCCGCAGCGGCGGCCTGCAGGTAATACGCGAGCGCCTGCTTGTCGTTCTTCGCAGCCGCCGCAATCTTCGCCAGGCCGACGGGCGCCGACTTGATCGAGGGATCGAGTTTCAGCGCTTCGAGGAATTCCTTCTCGGCTGCGGCGTTGTCGCCCTTGGCCAGATGCAGTCGGCCGAGCAGTTCGAGTCCGGTGGCGATCGTGGACGGCGCGGCGCTACGGTCGACCGCGGCCACGTTCGGGTTCGGCGCTGCGCCGGCGGCTGCGGGTGGGGCGGCCGCAGGCTTCGGGTTGCGGGCCGCGTCCAGTGCCGCGGCGATCGCGGTGTCCGCGCCGTCGAGCGTGATGCCGAGGTCGATCGCGCGCGCGATCGGCGATGACAGGAGCAGGATCTGCGTGTCGGCCGGGTAGCCGGCTTTCGCGTCGGCCACCACCTGAGCGAACGCGGGCCCGATCTCCGCGCGTTTGTCCGGCAATCCGATGAGGATGTTGAGGACGACGCTGTTGACCTGGCGAAGGAAGGTGCTCTTCGGGTAGTCCGCCTGGATCTTGCGGAGCGCGGGGAGCCGTTGGCTGAGGTCCTTGATCTTGGTCGCTTCGTCGAAGGCGGCTTGCTCGGGTGACACGACGCGCGCCGCGGCGGCGGGCGGATTGGCCGGCAGTTCGCCCGTCTTGTCGGCTTTGGTGACGCTCACGTAGTACAGGTCCGTGGCCACGTCGAACGCGTCCTTCGTGATCACTGTGTCCATCGTCTGCCAGTCGGTCGTGGGTGTGAGCGTCCGCCAGGCGTTCTTGTCCCCGGCGCGAATCGGCATCGCGAAGGCCTTCTCATCGGCCTTCCAGCGGTACGAGACCTTGCGGTTCGGCTCGTCGAAGATCAGTTCGAGCGTGGGGATCGCGGTGCGGCGCAGGTACTGGTTGAAGACCGGCGTCATGTTCGTGCCGAAGCGCTTGGTGAAGAGCGTGGCGACGTCTTCGGTGAGGATGTTCTTGTACTTGAAGGTGTTGTAGGTCTCCTTCACGAGCGCCCACCACTTCGCGTCGTCGTTCATCACGCTGCGGAGTGTGTGGAGGAAGAGCGCGCCCTTGAAGTACTGGTCGTTGCCCTGCGGAGATTCGTGGCGGCCGCGCGTGCGAATCACGGGCGTGGTGTGCTGCACCTTCGACTTGTAGCCGTTGATGTACTTGAGCGCGTCGGCGGCGCCGGACACCTGCTCGACGTACATCACTTGTG
>CAYHEX010000255.1:0-6600 GCA_964355365.1 uncultured Solibacteraceae bacterium | reverse complement strand
TGAGGATCTCTTTCACGGTGTTGATCGGCACGGCGAAGCCGATGCCCAGGTTGCCGCCCGTCTCGCTGTTGGAAATGATCGCCGTGTTGATGCCGACCACTTCACCGCGAAGATTGAACAGCGGACCGCCGGAGTTGCCGTGATTGATCGCGGCATCCGTCTGGATCATCTCGAGGTCGCGGCCGGGCACGGGGTTGAGCTCGCCGCTCACGCGCGACACCGCGCTGACGACGCCGACGGTGACGGTGTTCGAGTACGAGAACGGGCTGCCGATCGCCATGACCCAGTCGCCGGGCTGCAGCTGGCTCGAGTCGCCGAACGCGGTTTCCGTCAGCGGCGTCTTGGGCAGGCTCGTCAGTTGGATCAGCGCGCTGTCGGTGAGCACATCACGGCCCACGACCTTGGCCGTGAGCGGATCCGACTGGCGATCGCTGTTGAACAGCCGGACTTCGATGTTCTCCGCGCCGTCAACGACGTGGTTGTTCGTGAGGATGTAGCCGTTGACCTTGTCGATGATGAAGCCGCTGCCGCCGGCGGCGACCAGTTCACCCTGGCTGTTTCTCGGTCGGCGGTTCGGGGCCTGCTGACGGAAGCCGGGGATCTGAAACAGCTCGCTCATGTCCGGCTGCTGCTGCTGGTGCTTCAGCGCTGTGATGCTGACCACGGACGGGTTCCTGTCCTTCGCGATCGTCCGGAACGTGCCGGCGTCGATCGTGCCGGTGAGCGGCGCGCTGTTGGTGGTGGGGATGTTCAACGGACCGGCCGAGGACCGGGGGACGAGATCGAGACGGGAGGCGATGACCATGCCCATCGCCATGGACGCGAACGCGATCAGGATGCCGTAGAAGACGCCGGACTTTTTCTGGTTCATATCGTTACTTCGCTCCGCTTATTCGGAAAAGTTCTGTCTGACAAGGACCGGTGACGGTCGCGTGACTGGCGCCCACCACCATGTTGATTTCCGTTCTGACGCCAAATGCCTTCGTGTAGATGCCGGGTTCGATCGTGAAGCCCGTGCCGGTCAGCAGCTTCCGGTCGTCGTGGGTTTCGTAGTCATCCATATGGACGCCGTTACCGTGCACTTCGGTGCCAAGACTGTGGCCCGTGCGGTGCACGAAGTACTCCCCGAAGCCCGCGTCGGTGATGACGTCGCGGCAGATGCGGTCCACTTCCCAGCCACGCACGCCCGCACCGGAGCTGATGCCGGCCTTCACCTTGGCGATGGCCGCGTCGCGTCCCGCGACGATCGTGTTGAACGCTTTCGCATACTGCTCGGGGATGACGTCGCCCGTGAAACCGCACCAGGTGATGTCGGCATAGACCGCGCCCGGTGTCGGGAACTTCCCCCACAGATCGAGCAGCAGTATTTCGTTCGGTCGGATCACCCGGTGCACGTCGGCGCTGGGGATGTAGTGCGGGTCGCCCGCGTTTTCCTGAGCGCCGACGATCGGTGCGCTATCGGAGACGAGGCCTTCGTCTTTGAAGAACTGCACCATCTGCGACTGGACGATGAACTCGTTGAGCGACTCGCCAGCCTGCATCTTCGCCTGCACGAACGCGAAGGTGTTGTCCTTGATGCGATAGAGCGCCTCGGACGCCTTCACGTGCGTGGCGATCTCGGCCTCATGCCACGCGGCTTCGAACGCGCCGACCAGGTCGCCCGACGAGACGATGGTCTTTCCGAGCGAGCGGAGGAGGTCGATGGTGCCGCCGTCCACGCGCGAGATGTACGGGATGTCGTTGTTGGCCGAGTACTCCATTGCGATCGTCGTGGCGCCGCCGAGGATGG
Source organism: uncultured Solibacteraceae bacterium (assembly GCA_964355365.1). Classification (GTDB taxonomy): domain Bacteria; phylum Acidobacteriota; class Vicinamibacteria; order Vicinamibacterales; family SCN-69-37; genus SCUN01. The sequence goes on along the minus strand of CAYHEX010000255.1, from coordinate 4,811 downwards.
TCTTCAGCCCATCGACGAGCGATCGGCGCTCGGCGTAGATCGTCTTGTCGCCCGGCAGCGCGTCGAGCTTGCGCGATTCGATCGCATGATTCAGTTTGCGCGGGGTGCCGGTCACCGGAATGAAGTAATACCAGCGCCGCGTGACGTGCTGTCCGGCCAGGCCCACGAGGCCCTCGGCAATGGCGTTCGTCCCCCGGAAGTCGTACAGGAGCCAGCCGTCAATTTTTTCGGCAGCTAGCGCGGCTTGGATGCGGTTGATATCCAGGGACATGGGCAAAGTATACGGTCTTGGGAGGTATGACGCGAACCGTGCGCCATTGGTTTTGAGCGCACCCCACTCAGCCCCCCGATTGCCGATCCGCTTCTCCGATTCCCGATCGATTCCCCGATTCCCCGATTGCCGATCGATTCCCCGATTCCCCGATTCCCCGATTGCCGATCGATTCCCCGATTGCCGATCGCACGATCCCCGATTGGCGCTTCCCGATTCCCGATTGGCGATGCTCTTACATCTCTCCGTTCCAGTCCTCCGGGTCGGGCGCGGTGGAGCGGAACATCTCGAGGTGCCACTTGCCGCCGCCCCACGGCTCGATCACGTCGGCGGCGACGACATCGACCAGGATCTCGGCGAACGACCGGCGCTCCGGGTCCTTGTCGAGGTGATAGGCCTGATCTTCCCAGTTGAACGACGGGAACAGCACGAGCGTCAGGAACAAATCCATCCCGTCGTCGATGACGAGCAGTTGGCCGATCGGACGTTTTTGCGTGGAGTGGAAGACCAGATACTTCTCCGCGCTCGTGGCGCGGATGTAGCGCTTGAGCGTGAACTCGCGCGCGACGATATCTTCGATTGCGATCTTGCGATCCCAGCAGTCGCGGCAGTAGCGCTCGTCGCCACGCGGTTCGGTCACGTCCTTCGCGTCGCAGAGCGCGCACCGTGTGATCTCTGCAGCTTTCCTAGCCATTTCGGTACCTTAACTGCAATGGGGAAATGGGGCAATGAGGCAATGGGGCAATTGCCTCATTGCCTCATTGCCTCATTGCCTCATTGCCCCATTGCTCGATTGCACCGCCGGCGCATACGCCTGCTCGATGTAGTCCTTGAGCATGCGGCGCGTGCTGAAGTGCGGCGTGACGGTGATCAGCGCGCGCCGGACGTAGGTGAGCCAGCGCAGGGGGATGCCGCGTGCGTCGCGATCGTAGAAGGCCGGCACGATCTCGTTTTCGAGCAGCGCGTACAGCGCATCGGCATCGGCCGCATCCTGATCGTCGAGCGACAGGAGGTGCGCGGCGCCCGCAGACGGATCGGCCACCGGCGCCTCGATGAGCCAGCCGTTGGTGCCGTCATAGCCTTCGGCCCACCAGCCGTCGCCGATCGACAGATGCGGCGTGCCGTTCATCGACGCCTTCATCCCGCTGGTGCCGCTGGCTTCGAGCGGCTTGCGCGGATTGTTGAGCCACACGTCGCAGCCCTGTACCAGAAAGTGGGCGACGTGCAGGTCGTAGTCGTCGATGAAGGCGATGCGCCCCGCAAAGCGCGGGTCGAGCGACTGCCGGAAGACGTTCTGCAGATGATGCTTGCCGGCTTCATCAGCCGGATGGGCTTTGCCCGCGAACACGATCTGCAACGGCCGGCGCGAGTGGTTGACGAGCTTCGCGAGGCGTTCCGCGTCGCGGAAGACGAGGTCCGGCCGCTTGTAGCCGGTGAACCGGCGCGCGAAGCCGATCGTCAGCGCGTGCGGATCGAGCATGGCGCCGCCGGCCATCACGCGCGCCGCGCTCGCACCTTCATCCGTCCAGCGGTCGCGAATGCGCTCGCGCACCACATGGAACAGGTGATCGCGCAAGGCATTACGCACCGCCCACAGCTCGTCGTCGGGAATCGCCATGACACCCTGCCACACGGCGGCGTCGTCGGTGCGTTCGCGCCACGCGGCGCCGAGATAGCGATCGAAGAGCACCGCGAGTTCCGTGGCCACCCACGTGGGCGCATGCACGCCGTTGGTGATCGCCCGCACAGGGCGCTCGGCGGCGGCCAGGTCCGGCCACAGCGGCTCGAACATCTCGCGGGTGACGTCGCCGTGCAGTTGGCTGACGGCGTTGATCGCGCCCGCCGTGCGCATGGCGAGGGCGGTCATGTTGAACTGGCGGCCGTTGCCGCTGCCGTTGTCGTAGTCACCGAGCGCGAGAAAGGCGTCGCGGTGTTCGCCCATCGATCCCCAGCAGCTCGAGAGGTGCTGTTCGACCAGCGCGAACGGAAACGCGTCGTGCCCGGCGGGCACCGGGGTGTGCGTGGTGAAGATCGTGGTGCGGCGCACCTGTTCGATCGCCGCGTCCCAGCGGTGTCCGGTCGAGAGCAGGTCGCGAATGCGCTGCAGCACGACGAACGCGGCGTGGCCTTCGTTGAGATGCCACGCGGCCGGCGTCACGCCGAGCGCGCGCAGCGCCAGCACGCCGCCGAGGCCGAGCACGATTTCCTGCTGCAGACGCGTGTCCTGCCCGCCGCCGTACAGGCGCGCCGACAACTCGCGATCCCACGGCGCGTTGTCCTTGAGGTCGGTGTCGAGCAGGAATAGCCTCACGCGACCGAGACGCACCTGCCACACCTGCACGAGCACGTTGCGCGCGCCGAGCGGCACCATCACGATGCACGGCTGGCCGTCGCGCGTGACGGCGCGTGTGATGGGCGCGTTCTCCCAGTTGAGCCGCTCGTACACTTCCTGCTGCCAGCCTTCGGCCGAAATCCGCTGGCGGAAGTACCCCTGCGGATACATGAATCCGACGCCCACGAGCGGCACGCCGAGGTCGCTGGCTTCCTTGCAGTGATCGCCCGCGAGCACACCGAGGCCGCCGGCGTAGATCGGCAGCGTCTGATGCAGCGCGAACTCAGCGGAGAAATAGGCCACGGTCTTGGCCGGCTCCGTGCCCACGTGCTGATCCCAGAACGTGCCCTTCGACGAGCGATTCGCATCCATCGCCGCGATCGCCGCGTCGTAGCGGGCCAGAAACGCCGGGTCGTTGGCGGCGCGATCGAGCGTCTCGATCGGCAGTTCGCGCAGCATGCGCACCGGGTTGTGTGCGGTACGGCGCCAGAGGCGGTAGTCGAGCGTGCGGAACACCTCGCGTGCCGGGTGCCACGTCCACCAGAGGTCACAGGCGAGTTCGAACAAGCGGGGCAACCGCGTGGGGAGCAGCGGCGCTGGGGGCGGTGTCATTGAGTAACTCCGGACAAAAGATCAGAGCGGGCGGTCGTGGCCCGTCTGCAGGCACGCGCCGACGAGCGAGGCGAACCGTGACAAATCAATATTGCCGCCCGAGACGATGGCGACGATCTTCTTGAGGCCGCGCTCGCGCAGGGCCGGGGACAGCGCGGCGGCAATGGCGCAGGCGCCGGCGCCTTCCGCGATGACGTGGCAGCGCTCGGCGGCCATCTTCATCGCGTGGGCCGTGTCGTCGAGCGACACCACGATCGACTCGTCGACCCAGCGCTGCATCAGCGGCCACATGGACGGCAGCACGGACTTGCCGCCGGCGCCGTCGACAAATGACGACGTCCACGCATCGAAGCGGCGCGCCTCGCCGGCGGCGAATGACAGCGACAGGGGGGCGGCGGTGGCCGGCTCAGCGGCGATCACCTGCGCCGACGGCTTCAGCGCCTTCAGCACGCAGCCGACACCGGCGAGCAACCCGCCGCCGCCGATGGCCGCCACGACGGCGTCGACATCGGGCATGTCCTCGAGGATCTCCAGCGCCGCCGTACCGTTCCCACTGATGAAGTCGTCGTCATCAAACGGGTGCACCATGCGGCCGGTCATCCGATCGCTCGTGTGCGATTCAACCGCGCGCCACGCTTCGTCGTACGAGACGCGCACGATGGAGGCGCCCAGGCGCGTGATGGCATTGATCTTCGCCGCCGGCGCCGTATCCATCACCAGCACGGACGCTTTGACGCCGGCGTTGCGCGCGGCCAGCGCCACGCCCTGCGCGGCGTTGCCGGCGCTGACGGTCCACACACCGTGCTGCATTTCTTCGGCTGTGAGCTGGCCGATCGCGTTGGCCGCGCCGCGAATTTTGAACGAGCCGATCGGCTGAAAGACCTCGAGCTTGAGCCAGATCTCCGGCAGATCCTGCCCGACCGGGTCGAGCCGAACCATCGGCGTGCGTCGCGCCACGCGATACACGCGCTCACGAGCCGCTTCGACAGTGGCGAGAGAGATATTCCGGTCAGTCACGAGCCACTGATGCTATCAGATCAAAAGCCATCAACATGGAGAGCCATGAAGGGCCATGGGGAAGACCAAAGACGGTTTTTCAAAGAGCTCTTTGAAAGCCTGTCTTTTGTCTTTGTCTTCCCCATGGTCCCCCATGGCCCCCCATGTTGAATGCTCTTATAGTTAATGCGCCGGGAGGCGCGCAATGCCGAAAGTGAATCGTCGAGATTTCATCGCCACAACCGCCGCAGCCGGCGTGGTCGCGGCCGCCAAGCCATTCGCGTCATCGGGACCGGAGGTCATCGTGCAAAGCAGCAGCAGGCCCGTCGTGGTCGCGTCTGACAACGGCAATCGCTACAAGAATGGCGGCACGAAGACGTGCGTCCAGACGGCGTTCGAACAGATGACGACCGGCCGCGTTGCGAATAGTGACGTCGCTAATTTCGACGTGCTGGACGCGCTCATCGCCGGCGTCAATATCGTTGAACTCGATCCGTTGGACACGAGCGTGGGCTACGGCGGGCTGCCGAATGCCGACGGCGTCGTGCAACTCGACTCGTGCTGCATGCACGGCCCGACGAAGAGGGCCGGCGGCGTGGG
>CAYHEX010000254.1:0-6627 GCA_964355365.1 uncultured Solibacteraceae bacterium | reverse complement strand
TACTACGTGGACACGTACTCGCGCGTGGATCTGCCGCCGGTGAGCGAGTTGCACCGCACGAGCGACCAGCAGCTCGTGCTCGCATTGGAGAAGGCCGACTCGACGGATCTCATGGCCACCGGATGGAAGGCGCCGGAAGTGTTCGTGTCGAAGGCGCGCGACGGCGTCACCGATATCTGGGGCATCATCATCCGCCCGACCAACTTCGACGCGAAGAAGACGTACCCGGTGATCGAGAACATCTACGCCGGGCCGCAGGGCTCATTCGTGCCGAAGACCTTCAGCACGCAGACCGGCATGCAGACGCTCGCCGAGCTCGGCTTCATCGTCGTGCAGGTCGACGGCATGGGCACCGCCAACCGGTCGAAGGCGTTTCACGACGTCGCCTGGAAGGATCTGGCTGATGCGGGATTCCCCGATCGCATCCTCTGGCACAAAGCCATCGCGGCAAAGTACCCGTACTACGACATCACCAAGGTCGGCATCTACGGCACGTCGGCCGGCGGGCAGAACTCCGCCGGCGGCTTGCTGTTCCACCCGGAGTTCTACAAGGTCGCCGTGTCCAATTCCGGATGCCACGACAACCGCATGGACAAGATCTGGTGGAACGAGCAGTGGATGGGCTGGCCGATCGGCCCCGAGTACGCCGCGTCGTCGAACGTTGACCACGCCGCGAAGCTTCAGGGGCATTTGATGTTGGTCGTGCCGGAACTGGACACGAACGTCGATCCCTCAAGCACCATGCAGGTCGTGAACGCCCTCGTCAAGGCGTCCAAGGAGTTCGAGCTCGTCGTCATTCCGGGCGTCGATCATGGCGCGGGCAGTCCCATCACGGCGCGAAAGCGTAACGACTTCTTCATGCGCTACCTGCGCGGCATCGAGCCGCCGAACTGGAACACGGTGGCGGCCTCGACGCCGTCCCCAGCCGGCGAGGCGCTCGGCATGGACGCGCTGGAAGTGGACGCGATGCCGTGGGTGGCGAGCGAAGATTGGGATCTGAGTGGCTTCGCGCCCGAGCGGACGCGTTAGGCGCCGGGCGGCTTGCGAGGCGAGTGTGACTCGTCCGACGCAGACTGGTTCATCCACTCTTCCAGGGAATGCAGCTCGTCCTGCGCGGCCTCTTCCGAGATGCCGTGCGTGATGGAGATGTTGAGGCGCTTGTCGAGGAACTCCTCGAAGCGTACCCACTTGCCCTGATCGAGCACGCGCTGCGTCCAGGCGCACACGGTGACAAGGTTGTTCTGCAGCTTGCTGAGCGCGTCAAGTGATGTGCGCAGGCTGGCGAGCAATTCCTCGCGGTCCTCTTCTGCCGCGCGCTGCTCGGCTTCACGGCGTTTGAAGATCATGCCGATCCAGAGCACGAGCGCGATGATGATCACGCTCGTGATGCCGAGGTTCAGCGCCAGGCCGACCTCGCGGCCGAACCAGCCGACCGTCTGCCCGTGATTGAGCAGGCCGCCCACGACCAGCGGAAACAGCACCGCGGTCGGCAGCAGCACGCGCATCAGCGTGCCGCCCTCGGAATTTGTGGCGAATAGCGCCACGAACCCATGATCCGGAAACAGGCCCATCACGCCAACGCTGATGATGAGCAGCGCCACGGCCGTGACGACCGACATGCCGGTGCTGGGATCGCCCGGCACGGCAAAGAACATCGGCATCGTCGTGACGTAGCCGAGCAGCGCCAACCACGTGATGATGGCGCCGCCGAGCGCGCAGATGTTCGCGAGGCGCCGACGCCGCATGCTGGCGTTGATGGACAGCACCACGCCAATGCCCAGTAGGACCATCGTGGACACCGTGTGGGGCGAACTCGGACGTTGCGGCGTGCCGATGCCGAAGAACAGTCGCGCGAGCATCCAGGCCGCGAGCGCGCCGCTGCCCACCAGCGCCAGGCCGAGCGTCCAGCGTGCGGCGCCCGCGAACCTGCCGACCGTCAGGCGGCGCGCCGTGATCAACGCGAGACTGAGCGCCAGGATGCACGCGCCCGTGACGGGGCGAATGCCCGGACCGCGTGAGACGGCGGCGCCGAGCCACCATAGCTGCCCCGACCAGCCGAGCAGCGCGGCCAGGCCGATGGCGCCGGCGATGGCGCCACACACGTCAGACAGGGCATCAGCCGCCGAGCGATTCTGCACGAAGGAAGTCTACAGCGTGACTGTGACGGGCGGGCCGGACACGCGTACCGCGGTCACCGTGTCTTTACCGGCGAGGCGCACGGCGAATGTCCGCGTGGAGCCGGTGCGGCCGCCGCTGACGGTGAGTCGCCTGGTCGCGTCATCCCAGCGAAACGCGAATCGGTTCACGCCGGCGTTCTTCCGGTAGTCCAACGTGGCGCCGTCATCTTCGTAGAGCGACGACGCACCGCTCGCACCAGGGAACACGACAAGGGTGATCGGGTCGCTCGAGGGCTCAGCCGTGTACTGCTTGACCGGGCCGATGGGCATCACGGCACCGCCGCGTACGTAGAGCGGCATCGTCGCCAGATCCACATCGCGCGTGATCTCGCGTCCTCCCGCAACGGGTTGCTCCGTCCAGAAATCGATCCACGGACCTTTCGGCAGGTAGAGCGATCGCGTGGTCGCGCCCTTTTCCACGACGGGGGCGACGAGCATGTCGCGGCCCCACATGTATTGGTCTCCTCGGGCCGCGGCAACCCCATCATCCGGATAGTGCAGCCACATCGCGCGGATGATCGGCATGCCGGTGTCGTGGCACTCGCGCACCGCGGTGTAGAGGTAGGGCATCAGCCGATAGCGCAGCTCCAGATACTTTTTGCAGATGGGCTCGACGGCGGGATTGTGCAGTTCGCTCGTCGGCGGATCCTGCGCGCCGCTGGTGTAGCCCGACACCTCGCTGAACCCCAGCTCACCGGTGTTCCATCCCCACGGCAGCCGCAGATGCCATGTGCGGCCGTGCGAGCGGAAGAGCGGATTGAACGCGCCGAATTGGAACCAGCGCACGAAGAGTTCGCCCGTGAAATCCGCCGTGGGCACGAAGCCGCCGATGTCGGTGCCCCAGTACGGAATGCCCGAGAGGCTCGTGTTCACCGCGTTCGGCACATGCGTCTTGAGCGTGTCCCAGAGTGAGTAGACGTCGCCCGACCAGAGAAACGCGGCGCGCCGCGCCATGCCGACGTAGCCGTTGCGATGGAGCGCATACGGCCGCTCGTTCGGGCGATACATCAGCGAGCCGTCGTAGTACATGACGTTGCGCGCCAGTCGCGACGGCGCGTCGAGGCCGTCGCCCTGATCCGGCCACCAGCCGTCGATGCCGAGATCGAATAGCGGCTTATGCGCCGGCCAGTAGCAGCTGACCTGGCGATCCGGCGGCCAGGTGCCGGCGGAGCCTCTGATGGACTCGGGAATGCGTCCAGTCGGCAGCGGCGGCGCAGTGCATGGATCGCTGACCTTGCCGGTGAGCGTCTTGCCTTCGATCACGATGTGGAGCACGACCTTGAAGTGCTCGGCGTGCAGATCGTCGATCATCTTCTTCGGGTCGGGAAAGACGTCGGCTTTCCACGTGAACTCGCCGTTGTGCGTGTTCCAACCCGACGGGCAGAAGTCCGTGCCGAGATAGATCAGCGCGTCGCAGGGGAGCTGCTTCTCGCGAAAAGTCTTCGCGATGCCCATCACTTCGTCCGGGCCCGCGAGCGTGCGATGCGACTGCTGATAGCCGAGTGACCACAGCGGCGGCATCTCGGGAAAGCCTGTCATCTCAGCAAACGCGCGCATGATCGCGGCCGGGTCTTTGTCGGCGACGATAACGATGTTGAGGTGCTCGAGTACGGAGGCCGTCTCTGCCGGCCGGTTGACGAGATTGCCCGCTGGGCCGGTCGCCGCCATGGGGGTGAATACCCCGTTGGTGCCGCTCAAGTCGAATGCGCCGAGCGGCTGATGCAGAAAGAGTCCCCATCCTTCGCTGGCGCCGATGAGCCACTGAATCGGCACGCGGCCGCCGTGCGTCTGCAGTCGGTAGCCGCCCTGGCCGCTGCGGTTCGTGTAGGTCTGGCCCTTGCGATCAAACTGCGGGCCGCCCTGGCCGAAGCCGAGCACCGGGCCGGCGGGCAGTCGGAACGTGATCGTCGGCTTCTCGGCGTCGAAGGTGAGTTGCTGCACGACGGTGACGGGCTCGCCGGGCTTGCCCGGCTTCTCCACGTGGATCGTCGGCGGATTGGCGGTGTAGCGGACGGTGAAGCCGCTCTTCGTGCGCGTGCGCGCGATCGCGGCGGCGGTGCGGCCGCCGCTTGCGCGTGGGCCTGGTGACTTCGCCAGCGCGCCGTCGTCGGCCACCCACGACGTACCTGTGCTGCCGGCGCGTCGCGCGCGAATGTAGAGTCCGGAGGGCGCCTCGCCGATTTCGAATTCCATCGGCACGCCGTTGATGACGATATCGCCGCTCTGGCCGAAGAGCGCGGCTGGCGCCAGCATCGCACCTGCGGTGGCCGCGCCCAACTGTTGGAGTGCCCGACGTCGAGAGAGTTCCATGCGGCGAATGATACGACCAAACGTCTACAATGCCCGACATGCGAATCGTGCTGGCATTCGTGGCGGTGGTGCTCCTGAGTCTCGGCGATCCGTCGCTCGCACAACCGACGGGTGCGCCGCCGAATGTGGCGGCCGCGCTGACCGCGGCGAACCGCGACGTGGCGCTCACGTACGAAGGCCGGCGCATTGTGGGCGGGACGGTGAGCGGCGGGACGGTAGCGCCCGAACGGCGGACGGTGACGAGCGACACCAACGGAGCCGTCACGCAGGTGGTGAAGTGGACCGCCGTCGGACGCGATCGCGTGACCGTTGATCTGACGGTGCAGGGCAGCGCCGATGCGCTGGCGGTGGAGGTGGATCGCGGCGCCGACACGCTGCCGCTCGTGCGCGCGAGCATCGGCCCGAGCCACAACCTTCGGAATCGCGCGATTTACGATCGCAGCCGCGATTGGGTGCTGTCGGTTGACGCCGGCGCCACGCTGACGGTGACGCCGCTGGCGCCGACGACGGCCGGTGCGGCGTTCAGCCTGCAGGCTTCCGGCGCGGAGGTCGTGCTGCGCTTTCGTCCTCGCTTCTACCAGAAGCATCGCGGCCTGAAGTACTTCCAGCCGTGGACGTTTCAGCCGTGGAAGCAGTCGGTGACCGGCTGGACGTCGTGGTACGCGTTTCGCGACGACGTCACACAGCGTGACATCACGGAGACGGCCGCGGTCATCAAGGACACATTGGCGCCGTTTGGCTACGAGTACGTGCAGATCGACGATGGGTTTCAGCAGAACCCGATCGGCGTGCCGGACCATTGGCTGAAGACGAACGACAAGTTCCCGGGTGGACTCGACGGGCTGAAGGCGTCGATCACCAGCCAGGGGTTGAAGCCCGGGCTATGGACGAACGTCTCGTTTGCGCAGCGGGACTACGCGCTCGCGCATCCGGAGTACTTCATCAAAGGCCCGGACGGTCAACCCGCGCGAGGTAACTGGGTCGGCTACGTGATGGACGGCTCGAATCCGAAGACGCTCGCGGATCTGGTGCTGCCGGTCTATCGCGCGCTCAAGAACGCGGGCTGGCAGTATTTCAAGGTCGACGCGCTGCGACACCTCAAGTACGAGGGCTACAACAGCTTCAGCGACTACTTCGCGCGCAAGCAACTGGACCGCGACGCCGTGTATCGCCAGTTCGCGTCGGCGATCACCAGCGCGATCGGCCCGAACACCTTCAAGCTCATGTGCTGGGGCGTGCGGCCCGAACTCATCGGCCTCTTCGACGGCTGCCGCGTCGGCAACGATGGCTTCGGCTACGGCGGCTTCTCCGAGTACAACTCCTTCAACAACATCGTCTGGCGCAACGACCCCGATCACATCGAGTTGAAGCAGCCGGACGCGTATCGCGCGACCACGATCACCTCGTTGACCGGGTCGCTGTTGATGCTGACCGATCCGCCGGCGGTGTATCGCACGGAGCGTGTCGAGGCCGCGCGGCGCACGTCGCCTGTGCTGTTCGCGCAGCCGGGACAGATCTACGACGTGGAGCCATCGCGCTCGGACGCGATCAGCCGCGCGGCGGTGGAGATGTCGGGCAGCGGGCCGCGCTCGTTCGACGCGACGCAGCAGCTGTCGACGCACTACCTCTATGCGGTGGACGTGAGCCGGCCCTACGAGAACTGGATGGTGCTCGCCCGCACCGGCGGCGACCCGGGGCCGATTCGCTTCGCCGACCTTGGATTGGCGTCGGACAAGGACTACGTCGCCTTCGAGTTCTGGACGAAGTCGCTCATCGGCACGTTCCAGCGCGCGTTCACGCCCGGTGTCGTGGATCCGCGCTTCGAGGTGCAGGCGATCTGTCTGCGCGAGAAGACGTCGCATCCGCAGCTTGTCGCGACCAATCGCCACGTCTCGTGCGGCGCCGTGGATGTGTCGAACGTCACCTGGGCCGGCACCGCGCTGGACGGCGTGAGCAATGTGGTGGCCAATGATCCGTACGAGATATATCTGACCGAGCCCGATGGGTTTTCGTTCGCCGACGTGAGCGTGACGGGCGCTGATGTCCTGTCGAATCAGAGGGTGGGCGCGCTGCGCGTGCTCCGTCTGCGTTCAGCGAACGGCGGTGCGGTGACTTGGCGCGTCGCGTGCCAGTCGCAATT
>CAYHEX010000253.1:0-6629 GCA_964355365.1 uncultured Solibacteraceae bacterium | reverse complement strand
CTGCCGCACGACTCGCAGCACGTAGATGGACGTGAGGAACGCGCCGAGGACACCGGGAATCAACCACCACGAATGCGCGGACTGCCACGCGCCAACGAAGGTGAGGAACTCCGCGACGAATCCGGCCGTCGCCGGCAAGCCCAGCGATGAGAAGCCGCCGATGGCGAAGGCCGTCGCGATGCCTGGCATCATCGTAGCGAACCCACCCATCTTGAAGATCTCGCGCGAATGCGCCTTCTCGTACACGAGACCCACGAGGGCGAAGAACAGGCCCGTCATGATGCCGTGCGCGATCATCTGGAACACCGAGCCGTTGATGCCCTGCTCGGTCAACGTGGCCATGCCGAGCATGACCACACCCATGTGCGACACCGATGAGTAGGCGACGACGTATTTCAGGTCCTTCTGCGACATGGCGCTCAGCGCGCCCCAGACGATGTTGACGCACGCGATGGCGCCGACCAGCCAGGCCCACTGAACCGCCCCATCCGGCGTGAGGCCGAAGCCGAGGCGCAGCACGCCGTAGGCGCCGAGCTTCATGAGCACGCCGGCGTGCAGCATCGACACCGCGGTGGGCGCCGACGCGTGGCCGTCAGGCGACCATGTGTGGAACGGGAAGATACCCGCGAGCACGCCGAAGCCGATGTAGAAGAAGAAGAACACCCACGATTGCAGCTGCGGATCGAACTTCACCTTCTGCAAATCAAGGAAGTTGAACGACGTCGAACCGGCTGCCGTGTAGAGCGCCAGCATGCCGACCAGAATGAACGCCGACCCGAGCAGCAGATACAGCGTCAGCTTCATCGCGGCGTATTCCTTGGTGCCGACGCCGACGCGCTTGAACGCCCATCCGAACATGCCCTGCGGCTTCACTTCCCCGGTGGATCCCCAGATCGCGATCAGGAGATACATCGGCAGGACGGCGATTTCATAGAAGAGGAAGAACACGAACAGGTCCAACGATGCGAACACGCCGAACACGCCCGTCGAGAGCAGCAGCAACAGCGCGTAGAACTCCTGCCCGCGCGTCTTCACCGTCCAGGACGCAAACGACCCCGCGAACAGAATGATCGCGGTGAGCATCGTGAGCACGAGGCCCCATCCGTCGACCGCAAGGCTGTAGCTGATGCCCATCGACGGCACGAGCGGCAACTGCTCGTGGAACTGGAAGCCGTTCGCCACGTGGTCGTACTTGAAATACAGGAGGATCGACAGCACGAGCGAGAGGCTGCTGCCGATGACGCCCGTCATCCGCACGAGCAGCGGACGATGGCGCGCGAACGCCATGATGATCAACGCGCTGACGAACGGCGACCACGTGATGATGGAGAGGATCGGGAAGTCCATTAGAGTGTCCCCCGCATCCAAAGCATCAGCACAAGGAGCCCGGCGGCCACCGCGAAGATGTAGTCACCCACCCGCCCTGTCTGAATCCGACGCAGCGCATCGCCGCCATCGAGCGTCCAGGCGCTGATCACATTCAGCACGCCGTCCACGAGGTAGCGGTCAGTCCACCCAACCACGCGCGCAAGCGTGAGCAGGACATTCCGGTAGATGGCAAGGTAGAGATCGTCGAGCCAGAACTTGTTCACGGCCGCAATCCGGATCGGCGCAAACACCGACGCCAGCGTGTCGGCGCTGATTGCCCGCGTCTGATACGTCAGATACGCGCCGCCGATGCCCGCGAGCCCCATCGCCACCGCAACGGGTGTGAGCCAACCGGGCGAAACGAATTCCGGCTCGGCATGATGGAGGAACGTGGAGTAGATCCCGATTGCGACCGCGGCAATCGCCAACACCCACAGCGGTCCCGACATCAGGAACGGCGGATCCCCATGATGGCCATCGTCATGTCCATGGCCATGCGCGTGACCGTGGGCCGCCGGTTGAGCGAAGAAGACGAGGAATACGACCTTGGACATGTAGAACGCCGTCAGGAAGGCGCCGATCAACAGCATCACGAACGGCCCGGTGAGCCCACCGGCCAACGTGGCGCCGAGCACTTCTTCCTTCGAGATGAAACCGGCGAAGGCCGGCACGCCCGCCAACGACAGCGTGCCGATGATGAACACGGTGGCTACCTGCGGCATGCGCTTGAACAAGCCGCCCATGTCGGCCATCTCGTTGCTGTGGACGGCATGGATCACCGCGCCGGCGCCAAGGAACAGCAGCGCCTTGAAGATGCCGTGCGTGAGCAGATGCAGGAACCCGGCGCCCGCGAACCCGGCGCCGACGGCCGTCATCATGTAGCCCAGCTGCGACACCGTCGAATACGCGAGCACCTTCTTGATGTCGGTCTGCACGCACGCCATGATCGCGGCCATCAACGCGGTGATGCCGCCGATCCAGCCGACGATGTGCAACACCTGCGGCGTCTCGTGAAACAGGAACTCCGTGCGCACCAGCAGATACACGCCGGCCGTCACCATCGTGGCGGCATGGATCAACGCCGACACCGGCGTTGGGCCTTCCATCGCGTCCGGCAGCCACACATGCAGCGGGAACTGCGCCGACTTGCCCATCGCGCCCAGGTAGAGGCAGAACGTGATGACGCCGAGTCCAGCGGTGGCCAGCGTCCCGCCCTCAACCATGTGCTTCAGTTCGAGCAAGTCCCAGGTGCCGGCCAGCCGGTACAGCAGGACGATACCGATCAGGAGGCCAACGTCACCGGCCTTCGTCGTCCAGAACGCCTTGAGCGCCGCGCGCGAGGCCTCGGGCTTTCGGTACCAGAACCCGATCAGCAGATACGAGCAGACGCCCACCAGCTCCCAGCAGATGAAGAGCTGCAGGAGGTTCGGCGACAGCACCACGCCCATCATCGAGAAGACGAACAGCGAGTGATACGCGTAGTAGCGGCCGAAGGCCGGCGCGGGCTCGCTGTGCAGATACTCGAGCGAGTAGACCTGCACGAGCGTCGCGACGAGCGTCACCAGGATCAGCATGAGGCTCGACTGCTGATCGACCAGCACGCCCATCGTCGCGAGCGGACCGTTCGCGCCAGGCAGCCAGTTCCAGACCGCGCGAATCGGCTCGACCGAGCCGGACACCAATTGCCACGAGCGAATCGCGGCGCCGAGGGATACGGCAACCGCGGCGATCGACACAAACGCGGCGGGCCGTCCCGACCGGCGGAGCGGGGCCAGTGCGCCGATCAGCAGGAAGGCACCTGCCGGCAGCAGCAGCGCGAGGAGCGAGAGAACAACGGGGTTGGACATCATGATAGTCAGACCGAAGTCACCCCTTGAGCCAATCAATGTGGTCGGCCGTCGATGTTCTGCGCATCCGGAACAGCAGAATGACGAGGGCCAGACCGAGCGCGACCTCCGCCACCGTGATGCAGATGGCGAAGAGCGTGAAGACCATGCCCACGGTCGTGCCGTGGAACCGGCTGAAGGCGACGAAGTTGATGTTCACCGCGTTGAGCATGAGCTCGATGCCGAGCAGGATCCCCACGGTGTTGCGGCGAGTGATCACGCCAAACAACCCGATCGAGAACACGATCGCGGCGAGCGAAAGATAGGCAGACAGCGGCATCGTCTATTCCTCCGGTCTCGCGAAATAGCTGGCGGCCAGGAGACCGGCCAGCAGCAGCACACCGAGCAGTTCGAACGGCAGCAGAAACTGATTTGGCGTGAGCAGCGACATGCCCATCCACTTGGTGATGTCGGCGGTCATCTCGGGTCGAGCCACATCGGCGCCCGCCTTCCGCACGAGACTGAGCACCTGCACCAGGACGCCAATCGAGACAATCGACCCGGCCAACAGGCGCCGGCTCGTGTGCGAGATCCGCTCCCCCACCAGCCGCTCGGTGACGACGATGGCGAAGACCACGACCGTGATCACGCCGCCGGCGTAGAGCAGGACCTGCACGGCGCCGAGGAACTCCGCGTCGAGCGCGATGAAGATCCCGGCCGTGCCGATCAGCGCGGCCGCCAGCCAGAGCACGGAGTGGAACAGGTTCTTCGTCAGAACGACATTGAGCGCCGAGCCCACGAGGACGACGGCGAGAATCCAGAACGCGATGACTTCTCCGTTCATGCGTCGCCTCCAGGCTTGGTCTGAGCGCCTTCGGCGGCCGGCTTTGCTTCGACGACCTTCTTCGGCGGCGCCTGCATGTCGCGCAGCCGGTTGCCCGTGCCCCACGAGTTCTCGTGCTGAAGACCGATCGCGTGGAGCCGGTCCTTGTCCATCAGGAGCGCGCGGCGGTCGGCCGTGGCCAGATCAAACGACTTCGTCATCACAATCGCGTCGGTCGGGCATACCTGGACGCAGAGTTCGCAGAACTCGCACGCGTAGAGTTCGAGCGAGAAGGTCTTGGCGTAGTTGCGCTTCTCCGCCTTCAGCATCTCGACCTTGATCACGGCCGGCGGACAGATGAACTCGCACAGGCGGCAGCCGATGCAGTTCTCTTCGCCGGTCTCCTTGTCGTAGGTCAGCGCCAGCAGTCCGCGATAGCGATCCGGGTAGACGCGCGGTTTCTCGGGATAGTGCACCGTGACCGGCTTCCGGAAGAAATTCAGGCCCGTGATGCGCATCGCACGCACCACCGCACGGACCAGCGCCGACGTTTCTCTCAGAAAGCCGCGCGATTTCGGGTTAGACACCGGCGCCGCTCCTCATCACGATCACCACCGCCGTGGCTAACAACAGCAGCAGCGTCAGCGGCAGCAACAGCTTCCAGGAAATAGACAGGATCTGGTCCACCTTGATGCGCACGAAACTCCACCGCACCCATGTGAGCAGCAGGAACACGAACAACGCCTTCAGCAGGAACCACAGCGGGCCAAGCCATGCGGGCCCCGGTCCGGCCCAGGCGCCAAGAAACAGCGCCGCGCCCATAAAGGACGTGCCCATGACGTGCGCATATTCGCCGAGCTGAATCAGCGCGAACTTCATGCCCGAGTACTCAACGCGGAAGCCGGCCACCAGTTCCGACTCCGCTTCAAGGATGTCGAACGGCGTGCGGTTCTCTGCGGCGACGCCCGCCACGATGAAGGCGATGAACCCGAGCTGGCCGAGCACCGGATACGCGATGAACCACAGGCCCTGCTGCGCGGCCGCGATGTCCGACAACTTCAGCGAGCCGGCGAGCATCACGGGCACCAGCGCGGCAAACAAGAACGGCAGGTCATACGAGATGATCTGGTTGACCGCGCGCATCGCCGAGATCAGCGCATATTTGTTGTTCGAGCCCCAGCCCGCCATGAAGAGGCCGACGATTTCCATCGACGACACGGCGAGGAAAAACAGCACGCCGATGTTCAGGTCGGCCACGCCCAATCCGGGCGCAAACGGAATCGACGCGAAGATCAGCAGGCACGGCACCAGAAACACGATCGGCGCCAGATTGAACACGCCCTTGTCGGCCGCGTCCGGCACGAGGTGTTCCTTCATCATCAGCTTCACGCCGTCGGCAATCGGCTGCAGCAATCCGTGCGGGCCGACGCGATACGGTCCGATGCGCGACTGCATGCGGGCGGCGAACTTCCGCTCGAGCAACGTGACATACGCAACGATGCCGATGAGCGCGCCAAAGACAACGACGCTCGTGATCAGCATGACGACGGTGGGCGACAACGGGCTCATCGGTCAACCTCGCCGAAGACCGGATCGACCGATCCCATGATGGCCACCACATCGGCCACGGTGACGCCCGGAATGATGTGCGGCAGTACGGCCAGATTCGAGAACGAGGCGCCGCGCCACTTCATGCGATACGGCTTGTTGCTGCCGTCCGCCACGAGGTAACACCCGACTTCGCCGCGGGGCCCTTCGACGCGCGCGTAGGCCTCGCCTTTGGGCACTTTCACCTGTGCCAGCGACTTCACGCCCTGGCGCGATGAGATCGGGCCTTCCGGCAGACCGTCGAGCGCCTGGCGAACAATGCTGATCGACTCGCGGAACTCGACCATCCGCACACGGTAGCGCGCATGACAGTCCCCTTCTGTCTCGACCGGCACCTTGAACGTGAAGTCCTCATACGACGAATACGGCACGTCGCGCCGCAGGTCGAAGTCCACGCCCGAGGCGCGCATCAGCGGACCGCACACGCCGACGTCCTGCGCCAGCTGCGAAGAAATCACGCCAATCCCGCGCGTGCGCATCTCGAAGAACGCGTTGTCGAACAGCATCGCTTCGTATTCCGGCAGACGCTGCTCTATGACCTTCATCGTCGCGCGGCACTCATCCGCCCAGCCCGCCGGCACGTCGTAACGCACGCCACCGACCTGATGGAATCCGTAGAGCAGCCGCGCGCCCACGAGCGATTCGAACAGGTCGAGGACCAACTCGCGCTCGCGGATGCAATAGAGGAACACCGAGGTACCGCCGCCGAGCGCGCCGCCCATGTCGAGGCACCACGTGCCCAGCCACAGCAGATGTGAGGCAATCCGCTGCAGCTCGTTCACGACCACGCGCAGATACTGCGCGCGCTTCGGGACTTCGAACTGCGCGATCTGCTCGGCCGCCATCACGTAGGCCAGCTCGCTCGACATGGCGGCCACGTAGTCGGTCTTGGACGCGATGGACGGGTACTGCACGTAGGCCAGATTCTCGGCCAGCTTCTCGTGACAGCGATGCAGGTAGCCGATCACCGCGTCGACCGCGACGATCTTTTCGCCTTCGAGCGT
>CAYHEX010000252.1:0-6635 GCA_964355365.1 uncultured Solibacteraceae bacterium | reverse complement strand
TCCAGCAGCGTGTCTTTCGAGTCGAGGTCGAGGTGATTGGTCGGCTCGTCGAGCAGCAGCGTATTGGCGGGGCGCAGCAGCATGCGCGCCACGGCGAGCCGTGTGCGTTCGCCACCGGAGAGCACGCCGGCCTTTTTGTAGATGTCGTCGCCTTCAAAAAGAAAGCCGCCGAGGATGTTGCGGATCATCGGCACCATGCCGATCGGCGAGTCGCTTTCGAGTGTCTGGTAGACGGTCTTGACCGGGTCGAGGCGGTTGGCTTCGTCCTGCGCGAAGTACTCCATCACGACCTGGTGGCCGAGCGTGCGGTCGCCTGAATCCTGTGCTTCGGCCCCGGACAGGATGCGCATCAACGTGGACTTGCCGGCGCCATTCGGCGCGACCAGCGCGATGCGGTCGCCGCGCTCGATGTGCAGGTTGATGTTGCCGAGCACGGTCTTCTCGCCGTAGGTCTTGCGCACGTGCTTCAGTTCCATCACCACGCGGCCACTCTTCGGGCAGGCGGGGAACGTGAAGTGCACGCGCTTGCGCTCCGGCGGCACTTCGATGGGCACGATCTTGTCGTACATCTTGATGCGGCTTTGCACCTGGGCGGCCTTGGTCGCCTGGTAGCGGAACCGGTCGATGAACGCTTTCATGCGCGCCAGTTCGTCGTCCTGATCCTGCTTCGCGGCGCGCAACCGCTCGAGATTCGCGTCGCGCTGAACGAGATACTTCGAGTACGTCCCGACGTAGTCGGTGACCTTGCGCAGCGAGAGATCCGCGATCTTCGTCACCACCGCGTCGAGGAAGAACCGATCGTGCGAGACGAGCACGACCGGGTGCGGATAGGACGACAAGTACTCTTCGAGCCAGTTGCGCGCGTCGAGATCCAGATGGTTCGTCGGCTCGTCGAGCAGCAGCAACGTCGGACGGCCGAGCAGCAGCTTGGCCAGCGCAATGCGCATCTGCCAGCCACCGGAGAATGTCTCTGTGGGCTTGTCGAAGTCGCCGCGCTCGAAGCCCAGGCCCTGCAGCACCTGCGCCACTTTCAGGTCGATGCTGTAGCCGTCCTCGCGGCGGAACATCTCGCTGAGGTCGTGGTAATTGACGAGCAGCGTTTCGTGCTCGCCGTCGGGTAGCGCGGGATCCTCGAGGGCGTGCTCGATGCGGGAGATCTCTCGTTGCGCCTCGAGCAGCGGCGCGAAGGCGAGCGACACCTCGTCGAAGAGCGTACGTCCGTGATGGTTGAGGCCGTCCTGCGGCAGGTAGCCGACCGTCAGCGCGGCTGGCTTGATGACCAGCCCGCTGTCGGCTTCGTCAAGGCCGGCGAGCATGCGCAGGAGGGTGGTCTTGCCCGCGCCATTCGGTCCGCACAGGCCCACGCGCTCGCCATCGGTCACCTGCCAGGTGACGTTGTCGAGGAGTACGCGTTCGCCGAAAGACTTTGTAAGGGACGAGAGTTGGATCATTGAAGCGTCTTACGAAGGCGCTCCATCAGCTGCAGGCACTGGCTCCCCGAGCGCGCGCGCCGCGGCGGCAAGGATGCGCGGCAGGCGGAACGGCTTCGTGAGGTATCCAGACACTCCGAGATTGATCGCTTCGATGGCGCTCGCCTCGGTGGAGTAGCCCGTGATGATGATGACGCGGAGGTCTGCGGAGAGCTTGCGGGCCTCGCGAATGACCGACAGGCCGTCCATGCCCGGCATCTTCAGGTCGGTAATCAGCAGGTCGTATTCCACGGCCCGCATCTTCTCGATCGCCGACGGGCCGTCGTCAGCCGAATCCACATCGTAGTCGGCCATCGTCAGCGTCTTGGACAGCAGGTCGCGCACGGCCTGCTCGTCGTCCACGACCAGAATTCTCGGCCGTTCGCCGCCGCCCACGCGATCTTCGGGCAGCATCAGCCCGCCCGACGCGGGCCGGCTGGATTCCAACCAAGCGTCGATGTCGCGCTTCCGGAACCGCCACTGGCGACCCACGCGAACAGCAGGGATCTTCCCGGCCTTGATCAGGCGGTAGACGGTGCGGAGATTGACCTGGAGGTAGTCAAGCACCTCCTCAGTGGTCAGAAAGTTTTCGTCGCTCATGTCGGCCAATGGACGGAAGAATCCGCCGCGGTCGTGCGAAAAAGCATAGCACTATACTGATCAAAGTCCCGCGAACCGTCTCGTACAGACTCTCCCGACCGCGCCGCCGTCTTAGTCAGCCAGAAGCCGGGTGGGCCGGGCTTGGGGGACGCAGGATCAGAAAGCCGTTGTGAGCGCTACGCCTATTACTGATGAGGAACTCGTCGCCCGCGCCCAAGCGGGGGATCTGGAGAGCTTCAACCAGCTGGTCAGCCGCTGGGAGCGCCCGATCTACGCCTTGGCCTACCGGACCTTGACCCGGGAAGAAGACGCGCGCGATGTCGTGCAGGAAGCATTTCTGCGCGCGTTTCGAGGCCTCAAGGGGTTTAAGGGCGAGGCGAAATTCTCCTCCTGGCTCTATCGCATCACCCTCAATTTGTGCCGCGACTGGATGCGCAAGGCCCGCCGGGCTCCAATGATCCAGGTGCCCGAGAGCGAAGACGGCCTCGACATGGCGGAGCAAATGCCCTCGCCGGCCGAGTCGGTCGAGGAGTTGGTGAACCGGCAGCAGATGTCCGCGGCGGTGGCTCGCGCGATGGCGGACCTGCCGGAAGAGCAGCGGACGGCCATCCTGATGAAGGAGTTTCACGGCCTGACGTTTCAGGAAATTGCGGACGCGCTCGATTGTCCGTTGAGCACGGTGAAGACGCGGTTGTATCAGGGGTTGTCAGTGCTGCGAAGGCGTCTGGAGCGCGACGCGCGGCAGCAGGCCGACGACGCGAGCTTGCGGCGAGCGAGCTGGGAAAGCACGAGTTAGTAGCTGGCAGGTGACAAGTTACAAGTGACAAGTCGGAAGTAACACATTCACGGGTTCAGGGAAATGAGCATCAATATGTGTGACGATCGAGAAAAACTGATCGCGTATCTCTACGACGAAGCCAGCGCGAGCGAGCGGCGTCAGGTGGACGCGCATCTGGCTGGGTGCGCCGAGTGCCGAGACGAACTTCGCGGGCTTCGCAGCGTCCGGCAGGATCTGCTGGCGTGGGATGTTCCGGAACACGAGTCGGTGTGGAAGCCGTTTGTGACGCCGGTCGCCGCTGTGTGGTGGAAGCAGGTGCCCGCCTGGGGCCTCGCCGCTGCGGCGACGCTGGTGTTCGGACTCGGGATGGCCGGCGGATTTGTCGCACGGTCCCTGGCATCCGTGCCGGTCGCCACGCAGGCCCAGGTGCAGCCGACCGCGTCCCCGACCGCCACGGTGCCTCAGACCGTGGCCGCCACGCCCGAGCAGGTGCGCGCTCTCGAAGCGCGGCTGGCCTCGATCGAGCGCGTCACGCTCGCTCAGCCGGCGCCGGCGCCAGTGACGTCGCGCGCGAGCACGGTGTCGCTGACACGCGCCGACGTTGACCAGCTCATCATCGACAGCGAAGGCCGCGTCAACAAGCGCACCGCCGACAAGCTCTACAAGATGATGCTCGACATCGACCGTCAGCGCACCCGCGACCAACTCAGCGTGACGCAGCAGATCAACGCGGCGCAGCAGGAGAATGCCAGCCTCATGGGCCGTGTGATCACGGCGAGCAATCGCTCGACCGAGAAGGAAAAGGAGTAATTCCGTGAAGGCCTCTCAGACCCTTGTGCTCTCCGTTCTGATCGCCGGGTGCTCCATGCCGGCGTTTGCCCAGACGGCGGCCGTCCCCCCCACGGCTCCGTCAGACGCATCGCCGAACCTTCGCGCGCAGGTGCGGACGATGGAGCGCGTGTTCTCGAGCGCGATCCAGAACGGCGTCGATTCGATCGCCCGGAAGATCAACGATGTGATGCCCGGACTGCGGATCTTCGCGGGCCTGCCGCACGCGCACGGCTATCAGGTGGAGAACTTCGGCTGGTTCTTCGATGTGGAAGTGCCCGAGGTGCAGACGGCATCGGTGGACCTGTATCAGGCGCTGCAGCCCGATCCCCGGCAGAACGATCCGCGGCGTCCGGCCGGCAACACCGTGCGGCCCGCGATCACGAATCGCGAAGACGCTCCAGTGCCGGCGGTCATTCAGAATCCAGAACGTGAGTACCAGCTGGCCATTCGTGATTCGCTGATCGACGCCATGCTCGACTACGGCCAGTTGCCGTTGAAGCCGACCGAGGAACTCACCGTGGGTGCGCGGGGCGCCGATGCGCCGATGCCGAGCCTGGAGTCCACTGATGCCGTCAAGCTCATCCTCCGCATCACGGGGGCCGATCTGACCCTCTACAAACAGGGCAAGATCACGCGCGAGGAAGCGAAGGCGCGGATCAAGATCAAGGAGGACCGCCGGTAAGCCGCGGTTCTGGATCAAACCACTGGTGCCGGGGTCTAATATCCGCGTGATGACATTTCGCCGAGTTCTGTCCGCTGCCGCCGTGTGTGTGGGTCTGGTCGTCGCGTTCCTGCCCACCGCGGGGTGCGGCACGCAGACCGACCTCCGTAAGTCGGTCGAGATCACCGACGTGCATTCCGGCTATCTGGACATGGGGTTGGTCAATGGGAAGAGCAAGCTCGTGCCGTCGGCCACGGTCCGCGTGAAGAACATCGGGGCCGCCACGTTGAGCGGATTCCAGCTGTCCGCGTCGTTTTGGCGAACTGGCGAAGACGGCTCGAAGGACGATCTGGCGCTGCAGCACCTGGTGGCGAAGAATCTGGCTCCGGGCGCACTGAGCGATCCGATTGTGATCACGGCGAAGTTTGGCTACACCTTGGAAGGCGCCCGCGCAGACTTCTTTGCCCACACCAGCTTTGTGGACTTCGCGATCAAGGTGGTTGGCAAGGTCGGCGGCGCGCAGTTCAAGCTCGGCGAGGTGCCTGTCGAGCGGAAGATCCTGGCGAAAGACGGATCAGTCCCCATAATGTGAGCACGGCCAGCGTGCCGTCGCTGGCGGCGAACAGCAAGAACGACGCCGGCGACGCGTTGACGACGTAGTCGGTGACAAACGCGATCGCCCCCGCGCCTTTCAGCAGCGGACCAAACACCCACAAGTACAGACGATGTGCCGCCGGATCGCGCCACGGCGCCGCGTAGCCGAGTCCGACACAAATCAGGAAGATGCCCAGCAGTTTGGCAAACAGGATAGGCGAAGGCAGCGCCACGTGGAAGACCGTGGCGAGGATGTCGGTCGCCGCGAGCATCACGATCCCGATGGCGAGATCGTAGAAGAACGAGATGCCCGCAACGACCGACAGGAATTTCACTTCGAGCTCTTCTTCAGTGCCCCGCGATACGTCTGAGTCTTGCCCGGCTCAACCACGATCTCGTCCTTCAGCGTGACGTAGCCATCCGCGCGTAACTCCAACTGGTGCGTTCCGCCGGCCACGTCGAGATGGCTGTTCAGTCCGTTGAAGTCGTCCACGGTGCCCTGGAGCACGCCGTCGATAAAGACCTTGGCCTTGTCCGGGTTCACGCGCAGGCGGATCGAGCCGGTTTCGTTGCGCGGCTCCTCATTGCGTGAGGACCCGCCGCTGTAGCCGTACATCATCTGCCCGTAGCTGCTGGACGAACCGTAGCCGCCAAACATGAAGTACGGGTCGTACCACGGGTCGTACCATGGCGTCGGGTCGTACCACCACATCCCGTATCGGCCCCACACCCAGCGCGTGCCGCCGAAGCGCCACGGGTCATACGACACGTATCCGTAGCCCCATCCACCTGAATACCAGGGGTACCAACGGCCCCACGGGCTGAACGGATAGCCGGCGTTGCCAAGGTAGTCGCCGTTGCCGCCGCCGCCAATCGGGCTCGGACGGCGCATGGCGGTGTTGCCGATGGGCCGGCCATCGCGATTGCGGCTTCCGGCGCCGACGTAGGTGCTCTGATCCGAGCCTCCGCCCGTCGGGCGCGAGAGGGAGCTGGTGCCGCCGGAGCGCAGGATGGCGCTCGACCCGGATCCGCCGGACGAGCTACCCGACCCGGAGGAGGTGCTGGAGCCGCCACTCGATCCGCTGGACCGTGGCGGCGGTGCCGACCTGGTGGGCTGCGACTGCGGGGACGGCATCGAAGGCATCTCCCGCGAACTGCTGCCGCTGCCGGTCGAGCTCGAGCTTGGCGGCGG
Organism: uncultured Solibacteraceae bacterium; assembly: GCA_964355365.1. Lineage (GTDB taxonomy): Bacteria > Acidobacteriota > Vicinamibacteria > Vicinamibacterales > SCN-69-37 > SCUN01. The sequence goes on along the minus strand of CAYHEX010000252.1, from coordinate 510 downwards.
TGGCGGCGGCGCCTCGCTGGTGGTCGTGGTGCGCGGAATCGCCTGGGCGGCCGCGATGGCCGGCACGGACAACCCGATCGCAATCGCTGAAACCAGAAGAACTCGGCTGTTGATGCGCATGGACCCTTCTCCCAAACGGTGCTCAGTGCAACTCTACTGCCACATACCCCGCGGCGAATACTGGTCAATTTCGACCGGAAACCCGCTCGGTGTCCTCATCTGCTGGCCTCCCGGACGGACGTTTGACACAATCCCTCCATGAGTCAAAGTGGGTTTCACGCCACGACGGTGCTGGCCGTGCGGCACGCAGGCACGGTGGTGATGGCCAGCGACGGTCAGGTCACGCTGGGCCAGACCGTGGTGAAGCACGGCGCGCGCAAGGTTCGGCGCCTGTATCACGACAGGGTGCTGGCCGGATTTGCCGGGTCGGCGGCGGACGGCTTCGCGCTGTACTCCCGCTTTGAGGCGAAGCTCGAGGAGCATCGCGGCCAACTTGAGCGCGCGGCGGTC
>CAYHEX010000251.1:0-6648 GCA_964355365.1 uncultured Solibacteraceae bacterium | reverse complement strand
GGGGTCGACCAGTTCCGATCGCACCAACTCCTGGGAAGTGGTGCCGACGGGCGCGCTCGAGCTGGCCCTGTGGATGGAAGCCGATCGCATGGGCTGGCTCCTGCCGGCACTCAGCGAGGAGCGGTTCAACACCCAACGCGAGGTGGTGCTCAACGAGCGGCGTCAGAGCTACGAGAACCGCCCGTACGGACTCGCGCATTTCGCGATGCTCGACGCGCTCCACCAGGAAGGGCATCCGTACCGATGGCCGGTGATCGGCGACCCTGCCGATCTGCGCGCAATGAACGTCGACGACGCGCGCGCGTTCTTCTCACGGTATTACCATCCCGGCAATGCGTCGCTCGTCGTCGCGGGCGACGTCACGGCCGACGCGGTCTTTCGTCTGGCGGAGCGCCTGTTCGGCGACATTCCGGCGGGAGCGCCCGTTGCGAAGGTGATTGCGCCGCCGATGTCCGCGCCCGCGCAGCGTCTGTTCCTCGAAGACCGCGTCGAATTGCCGCGGCTGTATCTGGCGTGGCCCAGCCCGGCGCTGTTCGGCACGGGCGATGCCGAGCTGGATTTGGCTGCGGAGATGCTCGCCAACGGCAAGACGTCGCGGTTGTATCGCACGCTCGTGCACGACGCGCGCATCGTGGCCGAACTGGGCGCATCGCAGGGATCGCGGGAGTTGCAGGGGATGTTTCAGATCACCGCGACAGCGGCGCCGGGACACACGCTCGAGGAAGTGCACACGGCGCTCGTCGACGCGCTGTCGCAGATGGCGGCGCACGGTCCGTCAGTGACCGAGCTCGAGCGCGAGAAGGCGCAGACCGAGGCGACGTTCCTGTCACGGTTGCAGACGCTGGGCGGCTTCGGCGGCAAGTCGGACCAGCTCAACGCGTATCAGGTCTATCTGGGACGTGCCGATTACTTTGATGCGGACCTGCGGCGGTACCTCGACGCCACGCCAGCTGGTGTGCGACAAGCTGTCGACGCCTGGCTTACGCCCAACACAGCGGTTGCGCTGTCGGTCGTGCCGCAGGGCCGCACGGATCTCGCGCTGCCGGACTCGCGCCGGTCGGAGATCCGATGAGCGCTGACCGTTTTGCGACGCCCGTCGTTGCCGCGCCGAGTCCCGTCACGTTGCCGCCCATCGAGCGATCCGTGCTGCCCAACGGCATGCGCGTGTGGACGCTGCCGCACACGGCGCTGCCTGTCGTCGCGTTGTCCGTGCTCATTGATAGCGGCACTGCGGATGACCCGGAGGACCTGCCGGGGCTCGCGGCGATCACCGCGGACCTCCTCGACGAAGGCGCGGGCGGACGTGATTCGATTCATCTCGCCGAGTCGCTCGCCGATCTGGGCGCCTCGCTGGATCTGCACGCCGGACCGGACGTCACCTCCGCGCAGTTATGGACGGTGCGGCGCCATCTCGACGCGGCGCTCCGCGTCATGGCGGACGTCCTCACGAAACCGCATCTCGACGACGGCGACCTCACGCGCGTGCGGGAACTGCGCCTCAGCCGGCTACAGCAACTGCGGCGCTCGGCGGCGGCATCGGCGGATCGTGTGTTTGCGGCAGCGGTCTACGGTGCCCATGGGTACGGCCATGCCGGGTTGGGCACAACCGCCAGCGTTTCCAGAATCACCATCGATGACGTGCGAGGACACTACGCGCGGCACTTCGGCGCGGAGCGCGTCACGCTCATTGCGGCGGGCGACGTGCGCCATCAGGATTTGGTGGCGATGGCCGGCGAGGCGTTTGGCGCGTGGCCATCGGGCTCGGCCGTGCCTGAGGCCGACGCGCCGCCTGCGCCGTCCGGGCCGCGCATCCTGTTCGTGGAGCGCGAGGGCGCGTCGCAGTCGGAGTTGCGCATCGGACATCTCGCGGTGTCGCGCGCCACGCCGGACTACCACGCGCTGGTGCTGCTCAATGCGGGGCTGGGCGGGTCCTTCTCCGGTCGGCTTAATCAGCGGCTGCGCCAGCAACTGGGCTACACGTATGGCGCGCATTCGGAGTTCGACATGGATCGGCGCGCCGGCACGTTTATCTGCTCGACCAGCGTGCAAGGCGACAAGACATCAGAGAGCGTGCGGGAGATCCATGCGCTGATCGAAGGGGTTCGGGCGGCCCACCCGTTGACGGGCGACGAACTCGAACAGGCGCGTGGCTCGCTCACGCGCGGCTACGCTCGCGGGTTCGAGACGCCTCGTCAACTCAGCAGCGCGCTCGCGCAGTTGGCCGTGTACCGGTTGCCCGACAACGCCTTCGACGCCTTCGTGCCGACGATGGAGAAGGTGAGCGCCGCCGAGGTGCACGCCGCCGCGCACGCGCATCTCGATCCGTCGCACCTCATCACGGTCGTGGTGGGGGATCCTCAGTGGCGCGACAGCCTCGGGGACGGGGTGGAGACACTGGTACCTGAATTCTGAAGTCCAGGGTCCAGGGTCCAGAGTCCAGAGTTCGGACCGCATCTTCAGTGAAATACTGTCGTTGATGAGAGCCGCGCGATTCCACGTCCACGGTGGTCCAGAGGTCTTTCGCTACGAAGAGGCGCCCGATCCGATAGTGCCGCAGGGATGGGCGCTCGTCCGCGTGCGGGCGTGCGCGCTGAATCATCTGGACATCTGGCAACGGCGGGGCCTGGATCGCGTGACAATCCCGATGCCGCACATCTCGGGCGCGGACGTGGCGGGCGAGGTGGTGTCGGTGAACCTTGACGCCGCTGGCGCGGCCAATCTTGACGCCACCGGCGTGGCGCATGCGGCCGGCACGCGCGTGATGCTGCAGCCGGGCACGTCGTGCGGCGTGTGCGATGCGTGTCGCGCGGGGCGTGAAAATCGGTGTCGTAAATACGACGTGCTCGGCTATCAGTCCAACGGCGGCTATGCGGAGTTCATCGCGGTGCCGATCACCAGCCTGATCCCGATTCCCGCGCACATCGACTTCGTCACCGCCGCGGCCTTTCCGCTCACGTTTGTCACGGCCTGGCACCTGCTCGTGACGCTGGCCGGCGTGGCGGCCGGCGACACGGTGCTCGTCATTGCCGCGGGCAGCGGCGTCGGGCAGGCGGCGATCCAGATCGCTCGGGCCAGGGGCGCTCGCGTGTTTGCGACCGCCGGCGGCGAGGCCAAGTTGGCGCGGGCCCGGGAGTTGGGCGCGGTCGAGGTCATCGACCACTACCACCAGGACATCACGGCCGAAGTCCGGCGCCTCACGTCGAACCGCGGCGTCGACATCGTCGTCGAACATGTGGGCGTGGCGACGTTCGAAAAGAGCGTCAAGAGCCTGTCCGTTGGCGGACGGTTGGTGACATGCGGGGCCACGACGGGGTTTGATGCTCGGATGGACCTGCGGCTGCTGTTCGCGAAGCAGTTATCGGTGATCGGGTCCTACATGGGGACGCCGAGTGAGTTGCTGGCTGCGGCCGAGGGGTTGTTTGATGGGACGTTCAGACCGGTGGTCGATCGCACGTTCCCGCTGGCCGAGGCCGGCGAGGCGCACCGGGCGTTGGAATCGTCGTCTCACTTCGGCAAGATCGTTCTCTTGCCCTGACCGCCGCACCTGTAGACTGGTGGGCGTATGAGCGCCGCACGGTGGGGACTGAGCGTCGTCGCGATGATCGGGGTGCTGGCCGCGACGATTGCCGGCGCGACGATCTGGCTGCTCATCACCGACCCGGTGGCCGTGTCGGACGCCGTCTCCAAAGGCGACGTGACCCCGATCATTCAAGGGTTGGGCAGCGCGCTCTTCTCCGCGCTCAAAGGGTTGTTCAAGTACCTGTAGTGACGAACGTCGCTTGATTGACTCCGCCCATCACCGGCGTGATGCTCAGCCGCGCCGAGAGCGGCCCGGCCGGCCCCGTCCGCCGTATACTTCCAGTCATGAACAGCGTGGCCGATCAACTCCGCCGCGACCAGATCGCGAAGCAGTTGCGCATGTCCGCGACTGAGCGCATGGAGTTGTCGCGTCAGCTGGGGGAACAGGCTACCGAGGCCTACGCCGCTCAGCACGGCCTCACGGCGGAGGAAGCCCGCCGGGTCCTTCAGCGCCAGCGGCAGACCGGGCGTCGTTACTCTGCCTGTCACACCAGCCTCTTGTCATGACACTGCTCGATGACGTCGTCGCCACGCTAAGCGCCGCGGGGATTCCGCACGCTGTGATAGGGGCGGCAGCCATGGCCTCGCACGGGGTGTCTCGGGCGACGGCCGACGTTGACTTGCTCACCACGCTTCCGCAGGCGCTGCTCTCGACGACGTGGAACCCGATCATGGCCACGAGTGCGATCGACATCCGTCGAGGCGACGATGATGACCCGTTGGGTGGCGTCGTGAGGATTGCGCGACGCGGTCAACTCGACGTGGACGTTGTGGTTGGCAAGCGCGCATGGCAGCGCGACTGCGTGAGCCGCGCGGTTGCACCAGTGGTCGGTGGCATCCCTGTTGTCCGCCGCGAGGATCTCGTCCTGCTCAAGCTCTACGCCGGCGGACCACAAGACGCGTGGGACATTCATCAACTGCTGGCACTGCCCGATGACGACAGCCTCGTGGCGGCTGTTGACCAGCTTGTCGCCAGCCTGCCGAGTGATGCCCAGACGCTGTGGCAGCGAATTCGTAACGAACGAACGGCTGTCTAGCTTCGAACGTCCTTCAGCTTACTGATCTGCCTTCTTCGACAGTTCTTGGTAATTGCCGCCCGGCGTCGCATCTGTGTCCACCGGCAACCCTGACGGCTGCCATCCTGGAGCCGATCCATCGCGTGCGCCGCCGTAGCCGCCGAGGACGTTGGCCACATCCTGATACCCGAACGATTCGAGCATCTGCGACGCGCGCACGGAGCGTACGCCCGACTGACACGACACCAGCAACGGCGTATCCGTGGCGAAGTTGGCCTTCACCACCCGCACGAAGTCCGGGTTCGGCAGTAGTTGGTCCGTGTCTTCATCGTGTTCCATGACCGGTACGTTGACGGATCCGGCCGGGTGGCCGGCGGCATACTCGCGCGTGGAGCGCACATCCAGCAGGGTCGCGCCCTGCTCCTGGCGCGCGCGGGCATCCTGTACAGAGAGATTCGCAATGGGCATGGTCAGCTGACGATCTTCTCGCAGGCCGCGGCGATTGCCAAGAGCGTTGACGTCTGGTCGAGTCGACCCACCAACTGCGCGCCGGCCGGCAGCACGCCGTCGGGCATGCGCATCGGCAGCGTGATGGCCGGATGTCCCGTCATATTGAAGAGCTGCGTGTTGCGCAGCATCGCGGCGCGGACGGGCACTGGTGTGTCGCCGATCACGATCTGGTCCTGCCCGAGCGGCGGCGCGAGGATCGGCAGGGTTGGCAACAGGAGCGCATCGACGTCATGCAGCGCGAGATCGACGCTGACGCGGAGCGCGCTGCACGATTCCAGTGCGCTGAGATAGTCGACAGCCGTGAAGTTACGGCCGGCCAGCAACCGCGCCCGCACGTTCGGCCGGTAGCGGTCGCCGTGCGTGTCCAGATAGCGCGCGTGCCACGCCGCGCCCTCCGAGAGGACGACGCGGACGTAGACGTCGAGGATGGTGGAGGTGGCGGCGATCGTTCGTGTCTCGATCGTGACGCCCGCGTGTCGGAGCGCGGCGACCGTGCGCTCGAAGGCCTCGCGCACGGGTGCCTCGAGCGGGTCCAGGAAGTAGCCATCCAGCACGGCGAACCGGAGCGCGGTGAGGTCGGGCAGCGCAACGATGTCGTTGGGACGTGCGGCGAGCACGCGCCAGAGGGCCGCGGCGCCAGCCACGTTCTTCGTGAGCGGGCCGACGTGGTCGAAGGTTGTGCTGAGGGGAATGACACCCGCGGTCGGCACATCGTGTCGCGAGGGCTTCAGCCCGACAATCCCGCACGCGGCGCTCGGAATGCGGATCGATCCGCCCGTATCCGATCCGACGGACATCTCCGCCATGCCCGTGGCGACCGAGACGGCGGACCCGCCGCTCGATCCACCCGGCGAGCGTGAGAGGTCGCGCGGATGGCGGACCGGCCCGAAGCCGGAGTCTTCACAGGTGGTACCGAGCGCAAATTCGTGGAGGTTCGTCTTGCCGATGAGCACGGCCCCCGCCTCGCGCAACCGCGTGATCACGGGCGCGTCGGTGGTGGCGATGTTGTCGGCGAGCACGCGCGAGCCGGCGGTGGTCGCCTGACCGGCAATATCGATGAGGTCCTTGATCGAGATGGGGAGGCCGTGCAGGGGGCCACGGTCGATTCCCCGGGCCCGTTCGTCATCGGCCTGCCGCGCCTGCGCGCGCGCGCCGTCGGCGTCCACACGGATGAATGCGTTGGTGTCCGCATTGTGGAGAGCGATGGCGGCCAATGCGGCGTCGACACGTTCGAGAGAAGTCATGCTCGCGTCATAATATGCCGCGATGGCGAATACAGTGATTGCCGCGGTGATGCCTGCTCCCCATGTGCCGGTGGAGCTTCGAGAGTTTCCCGAGCCAGATCTGCCCGTCGGCGGCGCGCTGCTGCGCACGGCGATGTCGGAGGTCTGCGGCACCGACGTGCATCTCTGGCACGGTCGCCTCTCGGGCGTGCCGTATCCGATCATTCCCGGCCACGTCACGACCGGCACGCTCGACAAGGCGCGCGGCACGATGAAGGACGTTCAGGGCAACGCGCTGAAAGAAGGCGATCGGCTCGCGT
>CAYHEX010000250.1:0-6663 GCA_964355365.1 uncultured Solibacteraceae bacterium | reverse complement strand
CCTCGGCCACGTCCTGCTGAGGCGAGTCGAAGTTGAAGTTCGTGCCGCTGAGCCGGCTGTAGGTGTACTGCGCGTTGACGGACTGCGCGGGCGACAGCGTGAAGTCGGTGCGCGCAAAGACGGCGGTCGGGTTGTTCGTGCCGTGCTTTTCGCCCTCGAGTGCCTTCAGGGCATCGGGCACCACGACGGTCGCCGCCTGCTGCTGAAACTTGACCACGAAGGGCACGCGCAGGAAGCTCTGCTCGGCCGCGCCGAAGAAGAAGGCCTTATCGCGCTTGAGCGCACCGCCGATCGACGCCCCGAACTGATTCTGCTGGTTGTTGAGTTTCTGGTTGAACGCGTCTTTCGACGTCAGTTGTTTGTTGCGGTTCGAGTAGAACGCGTCGCCGCGCAGCGTGTTGGTGCCCGACTTGGTGACCACGTTCACAAATCCGGCCGAGGTCCGGCCCACTTCCGCCGACGCGCCGGTGCGCACCACCTGAAACTGATTCACGGCCGACTGCGGAAAGAAGAAGATCGCCTCGTTGCCGCCGCGCTGGTTGCCCTGCAGCGGATCGTTGAAGTCGGCGCCGTCGATCGACACGTTGGAGTTGATCGAGCGCTGGCCCGAGATCACCATGCCGGCCCGATCCGATTCCTGCATGATGCCGGGGGTCAACTGCGCGAACTCCACGAAGTTCCGTCCGCGCACCGGGAGGTTGTTGATGGCGTTCACCGGAATGGAGGTGCTGATCGCGGATTCGCTGGTATCGAGCGCGGTGACGGAGGTCGACACCGTGACTTCTTCGGTCACGCGAACCGCGCCGAGCGTCAGCATGACGTCCTCAGCCACACCGACGGTCAGCGTCACCGCCTTCTTCGCGGTCTGGCTCTGAAACGCGGCCTCGATCGAGTAGTCGCCGACCGGCATGGCCAGCGCAGCAAACCGACCCTCGGCGGTCGACGTGACCGTACGCACGTAGCCGGTGGAGATACTCCGCACCACAACCGTCGCCCCCGCCACGGCCTGGCCGGCGGCGTCGACCACTCGACCTGCCGCAGAGGCCGCGCCCGACTCCGACTGAGCCGAAGCAACTCCAGGAAGAGCGGCCATCACGAATATCCACACACACGCGTTCAACACCGCTCGCATCGTCTTTGACATGCGGACAGCGTAAGAAAATGGCACAACGCCTAGGCAACCCCGCTGACACGCCCGGGTAACGACCCTGTTAATTCCCGTTTTACAGAAACGTCACACGGTGTTTGCACGGGGCCGATACGGTCGTCGCCGTATGTCCAACGATCTGTATCGCCACATCCATCAGGAAGTGCTTGATTCGTTCGACGAAGAACTCGAAATGGAGATCGACGACGACGGTGCGGCGTCGCCGGCCCGGAAGTTGTACTTCAAAGAACTCTTCCGGCTGCAGGCAGAACTGGTGAAGCTGCAGGACTGGGTGGTGCACAAGCAACTGAAGGTGGTGGTCATCTTCGAGGGCCGCGATGCCGCGGGCAAGGGCGGCGTCATCAAGCGCATCACGCAGCGGATGAACCCGCGCGTGTGCCGTGTGGCGGCGCTGCCCGCGCCGAGCGAGCGCGAGCGCACGCAATGGTACTTCCAGCGCTACGTGAACTACCTCCCGGCCGCAGGCGAGATGGTGCTCTTCGATCGCAGCTGGTACAACCGCGCCGGCGTGGAGCGCGTGATGGGGTTCTGCTCGAAGGAAGAACTCGAGGAGTTCTTCCGTTCGGTCCCCGAGTTCGAGAAGATGCTCGTGCGATCAGGCATCGTGCTGGTCAAGTACTGGTTTTCCATCACGGACGATGAGCAGTACCTGCGGTTTCAGATGCGCATTCAGGATCGGCTCAAGCAGTGGAAGCTGAGCGCCATGGATCTGGAGTCGCGTCGCCGATGGGAGCAATACACCAAGGCGAAGGAGGCGATGCTCGAGCGGACGCACATCACGGAGGCCCCGTGGTGGATCGTCGACGCGGTCGACAAGAAGCGGGCCCGGCTCAACTGCATCCATCATCTGTTGACCCAGATTCCCTATGCTGAGATTTCGCACAAGCCGATCCGGTTACCCGCGCGGGTGCACAACCCGGACTACAGCCGTCGGCCAACGCCGCAGGACATGTACGTGCCGGACGTGTACTAGCATTCTTTTTACGCGCGCGAAACCGTCTCGTCGTGGAATCGCCGCAGGATGATGGCATTCTGCTTCTCGAAGCCGAATGTCGGCTTCGCACCACCGGGTTGTGAGGGCCGCGTATGTCGGCCACCACGACCATTTCATTACCCGCAGGCCGCAGCACGCAGGGCCCGGGGATCTGTCCAGAGTTGACGCGCTCCGCGTTCTCCTCCCCTCCTCCTGGCGCGCGAGGGGCACCCAACACCGGACAGGTCCACGGGCCCTGTTTACACAACGTGCACACCGTTGGTGAGGGCACGGGATATATTCACGGCCATGCGACGTCCGTTCGTGTCCGCGCTCTCGGCGCTCCTCCTTCTACCCACAATCGCTCTGGCGCAGGACCGGCCGTTCATCTTCTCAATGGCCACCGCGGCTGGATCGTCGACGACGACACCGCAACTGCGCGTGGACTATGAACTGGGCCTGGGCGAGCAGGCGTTTCATCAACAGACGAGCAACGGTCCGGAACAGCGCATCGGCGTGCATGCGACAAGGGGCCGACTCACGTTCATCGGGCACCTGGGCGTGGCGAAAGAGACGGGCTCGTATCAGTCGTCACAGCAGGGTGAAGTGCTGGTCTCGCTGTTTCCTCGTCAGGGTTCGCGCATCGCGCTCGCGGCGGGTGGCGGCGTCCTGCATGAGGCCGGCGGCGCCAACGTGCTGTTGGGCCGGCTCGTGGCCGGCCTTGAGGGCACATCCACACGCGTGTACGGAAATCTGTTGATGCAAAAGCCGCTCGCGGCGGGCCGTGATGCGATCGATGTGATCACGTCGATGGGCTGGGCGGCACGCGTCACGTCGTCGCTCGCCATCGGCATCGAGGCGATCGGCGAGGACCTCGAGGGATTCTGGGATGCGGCGGAAGCCGAAGGCGGTTCGCGCATCCTGGTAGGACCGTCGCTGCATCTGGCGCCAACGGGACGCGCGTGGCAGTTGTCCGTGGCCGGCGGCCCGACGTTTCACCCCACTGCCGTCACCGGAAAGACGTCCACGGCGCTGCGCGATCTGCCCGCAACCAACACGCGCGACTTCGCCGCGCGGATGACATTCGCCGTGCGGTTCTGAGCGGCTCACCGCCGGTGGTCGCGGCTACCGCTTGATGCGGCTCGCTTCCTGGAGGCCGACGATGAAGTTCATGCGCGCGGCGTTGATCTTCTGCACCGTGTTGAGGTCGTCGATGTTGAGCATCAGCTCGTTCTTCGGGTTGTAAGCGGGCCACGTGGTCAGGCCGCCGCCGTTCGGATTCATTGTCTTGACGAAGTTGGTCCAGTACGTCGTCATCGACTCGGCCACCCGACGATCGGCCGCGGTCCATGGGTAGTCCCAGTTACGCAGCGTGTTGAACGCGTACACCATGTCGGCGAAGTGCACGGCACCGCGATATGAAATCGGTGCATTGCCGTTGCTGGCGGGGAATGGCGGCACCTGACTGAAGAGATACATGTAGGTCGGTTGCGTGCCAGTGGCCGACTGCAGGGTCGCCCAGAGGCGATGACCCGAGAAGTTCGCGTCGCGATTCGCGTCGTGATACGCGACCTTCGCCTGCGCATCGGTGGTGGCCGGATACAGCTTCAGGAACGCCGCCGCGTTCGCGCCGAGCGTCCGTTCAGCCCAGGCCTTGTAAGCGACCAGCGTGTCGGGTGCGCCGCCTCGACCGCCGCCACGCGCGCCTGGGGCCACTGGCTCGGTACTCTCCGGCGCGCCTCGACCTCCACCCCGGCCGCCGCCCCCACCGGCTTCGTCATCGCCGGCTGAGGCGATGGCGCCGCCCTCGTCATTAGTCGCGCCAGTGATCAGCGCGACGTCGTTCTGCCGGCCTTCCTTGAAGATGGTGTAGACGTCCGTCGGCAGAAACCAGCCGTCGACGATCGTCCCGTTGAGGCCTGCGCCGCGTTGGCGAAACGCGTCGAACACCTGCTGACTCGAGAGCGCGCGCAGATCGGCGAGTGAGGTCTTGCCGGTCGCCTTCGCCCATTCGACTCCGTTCTTCTCGGCGTCTTTCAGCGTCGACATGCGCCCGAACACCGTGTGCGACTGCGCGATGGCCGCCCGGAACAGTCCCTTGGCCAACGGTGAGGCCACGAGCCAGTTGACGCTGCGGCTGCCGCCCGACTGTCCCCAGATCGTGATCTTGTCGGGGTCGCCGCCGAATGCCGCGATGTTGTTCTTCACCCACTTGATTGCGGCCACCTGATCGAGCGCGCCGTAGTTCCCCGACGCGTGATTCGGCGACTCCGCCGTGAGCTCAGGATGCGCCAGCCAACCGAAGACATTCACGCGGTAGTTCGGATTGACGACGATCACGCCCTTCTTCGCGAGCGCGCTGCCGTCGTATCGCCAGTCGCCGCCGTACCCCAATGTGCCGCCACCGCCGTAGAACCAGATGACGACGGGGAGTTTGGCCGTGGGCGTGTTTGCCGGCGTCCAGACATTGAGGTACAGGCAGTCTTCGCTGAACGGCACGGGATGCTTGTTCCACGACCCGCCGTTGAGCGGCTGCTCCTGCTGCATGCACGGGGGCGCGAAGTACTGCGCCGACTTCACGCCGTGCCACGGCACCACGGGCTGCGGCGGCTTCCAGCGGAGGTTGCCGACGGGTGGCGCCGCAAACGGGATGCCCCGGAATTCCCTGACATCGAAGCCCCAGGCGGGCACGCCGCTGACCGTGCCGCCTTCGACCGCAATCGGCTCGGCAAGTCGATCGGCCACGACCGGTGCGGTCGCGAGCGCGGCGAGCGCCAGGCACAGCGAGGACAACATCAGTCTTCTCATTCGTGACACTCCCGCGACGGCCTGAGGATCGGCGAGCAGATTGTAGTGTTTATCGCCGCGCAGCTCTACGCCTGGTTCGGCGTCGCCGGCCTAACGCACGACGCCGAGGGCCTCGGCGTCGTCGCGCAGCAGCACACGATACGCCGGCGCGTGGGCACGGACGTAGTCGTCACTGTGATGCATCGCCGGGTAGTCGGAGGTTCTGGCCTCGAGATCCATCGTCTGCCAGGCGGCGTAGGTCAATGCACCGCTCGGCGCCTTCTGCAGCCGCGCGCCGAGTTCGACCCACGCGTTCACGAACGCTTGTGTGTCGGCCCGGAACCGCTTCGCCGATCGGACGAACGCTTCAGCCAGTCGCTGCGGATCTCCGCCGCGTGCGCGATACGGGCGCAGGTTCACGCGCCCGATGGTGCCGTCGGCCGTGAGCGGCTCCCATGCCGTCTCGCCGAACCGCGGTGCGCCGAGTGTCTTCCATTCCTCATCGAGCCATGTCCGCGCGCCAGCCAGATCCGGCGCTGCGTGCTCACCGCCGAGCGTCGCCTGGAACAACCACTTGTAGGCATCGCGCATCCCGACAGCCGGGTCGTTCGACCACTGCTTGAGCGCGAAGTCCACAGGGGACACCAGGACGACAGCGGCGACGAACACGCTCAGCAGGTATGGCACCACGTCAAGTTACCACTGGCCGAATGGCACGGTCGACGAGACAGAGCACGCGTAACGTGGCACCCACGGTCAACCGGGCGGTGTTCGACTGCGGCACGATTTCCGCCGCATCGCCGAGCGGCTTCGCGAGCGTGCTCATCGGCTCCTGCTCCGACCCGGTCGCGGTGAGGCGGCGCATGGTGTGGATGGTGTAAAACATCGAGATGATCTGGCTCCTCGCGGGAATCCTGTCATTCACGCTCGCCTCTCCGCAATCACCGGCGGTGCGCTATCAGCTGGACTACCCCTCGGCCGGCGCCGTCCGCGTGCACGTGCGCATTCAACTGGCCGCGCCGGTCGCCGCGCCCGTGTCGTTCGTGATGCCGCGCGGCTATCCCGGCGGCTACTCGATCGTGCGCTACGATGCGTTCGTCGAGAACATCACCAGCCGGTCGGCCGACGGCGCCGCGTCGCTCTCCGTCACGCGCGAAGACTACGGACCGCGCTGGACGATCGGCACGGCCGGCGACCGCGTGACCGGCGTCGAGTACGACATCGACATTGCGAAGATGGAGCGCGACCTCCTGTCGGGCGTCGAGTCTTCGAAGATCAGACCCACGTACGCCGGTCTGCTCGGATATTCGGTATTCGGCTACATCGACGGCCAGGAACGGCGGCCCGTCGAACTTGCGGTCACCGCGCCGCCATCGTGGCCCGTGCTGACCACGCTCGCACCCATCGTGCCGGCGCCGATCGCACGCGCGTCCGGACGTGCACCGCATTTCGACGAACTGGCCGACTCGCAGATCCTCATGGGACCAGGGCTGCAACTGCGCCGGTTCGACGGCGATGTGCCGCTGGTGCTGGCCGTGTACGCCGGCAGGGTATCGGACCGCGCCGGTGTGCGTCCGCCCATGATCGCAGGTTCACTGGGCATGGGTGCCGGCCTGCTGCTGCCGGTGTTGCTGCCTTCGATGACGATGCTGTTCGTCGCGTCGGCGCTGATCGGCATCGCCGGGCTGTTCTTCCATGTGTCCATGCACAATCTGGTCGGCTCGCTAGGCGAGGC
>CAYHEX010000249.1:0-6724 GCA_964355365.1 uncultured Solibacteraceae bacterium | reverse complement strand
TCGCCGATCGTGGGCTACAACAACCTCGATCTGGTCGGCAAGGCGGTGCCCATGCACATGGGCGAATCCTACGACGGCGGCGGCACGGCGCTCGTGCCGCCCGTGCGCATCAACGACTTCTACATGACATCCGTTTCGCCCGCGGTTTAGCAGAAGGCAGAAGGCAAAATGAAGCGCAGAGAGTTTGTAAAGATTGCCGGCGCGAGCGCAGTGGCGCTCGCCGCGAGCGATCGCATTGGAGAGTTGCTGGCGCAGACGCCGGCCGGCAAGGTCATGGAGTCCAAGTTCAAGGGGCTCGCCGATCAAGTGCTGGCTGAAGCGAAGCGGCAGGGCTGCAGCTACGCGGACATTCGATTCACGCGCACAACGAATGCCGGCGGCGTGAACGCCAACGGCGGTAACGCCGGTGCCGCCGGTGGATTTGGCGGTGGACCTGGTGGTGGCGGTGGCGGACGTGGCGGCGGGCGCGGCGGTGGCCGCGGCGGTGGTGGATTTGGCGGCTTCGGCGGCGCCGATGACGCGACGCAGGGCGCGGCGGGCTTCGGCGTGCGCGTGATCCACAGCGGCGTGTGGGGATTTGCCAGCAGCCCGATCGTGACCGAAGACGAACTCAAGCGGATCACGGTCATGGCCGTGGAAGTGGCCAAGGCCAGCGCCATCGCCAAGAAAACGGACGTGCAGTTGTGCCCGGTGCCGGCCTATCAGGTCAACTGGGCCACACCGATCGTGAAAGACCCGCGCACGATGCCGCAAGCCGACCGGCAGGCCGCGGCGCAGGCGGTGGTCGACGTCGTGATGAAGAACAAGGACGTCGTCAACTGCTCGGTGCAGATGAACGTCAGTCACGAGTGGAAGTACTTCGCGTCGACCGAGGGTTCGTACATCGAACAGGAAGTGATGACGACGACGCCGTCGCTGTCGGTGACGGCGCGCAAGGGCGACATCACCAAGACGCGCAGTTATCCGGGCGTGCCCGGTACTGGTGGGTGGGAAGTCGTCGAAAAGGCGAATCTCGTCGGCGAAGCGGAACAGGTGGCGATCGACGCTGTCGAGATGTGCACCGCGGTCCCATTGACTCCTGGGGTCAAGGACATCATCCTGCTGCCTTCGCACTCGATGCTCACGATCCACGAGATCGTGGCGCATGCCACCGAGCTCGACCGCATCATGGGCTACGAGGCCAACTACGCCGGCACGAGCTTCGTGAAGCTGTCGGATCTGAATAGGCTCAAGTACGGCTCGAAGCTCTTCAACATCACCGCCGACAAGAACATCCCGACCGGTTTTGCCACGATTGGGTATGACGATGACGGCGTGAAGACGCGACAGTTTCCGATCGTGCGCGAGGGTGTGCTCGTGGGCCTGTCCGCCAATCGCGAGATGGCGCACTACATCGGCGAAAAGGAAAGCCGCGGCTGCACGCAGGCGAGCGGCTGGAGCCAGTATCCGTTCATGCGCATGCCTAACGTGCACATGGACTTCGATCCGAAGGGGCCGTCGCTCGCCGAGATCATTGCCGACACGAAAGACGGCGTGATGATCGACGGACGCGGCAGCTACTCGATCGACCAGCAGCGCTACAACGGTCAGTTCGGCGGCGACTGCTTCTGGGAAGTGAAGAACGGCAAGGTGACGCGGCAGTTGACGAACGTCACCTACAACGCCATCACGACGGATTTCTGGGGCAGCCTCGACGCCGTCGGCAATCAGTCCAGCTGGAAGATGTTCGGCACCGGCGGCGACGCCAAGGGCCAACCGACGCAGACGCAGAACATCTCGCACGGCGCGCCCGCGTGCCGCATTCGCAAGATCATGTTGGGCGGCGCGTTCCAATAGGTACGTAGCGCGGCCTGATCTTGAAGGCCGCGAAGGACACATATGGCCACGAACAGACGCACCTTCGTAAAGCAGATCGGCGCGGCGGGCATCCTGCTTGCGGCATCCGACCGCATCGGCGAGTTGATCGCGCAGGCGCCGCAGGGCAAAGTCATGTCGTCGCCCTTCAAGGGCCTCGCGGACATTGCGTTGGCCGAGGCGAAGCGCGGCGGGTGTTCCTACGCGGACATTCGATTTACGCGCAATATCTCGTACGCCGGTGTCACCGCGAGCGCGTCGGTCGCCGGTGCGGCAGCGGAGGATCCGGGCGCCGGCCGGTTCGGCGGACGCGGCGGCGGTGGTGGCGGCGGACGCGGCGGTGGGCGTGGTGGTGGCGGTTTTGGCGGCGGCGATACGATCAGCGCCGATGGCGCGCCGACCGCGGCAGGTTTCGGCATCCGCGTGGTGCACAGCGGTGTCTTCGGCTTTGCCAGCAGTCCCATCGTCACCGAAGACGAGATCCGCCGCATCGCGCGCGTGGCGACCGACGTCGCCCGAGCCAGTGCGATTGCGAAGAAGCGTGACCTGATTCTGGCGCCGGTCAGCGCGTATCAGGTGAACTGGTCCACCGAGATGCAGACGGATCCGCGCAAGATGACCGACGATGATAAGAGGCGCGCACTGCAGGCGGTCGTTGACGCGGCGATCAAGCACAAGGACGTCGTCAGTGCGACGGCCTCGGCCAATTTCAGCGGCGAGTGGAAGTACTTCGCGTCCAGCGAAGGGTCCTACATCGAGCAGGAGCTCTTCTCGACGTCGCCGAACTTCAGCGTGACGGCCAAGCGCGGCGACACGCAGCGCAGCCGCAACTATGCGATTCCCGGCGGGATGGGCGGTTGGGAGTTGGTCGAGATCGACGGCATGATGGCCAACGTCGACCAGACCGTGGACGAGGCCATTGAGCTGGCGACGGCCGTTCCCCTCACGCCCGGCGTCAAGGACCTCCTTCTCGCGCCGTCGCACCTCGCGCTCACGATTCACGAGATCATCGCGCATGCGACCGAACTCGACCGCATCATGGGCTACGAAGCCAACTACGCAGGCACGAGCTTTGTGAAGGTCGATTCGATCGGCAAGCTGAAGTACGGCTCGAAGTTGCTGAACGTCACGGGTGACAAGGTCCGCCCGGGTGGGCGCGCCACCGTCGGGTACGACGATGACGGCGTCAAGACCACCAAGTTCGACATCATCAAGGACGGCATGCTTGTTGGAGTCTCGTCAAACCGTGAAACTGCGCACTACATCGGCGACAAGGAAAGCCGCGGCTGCACGCAGGCGAGCGGGTGGGCGCAGTATCCATTCCTCCGCATGCCCAACGTGCACCTCGAAGCGGACCCGAAGGGGCCGACGCCTGAAGAGATGATCGCCAATGTGAAGGACGGCATCCTGATCGAAGGGTCAGGCAGCTTCTCGATCGATCAGCAGCGCTACAACGGGCAGTTCGACGGCAGCGCCTTCTGGGAAATCAAGAACGGCAAGAAGACCCGCGCGCTCACCAACGTCACCTACAACGCGATCACGACCGACTTCTGGGCGAATCTCGTGGCGGTCTCTGGCCCGAAGAGCTGGCGGCAGTTCGGCGTCGGCGGCGACGCCAAAGGCCAGCCGACCCAGGGGCAGGCCGTCTCGCACGGCTCGTCGTGGTGCCACATTACGAAGATCATGTGCGGCGGGGCGTATCAATAAAAGGCAGAAGGCAGAAGGCAGAAGGCAAAAACCAGGAAATGAAATCGGGAATCAATTCATCGAATTGATTCCCGATTTCATTTCCCTTCACGTCATCACGTACACGGCGACGTTGACGGCGAACTTGGTGTTGTCCTCGGTGCGGAAGCGTTTGTTGCGCCAGTCGTAGTCCCATTCGCAGCCGTAGTCCTTGTTCGAGTACAGCACGCCCAACCGGCCTCGGCGCACATCCCCGCCGTCGCGCTTGGCGACGATGCCCCGCACGTATTCGTGGACGATGTCGTCGCCCCAGCCGTTGAGTTCATGCGCGGTTTGCGGCGGGCCGTCTGGGAACTTGAAGAACGAGCGGAAGATGGGATGCGAGTTCGGGAGTTTGTCGAGTGTGCCGGGCCCCGGAAACGCGCGGCGCATCTCTTCCTCGAACGACTTGGCGTAGAGCCCGTTGATGTCGTGATTGCAGTCGTCGGAGAAGAGCAGGCCGCCGTTGTCGACGAAGTCCACGATGTTCTGCCGTTCGGCGGCGCTGAAGCGAACGAGTGTGTGGCCTGTCATAAACACGAACGGGAACGACAGCAACTCCTCGGAGTCGGGCGTGATCACGATCTCTTCGGGATAGACCGGGATCGTCGTGTACTGCACGAGCGCGTCGAGCACATTGGCGGCGACCTTGGAGTTGTAGTCCCAGTCGCCCGAGTTGTAGCGCAGGCGCGCGAAGACGAACTCGTTGCTGCGTGGGCCGCCGGCGCGCCGTCCCGACGTCGTCGTGCCCCCCTGCGCAGCCGTCGTCTGCGCCGTCTGGCCCGACTGGGCCAACAGGGGAGCCGTGGCCAGCCCCGCCGCAGCGGCGCCAAGCGAAGTCAGGAAACGACGTCTCGAGGGCACGCAATAGGGTAGCGGACTTTGGACCTTGGACGTTGGACCTTGGACGACACCGTTCACCGTTTCCTGTCCTGTCCGTATTACCGGGCAGAGGAACTGCTGATGACCCGTTTCCGAGCTCTTGCCCCTGTTGCTGCCGCCGCTGTGTTGACCGCCGGCCTGCTGGCCTTTCCGTCCGTCGCTCTCGCCCAGGCCCCGCGCCCGCCCGCGCCTCCGTCTGCGCCAGCCGCCCCGCCGCTCGTCGTCGAGAGCCGAAACGCCGACGAGACGCGCGATGCGTTGGTGGAAGCCCTCAAGCGCTATCCGCCGTCGGTCGGCCGCTTGCTCAAGACTGACCCGAGCCTGATGAGCAACATGGCCTACATGTCGGCGTATCCGGTCCTGTCGCAGTTCCTTCAGCAGCATCCGGACATCGTGCGCAATCCGGCCTTCTTCTTCAGCGAGGTCGACGGAATGAACTACGCGAATATCCGCGAGACGCCGACGCAGCAGGCGATCAACGCCTGGCGCAACATCATCGAGGGATTCACGTTCCTGCTCGGCTTCCTGAGCGTCGTCGCCGGCATCACGTGGATCATTCGCTCGGTCATCGAGCACCGCCGGTGGTCACGGCTCGCGAAGGTGCAGGCGGAGGTCCACAACAAGCTCATCGACCGTCTCGCGTCAAACGACGAGATGCTCGCCTACATTCAGTCGCCGGCCGGCGCGGGCTTCCTCAAGGCGGGCCCCATCGACATCGGCACGGGCTCCAGGTCGATGCACGCGCCTTTTGGCCGGATCCTGTGGTCCGCTCAAGCCGGCGTTGTCCTGCTGGCACTCGGGCTCGGCCTTCGCTGGGTCACGGTCAGTGCGCCGAACGAAGTCGTCGAGATGCTGCATTTCTTCGGCATCATCGGCCAAGCGCTGGGTTTGGGCTTCATGGTCTCGGCCGGGCTGTCGTATGTGTTGTCTCGCCGGATGGGCCTGATTGATGCGGCGCATCGCGCCTCGACGGAACGGGACACCCCGTCACGCTCGTAATGTGTGGCAGGATGAGGCCCAATGACCTGGCGTGAACTGACGCTGTCGGATGCCGAGCAATTGGCCCTGGCAACCACTGCGGAGCGCGAGGGCCATATGGCCTTCGTGATGACCGAGGACGAGTTCCGGTTGTTCTACGATCGGAACGCTCGTCCGTTGTGGGCCTATCTCTCACGCATCACCGGCCACCGGCAGGCCGCCGACGACCTGCTGCAGGAGAGCTTCTACCGTTTCCTGCGCGCCAACGCCTCGCTCGACAGCGATGCGCACCGCAAGCACTACCTCTACCGCATCGCGACCAACCTCGTGCGCGATGGCTACCGCCAGTCGAAGACGCGGCCCAGCACCACGGAGCACGACGTCGAGTTGATCGAGTCGCGTGTGGATCACGGCGGTGCGCGCGCCGAGGCGCGCGTGGATCTCGATCGCGCGATGGCGCAACTCAAACCGCGCGAGCGCGCCATGCTCTGGATGGCCTACGCGCAGGGCTCGTCGCACAAGGAAATCGCCGCGGTCGTCGGCGTCAAGTCCGACAGCGTGAAGCCGCTCCTGTTCCGCGCCCGCCGCAAGCTCGCGGAACTGCTCGGAGGCTCGCGATGAACTCGGCAGGGAAGTCGACGCCGCTCACTGAATGCGCGCATGAGCGCGAGATGCTCGACCTGGTCCTGTCAGACCGGTGGCCCGAGCGCTGCGATCCCGACATGGTCGCGCACGCGGCTGAATGCGCCGTGTGCACCGACGTCGTGGCCGTGGCGCTGGCCATGCGCGAAGACGAGTCGCGCGTCGAGGCCGACATCGTGGCCGCCTCGCCGCAGCATCCGAGCGTCGTCCCCGACGCCACGCTGGTGTGGTGGCGGGCGCAACTGCGCGCGCAGGAAGACGCCGGCCGCCGCGCCGCGCGACCGATCGCGTTGGTGCAGGGCATCGGCATCGGCATCGGGCTGGTGGCCGCGTTGTCGTTCCTGCGCGTGTCCTGGCCCTGGATTCGCGGCTACGCTCTCGGGGCGTCGGCCAGCCTCGGGGAATTCGCGGCCCGGACCGCCGCCTCGTCCGGCGCCACCATCGCCGCCGCCCCGATCTGGCTCACGGTGGGGATCGCCGCCGCGCTCATCGCCACCCCGATCGCCGTCTACGCGGCCCTCGGCAGGGATTAGTCGAATGAGGCAATGAGGCAATGAGGCAATTTGGCAATTTGGCAATGGGGCAGTTGATTGCCTCATTGCCTCATTGCCTCATTGCCTCATTGCCTCATTGCCTCATTGCC
>CAYHEX010000248.1:0-6764 GCA_964355365.1 uncultured Solibacteraceae bacterium | reverse complement strand
GCCCCTGCTGCCCGGCCTGCTGCTGGGGCGGCGGTGTCTGAGCCGCCGATCCAGCAGTGCCAACGACCATCAACGTGAGGGTGAATGACGCAATGCGGCGAAGGGCAGTCATAGACACGATGTTAGACCTGTCGGAAGGGGGAAACGCTACCCCGTGTAGACCTGCCGCCGGCGGCATTCCTTCCGCCAGTTACCGGTCGGTCTTGAGCTCGTTGGTCACCCCAAGCACGCCAGGAATCTGCGCGAGCGAGAAGGCCAGCATCTTCTCGACCTCGCTGTTGACCGCACCGGTCAACGTGACGCGCCCATGCTCGACCACGATGTGGATCGGCGGATTGACCATGGAGGCGTAGTGCCGAAAGGACGGGTGACCGTAGATGGCGCGCGCCAGCCGGTCCCGGAGGTCGCTGTCGTACTGCGAGACCGGCAGGATCTCGACGTTGTTGGTGAGATCCCGAACCCCGTCGATCTTCTTCACACGCGCGGCGATGTCGTCGCGCTTGTAGGGCATCGTGACCCGCCCGGTCAGCGTCACCGAGCGGTGATCCACCCGGATGTTGATGTCGTCGAAGATCCCAAAGTGGACGTACTGCCGCACGATCTGCGCGACACGGTCGGCGAGGGCCGAGTCGGTCTGCTGACCGGCCAGCGCCGGACGCGCCACCAGTACGGTGACAACCAGGAAGAGCGTGACAAGTCGAGTGCGCATGGGTGACCTCCCGAGCGTCGGCGCTGACGGCACGACGATTAAGTCAGCAAGGATGGTACCAACCCGGCCGCCATCTACAATAGACGACGGTGATGTGGCTCGAAGTACTCGGATTGTCGGTCCTCGGCAGCGTGGGCGGTCTGGCGACGGCCGGACTCCTTGTGGCGCTCCACAAGGACGTCCGCACGCGTGTCGTGCCGTGGCTGGTGTCGTACGCCGTCGGCACGCTGCTCGGCGCCGCCCTGCTCAGTCTCCTGCCTGAAGCGCTGCTCTCGATCGCGCCGCCCCGCGCGTTTGCCACATTGCTCGGGGGCATCCTCACGTTCTTCACGCTCGAGAAGCTCGTGCTCTGGCGTCACTGCCACGACGATCACGACTGTGATGTGCACCGCAGCACCACGGCGATGGTCCTGATTGGCGACGCCGTTCACACATTTGTCGACGGCGCGGTGATCGCCGCCGCCGCACTGGTCTCGCTGCCCCTCGGACTCACGACCGCGCTGGCCATCACCGCCCACGAGATTCCGCAGCAGGCCGGCGATGTCGCGATCCTGTTATCGGCGGGGCAGTCGCGCGGCCGCGCGTGGGTGCTCACCGCAGTGGCGGCGAGCGGTGGCGTGCTCGGCGCGCTGCTGATGTTGATGTTCGGCGAGTACGTGCCGGGTGTGCTGCCGTACGCGCTCTCGTTTGCGGCCGGCAACTTCCTCTACGTCGCGATGGCCGACCTGATTCCGCATCTGCATCGCGGCGGCATCGACGCGAATGGGGTGCGCCAGATCGTGCTGATCGCACTCGGCATCACCACGATGATTCTGCTGTAGGGCGGGGCCCGCGGGCCCCGGCCGATGCGTGCCGGCTCAGCCGGCGACGTAGCCCTTTCGCGCGCGCACATGGTAGTTCCCTTTGCGCACCTGCACGTCGATCGTGTGCCAGCGTCCGTCCTTCGGCGCGGTCGACACATAGCCCAGAAAGTACTGCCGGCTCAGTTCATCCGCGATGCCGGCCGTGGCCGGATCGAGATCGCGATGCGACTGAATCACTTCCGTGCGGCCACCGCTGTCATCAGTCAGTAGCCGCAACGCGTTGGTGCCGGCGCTCGCGTTCCCGCGCCCCGTCGAGTTCCCGGCGGGCGACGCCGGCGTCGATGCCGGCAGCGGAGCCGACGGCGTCGGCTTGCGCCCGGGGAATGGCGACGGCACCGGCTTGGAGGCCGTCGGCGCGGGCGGCGGAGCAGACGCTCGGGAGTTCGACCACTGCCGACTCGCCGTGGCGCTGGGATCGATCGCGATCGCGTACACGAGCACTTCGCTTTCGCGAATCAACTGCTGCGCATCGCGCACGCTCACGCGGCTGCTCGTGTCTTCGCCGTCCGAGATCACGATCAACGCCTTCTTGCGCTCCGTGCCTTTCTGCGCGAGCGGAATCGCTTCCGAGACCGTGTCGTACATCGCCGTGCCGCCGCGCGGGCTGATCGTGCCGAGCGCGCGGCTCACCGCCGCGCGGTCGGGCGTCCATCCCTGAATCAGTTCCGGCCGGCTGTCAAATCGATACAGGAACACTTCGTCGTTCTTGCCGAGCAAGTCGAACAGGAACCGATTCAGCGCGGCCTGCGCGGCCTGAATCTTCTCGCCGGCCATGCTGCCGCTCGTGTCGAGCGCGATGCCGAGGCTGACCGGCACGCGCTCGGAATCGTACTGCTGCACGGCCTGCGGCTTGCCGTCTTCGTAGACGATGAAGTCCTCGCGATTCAATCCGGACACAAAACGGCCGTTCTCGTCGGTGACCGTCACCGTGACATTGATCAGGTCCGTATTCGATCGAAACGAAAACCCCTGACCCGCCGGCTTCTCCTGAGCCGACAGCGGGCCTGCGAGCACGGCGGCTCCGAGCACAATCGTGCACAGCGCGGCGCCCCCGCGGACCTGGACCCCGAGCGCCGTCGCCATCAGTTCTTGCCTTCCGTCATCAGCGCGGCGCCGGCCTGCCCGCGTTTGTCGACGTGCGCGATCACGGAGCCATCCTCGCGGCGGAAGCCGACCCGATATCGCCCGACACGTGTTGTGCCCGCGATCTTCACGAGGAAGGGCGACTCCTCGCCCGCGCGCAAACCGCGGAACTCGAGATCCGCGCGGCCGGTGCCGAAGTACGCGCCGTCGTTGTCAAACAGATAGACCACCGCGATCACATGATCGAGCGGCGCGCCGTCGATCGGGTTCTGCACGAGACCGGCGAGGGTGAACGTGGCGCTGTCGATCGTGTGCCTCAGCGACAGCAGTTCAATCGGGTGCCCCTGATGACCCGCGGCAGTGGCCGCAGGCGGCGGCGTCGGTACCGCGGCCGATGCCGCGGGCGCGGCGGCGGGCGATGCGCCGAGTGCCGTGGGCTTGAACAGCACATAGCCGGTTCCGACCAGCCCCGCCATCACCACGGCGACTGCGGCGAGTGCGAGCCACCGACGAGGCGGCGCGTTCGGTTCATCGGTGGCGGCAAACATCGCCGTGTCCGGTGTGCGGAAATCGTCGAAGACCGGTTCGAAATCCACCGCGTCATCCGGTGCGTCATCCGCCAATTCCTCGTCGATCTCGTAGGCGGCGCGTTCCAGGGCCGCCACGCGTGCCTCGCTGCGGCGACGATCGCCGCGCAGTAACCGAGCCGCGATCACCGACATACCGACGGCAAGGGACAGCGCAACGAACATCACGACCCACATCAACTGATCCATGGCTCTACCTCAACTTGAATCCGACAGACGCTTCGACCACGACGTCCACGGCCGTGCCGTAGCGCGTTGCGGGAGCGAATTTCCATTGACGCACGGCGTCGACCGCGCGCTGCTCGAGGCCGCCGCCCAGCGAGTGCAGCACGCGCACCTGTCCGACGCTGCCGTCGCGCCGCACGACAATTTCCAGGACGACGTCGCCTTCAATCGCGCGCCGGCGCGCGTCGTCGGTGTAGTTCGCGCGCACTTCGCGCAGCAGTTGTGGCGGTGTGATGCCGGTGCCGGGGCGGAAGGGCCCACCGCCGGTGCCGCCGCCACTGCCGGGCCCGATCCCGCCGCCGTTGCCTTCGCCCAGTCCCTGACCGGATCCGGTGCCGGCTCCGCCGCCGGTCCCTGGGCCGTAGCTCGATGACTGACCCGGTGACTCTGCCGGCACGCCCACTCGGTCGTTGCGGTCGGCGGCGATCGACGCGACCGGCGCCACAACGGCGGGCGGTGGCGGCGGCGCCGGTGTCGGCGGGACCGGTGTCGGCGTGGGCGGTGCGGGCGCAGGCGCGGGCATGACAGGCACCGGCACGGGCGGAGCCGGCGGCACCACCACGATCGGCTTCGGTTGAGGGGCTGGCGGTGTTGGCGTTGGTCTCGGCGGTACAGGTCGCGGCGGTGCCGGACGCTTTGCCGGCGGCGGCACGGGGCTGCTGACCTTGGGTTTGGGCGACGCCTTGCGTTCGGCTTTCGGCGCAAGCTCCGGCATCTTCATGCCGCCCCCGCCTCCGCCGCCGCCCGGACCAGGCTGCATCAAAAAGACGAGACGCACCGGTGCGAGCTTCGGCGTCTCCTGCTCGGTGTCCGGCGCACTCAGCAGGCCGAGCGACGCCGCCGTCAGCAAGAAGGCCAGCAGCAGCGCATGGGCTGCGATCGAGATGGCCATTGGGCCCGCGCGCCGGCCTGGCGGTTCGGGGAGCACAGTCAGCGGCAATGCGCGGCGACGATCCGTTCTGCCGCGCGACAGGCTGCGAACGAGGCTGACGGCGTCAGCGCCGCAAATGAGCGTCCCATAGACGAACACTCCGCCGGCGCGGATCGCCTGCACGACCCGCTCCGCGGGAACTCGCGAGGCAGTGGCGACTTCTTGGATGGTGTACGCCTCGGCGTCAATCGGCTGCATGGAACTGGCGTACGGCTTCTCGGCTCGAGCCCGAAGGTTCTACACTACCCAGATGACAGAAATTCGCGCGGCCATCGTTACGGGGGCGTCTTCGGGGATCGGTCGAGCCACGGCCAGGCGCCTTGCCAAGGACGGATGTCACGTGCTCGCCGTCGGTCGCGACGAAGAGGCACTCGCACTCGCCTGTCAGGAAATTGCCGCCGACGGCGGGGTCGCGCATGCGTTGGCGGCCGACGTGACCAGCGCCGATGGCCCGGCGCGGATCGTCGCCAAAGCCATTCAGCTGTTCGGCCGTATCGACGTGCTGGTCAATGCGGCCGGCATCATCGCGTCCGGCACCGTCGAAGCCACCACGGACGCGGGCTGGGACGCGATGATGGACGTGAACGTGCGCGCCCCGTTCCGCCTGATTCGCGAGGCGTCGCCCGCGATCATCACCGCCAAGGGCGCCATCGTCAACGTCTCGAGCGTGACCGGCACCAGGGCGTTTCCCGGTGTGGCCGCGTACTGTGTCAGCAAGGCGGCCGTTGATCAGTTGACGCGCGTGGCCGCGCTCGAGATGGCTGCCGCGGGTGTTCGGGTCAACGCGGTGAATCCTGGCGTCGTGGTCACCAATCTTCATCGACGCAGCGGGATGGATGAGGTGAAGTACGCGGCGTTTCTGGAGCGTGCGAAAGAGACGCACCCCATGGGGCGTCCCGGCACACCGGACGACGTGGCGGACACGATCGCGTTTCTGGCCTCACCGGCGTGCGGGTGGATCACCGGGATGACCGTCGCCGTTGACGGAGGCCGTCACCTCACGTGCCTTCGGTAGCGTCGGACAGAACGCGTCAGGTCCGGTCGGCGCTCAGCGCCTCCAAATAGATCACGCCGTCCAACTCCGCGAGTTGCCGCGTGGCGCGTGCACCGGCGCTTAGCAGAGCCTCGCGCGCGGCGCCTGTCGGCAGGCCGGGCTCACGCGTCGGCAGCAGGGCGAAGAGGCCCGTCCGCTGCAGGCATTCGACCACAATGACGCGTCCGCGGGGTTTGACGACCCGCAAGGCTTCCTCGCAGCACGCCACGCGGTTTCGGCCGTCGAGGTGAGCCAGTTGCCGGTTGATGACGGCGATATCGAATTCCCCGGCGTTGAGCGGCAGCATGGTGACGGGCGCCCACTCGAATTCGATGAGGGCGCCCGCCTTGGCGGCCGCCGTTTCCGCCCGTGCGCGGGCCTCGGTGCCGACATCGACAACGACCGTGCGGCCGTTGAGACCGGTCGCGGTAGCGATTTCCGCGGCCAACACTGCGGCGGCCGGCCCCGGCACACCCAGGACGAGGACATGATCGCCGGCGCGGGCTCCAACCATGGCAAAGCCGGTGGACATCATTTCCGGATGATATAGTTTTCAACCGTGACTAAAGGAATCGATATCGCTCCTGCCAAGGGCAAACTTGGCGTGTTGCTGGTTGGTTTGGGCGCCGTGGCGACGACCACGATCGCGGGCGTGATGGCTATCCGCAAAGGCCTCGCCAAGCCCATCGGGTCCATGACCGAAATGGGCACGATCCGTCTCGGGAAGCGGACCGACAACCGGTCCCCCAAGATCCGGGAGTTCGTGCCTCTGGCTGAACTGGACGATCTGGTGTTCGGCGGCTGGGATATTTTCGAAGACAACGTCTACGAGTCGGCCAAGCACGCGGGCGTGCTCGAAGACAAACTGCTCGACCAGATCAAGGATGAGATGTCGGCGATCAAGCCGATGTCCGCCGTGTTCGACCGCTACTACGTGAAGCGTCTCGACGGCCCGAACGTCAAGCAGGGCAAGAACAAGAAGGATCTGGCTGATCAGTTGATCGCCGACATCCGCCACTTCAAGCAGGCCAACAACTGCGATCGTCTCGTCATGGTGTGGACCGGCAGCACCGAGATCTACATGACGCACGCGCCGTGCCACCAGAGCCTCGCGGCGTTCGAGAAGGGCCTCGAGGAGAGCGATCCGGCGATTCCGTCGAGCATGATCTACGCGTATGCGGCGATCTCCGAGGGCATTCCGCACGCCAACGCGGCGCCGAATCTGAGCGCGGATATTCCGGCCTTGTTCGAACTGGCGCAGAAGACGGGCTCGCCGTTGGCGGGCAGCGACATGAAGACCGGGCAGACGCTGATCAAAACGATCATCGCGCCG
>CAYHEX010000247.1:0-6771 GCA_964355365.1 uncultured Solibacteraceae bacterium | reverse complement strand
GCAGGGGGGCCAAATTTGGGCATCGAAGTGGGCCAGATCAGAGTAGCGAAATCAACAAGGCAACTAACGCGTCTTGCGTCCGCGGCGCCACTGGGTTCTGCGCCCCCGCGAGTAACATCACCATGACGAGAATTGGAAGGCCGGTCATGGGATCACGCCGCCGTCAGCACCTATTGAAGCCACTCGGCATGCAGGTGACTGCCATTCGAAGCTCCCCATGACTCGATGTTGGCCGCGCCCTGCTCCGACGCGACAACCGAGAGCATCGTCCAGAGATAATAGGCATCGTTTGTATTATTGACCCAGCCGGGTGTCTTCAGATCGACCGCCTCTCCGTTCATATGCCGGCTCGTGTACGGTGCCAGGGCCGAAATGCGAGCATATTCCTTGGCGCACCGGTATCCTGACTCCACGATCAGCGGCCCGCTCCAGGCAACGCGAGTATTTTCAAGCCCCGTCCACAAACTAGAGCGAACGATGCCCCAGGTCTGGTGCGGATTGCCATCCTGGCCCTGCAATTCCGAGAACTGGAAATGGTCAGTGCTACCGCTGCTGGAGAAATCACTACAGCCCGGCGTGTAGGGATTCCCGTTCGCTGCCTTTTCGGCATACTCGGCGATCATCACGTCGCGCTCGTCGCCGCACCCATAGCCTCCGCCGCCGCCCTCGTCGATAGGTTCAGGAGCGGGCCCGTCGAACCAGTAGGGTCCCGCCCCCCAGCTGCCATCCCAACCTATCTCAATGTAACCTTGGTCCGCGATGACCTGGACATCCTCCCAATAGAAATACGCGGGGTAACAACCCATCCACGGCGTACAGACGGGCAGGGATATGGCCATTCGCGGCGCAGCCGACGATGGCACAATGGCCGCTCGAGTCGCGTCGGCGGGCTTGGCGACTTTTCGGGCCGTTGAAATGCGCGGAGTGGGTGCATTCGCCACACGAGTGTCCGAGTTTGACGCGCGCGGCGACGCATCAATATCGGTTGACAAGACGGCAACGCCAACAGCAAGAGCGAGAGCAAATCGGAAGATGCGATTCATGGGTCAAACCTCGGCGTGATACTGCAACGCCGGCGCGCCGACTGTCTAGCGCTCACACGTGACGATTCGTGCGTTTGACGTAGCAGAACTGACGCCGCTCAGTTCCGTTGCGCGGCGAGGTCCCGAACGCGCGTCGGACTCAACCCAATCACGCTGTCGCAATCGCGCGAGGCCTGCTGACTGTTCGAGTACCCCGCGCCGAATGCGCATTGCGCCACCTGATCAGGTGTTCCACGGAGTCTGACGACGAATCGCCTCACGCGCGCCATCCTCCGCCACCAACCAATCCCGTGCCCAGTTGCGTCCATGAGTTTCTTGCGCACAGCCTTGACGGACATCTCACAGACTCGCGCGAGTTCCTGCGCCCCAGCGACCTCGGATGCCAGCAAGACCGACAGGATCTTGTCGAGTGCTTGGTCGGGAGTCGCCCGCAACTGATACGCCTCACTGATCGCAACTCCAGCGCGCGCGCGATCCGGCGCTCCGTGACCGCTGAGACGAACAATCTCCTCGCTGAGCCGCGCGAACGGCCGGATCGGCAACGCCCGGTCGCCGATTGCACGCAGCAAGATCCCAAGGCACCTGCCCGCGGCCGAGGCGCTCGCGAAGTCGACGAGAGCAAGCTCTGCGCCGGCCACGGCGATCGGCTCATGAGTGGTCTTCGCTGCTGCTGCTGCTGCTGCTAGGCACATCAATAGCGTGCGCGTGTCGACCGGTTTCGCGAGGACAGTCACCACGCCGAATTCCTGTCCGAGTTCGATCGAGAGACGCTCGGTGCCGTACGACGAGCAGATAACAACGGGGGTCTGCAGGCCATGTGCCCGCATCGCCCGGAGCACATCCAGACCATCACCGTCTGGAAGACCCTCCTCTTTCAACAGCAGGTCAAGGAGCACCGCGTCATACGGCCGCTGCAGCACGGCGGCGATGCCGGCGCCGACGGTCGTGACCCAGTGCGTACGCCATCCAGATTTGTCAAAGTGCCCCCGCGCGGTGACATCTCCAAGCACGCGCCGCGCATCGTCACGATCCGCATCCCGACGGATAGCAAGGCAGAAGGCACAGGGCACAAGGCAGAAACAAAGCCGGAAGCTGGAAACAAAGTCAGAAGTCAGAAGGGCGGCCAGAGCATCGGCCGCCCTTCGTCTATTGTGTTCGTTTGGAATCCGCACCACCCGGGCGTAGCATGAAGCCATGATCGACTGGTCACTATGCCCCGCCGTCGAGCGCAGCCCTGATCGTGTCAGCGATGCATGGGTCTTTCGTAGCACTCGTGTCCCGGTGACGGCGCTCTTTCAGAACATCGAGGACGGCGCCCAAGTGTCCGAGTTCCTCGAGTGGTTTCCCGGTGTGACGCGGGAGCAGATCCGCCTCGTTCTGGAGCACGCGTCGCGCTCGCTTGAGGTGGCCTGAGCGGGTCGAGTCTGCCCCGTCGTTGCATTCGGTATATACTTAATTCGTGTTCGAGTGGGATCCACGTAAGGCACAAGCCAACGCGGACAAGCACGGCGTGAGTTTTGACGACGCCGTCACGGTCTTTCTCGACACGAACGCTCTCGATGGTCCAGATCTGCAGCACTCGGCGAAGGAGTCTCGCTTTCGCCGGCTGGGCCGATCAGCGGCCGGGAACGTTCTGATGGTGGTGTATACCCTGAGGAGCACAGGCCATGTCGAAGCAATCCGTCTCATCAGCGCGCGGCACGCGAGCCGCCGCGAGCGCGCCGCCTACTCGGCGAAAGATTAACTTCTCGGATATTCCTGATTCATCGTCCGCACAGTTACAGGCCATGCGGCGCGTGGGGCGACCGCCCCTCGGTGATCGTGCGCGGCAACTCATTGCGATTCGTGTGGACGTCGACGTCCTCGAGACATTCCGCAAGGAAGCGCGTAAGCGGAAGGTCGGCTATCAGACGCTCATCAACGAGATTCTGGCGCAGCACGCCCGCGGCAACGTCGCGTAGGCGCAAAGATCTTCCGCTGATTCAGCGGCACCGCGCGATGCGAACGTGGGAACGGCCATGGGCGATTGAGCCGTAGACGCTGGCAAGTTGAACGACAGAAGGTACAGAACCTGAGGGGCGGCCAGAACATCGGCCGCCCTTTTCTATTCAGTTCCGGCGTCTACCGCTGTTTCCCCGCTCGAGGCCCGCGCACCTTGCGCTTTCCCCGTTCCTCGCGTTCGTCGTCGCTCAGATCCACCGACATCGGAAAGAACAACGATCGCTTCACGCCGGGATAACGCGTGCCCCATCCGCGCGCGTCGTGCCAGAGAATCACATTCAATCGGTCCGATGGCGCGGCATCCGGTTCGTCGAAGTCCATCCGGCCCGACTCTCGCGCCGCCTGCTGGCGAGCCGACGCGAACGCTCCGCGGATCGACGACGGCTTCGGATTCACGGAGTACAGCGATTGGGTCGGTTGCAGCGCAGTAAAGGGCGTGAAGTCGGGCGACTCCCCCTCGCCAATGAAGCTCGCGCGCATGTCGGTCGCCACGAGGTCGAAGAGACTCAGCGCCGGCAACCCGAGCATCAGTTCGATCGACTTCACCATGCTCGGCTGACTGTAGAACGTGCTGTCGACGATCCCGCGCCGCGCATACGGACTCGCCACGAGCGCCACGGTGCGGTGCCCGTCGATGTGGTCGACGCCATTCTGCGCGTCGTCCTCCACAACCATGATCGCCATCGATGGCCAAAACGATGAATGTGAGAGGCCTTCAACGATCTTGCCGAGCGCGAGATCGTTGTCGGCCACGCACGCGCTTGGTGTGCACCACCCTTCCGACGTGCCGGACGTGTGGTCGGACGGCAGGATCACCATCGTGAGGTTCGGCATCGCCTTCTTCGCCTCCCACTCGCGCAGGTGATCGAGGATGACGTCCGCCTTGGCGACATCCGGCGTCTCCATCGACCAGCCCGGGTACTCGCGAACGAGCAACGCGTCGAGCGACGGGATGTCGGATCGCGTGTCGTACGTGCCGGCGAACGCACGACGGAAGACGGCCGGATCATGCGGCTGCGAATCCCTCCACTGCGCCAGCATGGCGGAACGGAACTCGGGCCGATTCGTCTTGGGGCCGGGGGCGTACTCGCCGAACACGCTCACTGTGCGGCCTTTGGCGCGCGCGGCCTCCCAGAGAAAGCCGCCAGACGAATACGCGAGCGGATCCTCGCCTTCTGAGGGGTAGCTCCTGCCGTAGTACAGCGGCCACATCGGGTAGTCGGTCTCGTTGGCCTGCGTCAGCCACTGATGGCCATCTGCTGAGTTGCCGCCGGATGCGAAGAAGTGGTCGAGCACCACGAACTGCTCGGCGAGTGCGTGGGTGTTGGGTGTCACGCCGCGGCCATACATCACGAGCGACGGATCGCGGGCGCCACGGTCCAGATCGCCCAGCACCTGATCGTAGGTGCGATTCTCCCGGATGATGAAGACCACGTGCTGAATGGGCGACGGTTCGCCGGGGCGCTCGGGCACGGCACGGGGAGCCACGCCCGGACGCGGTGAGACCGGCGGGGCGTCAGGGCCTTGAGTGAGTGCCAGACGGTTGTTCTGCGCGACAGAGGTGGTCCACGCCGCCAGCGGCGCGTCACTCGACACATCAACGACGTTCACCGAACCGCGTACGGCGTGCACATAGCGGCCACGCATGCCGGCGGTCTCACCGGTGCCGGAGCCAACGCCGAGCAGCGTGCCCACCGCGAGGGCGCGGCCATCGCTGCTCACGTCGAGACTCGACGGATACCACCCGGTGGGGATGAGGCCCAGTAAGCGCGGCGCACTCTCCTGCACATCGTAGACAGCAACCGCATTCACGCCGCCGAGCGCCACATAGAGCCGACGCCCATTCGGAGACACCGCCACGGCCGTGGGCGCGAGCCCGGTGAGCCGCTGCTGGAACGGCGCGATCGCCAGCGTCGTGATGACGCGATCCGTGCGCGTGTCGACCACCGAAACCTCGTCGGAGTTCCCGTTGGCGACGTACAGGAGTTCGCGCCGGCGGTCGTAGGCCAGGCCGCTCGGATGTAGTCCAACCGGGATCGTGGCCGCGACCGTGCGCGACACGAGGTCCACGCGGACCACGCTTCCCCGCTCGGCGATGCCGCGCGCGTCCACGCGCACACGCTCGGCCATGGGGTCGCAGCACTGAAGCGCAGCGCGATCTCCGGACGCGGGCTTCGGACCGCCGAAGAGGCTCACCCATGCGGTGCGCCCGTCGTCGGAGATCACCGCCGACACGGGCAGCACGCCGAGGGCGATCGTGTCGATAAGCGCGCCGGTGTCGGCGTTGAGCACGGCGAGCGCGTCGTTGGCGGGCAGCGGGACGACGGCGAGGCGCGGCCCCTGGGCACTGGTCCGGGCGACGGCCGGTGCGCCGATCATGTCGCTGCCGAGTGCGCGCGTGCCGTGGTGGGCCGCCAGCGTTCCGGTGGCGGCGCCGTCATAGAAAAGGACCTGCGAGACGGCCTTTGCGCGTGGCGCTCCCGGTGTGCGCTGAATGTCGGATGGCAGTCGCCCGACTGAGGAGACGAGCACGCGCCCGTTGGCCGGATCAACGGCCACGCCATGCACGCCGGGCCGGCCATCGAATTTCGCAGTCGCGGCCACGCGGTCGCGCCCGAGATCGAGCCGGTACATTTCGCCGGGGACGGCCACCCAGAGCTCACGGGCGTTGGAGCCGAACCGCACGCCGCTGACGCGCCCTTCGAACGCGCTCTGCACGCCGGCGGGTGTGATCCGTTGGTCGGTCGCGATGACGCCCGGGTCGGGGGGCACGGCCTGTGGCGACCGTGGAGACTGTGCGAGGGCCTGAAGAAGCAGCAACAGCAGGATCAACATGACGAAACTCTACTGTGCACGATGCCACGATCACGTGACTTTTTCGCGCAAGGTGCGGTCGCCAGTGCGGCGGCGGCGGCGGCGGTAACAAGGCAGAAGGCAGAAGGCACAAGGCAGAAACAAAGCCGGAAGCTGGAAACAAAGTCAAACGTCAGAAGGGCGGCCAGAACATCGGCCGCCCTTCCTATGTCAGATCATCACGAATGGGCTTGGGCTGTCAGTGACTTCAGCCTCGGGAGCGCTTTCACTTGCGGTTTTCGCCCCCGGGCTCGCAGCGCGTGCCACAGATCCCACTTGGCCTGAAGCGTCATCCAGATATGAGCGTCCCAGCGGGTCAGCGCTTCAAAGAGCAGCGCGGTATCCGCACTGACACCGCGACGCCCCTTCACGATGGCATTCAGGCGCTGAAACGGAATGTTCATACGCTTGGCTGCGTCAACCTGCGACACGCCGAGTGGCTCGAGAAATTCCTTCATCAGCATCTCGCCGGGATGCGTTGGTGGGCGATGGGTCGGCAGCATGGTCGCGTTCCTCAGTGATAGTCCGTGCATCGAACGTCGAGAGCGTCCGTGCCCTCGAACCGAAACACAATGCGGTATTGATCGTTGACCCGGATCGCGTGCCAACCGTTGCCTGGCGGCACCTTGAGCGCCTCGAGTGTCGACACTGAATCGATTTGATCCA
Organism: uncultured Solibacteraceae bacterium; assembly: GCA_964355365.1. Taxonomy (GTDB): domain Bacteria; phylum Acidobacteriota; class Vicinamibacteria; order Vicinamibacterales; family SCN-69-37; genus SCUN01. Next base: position 208 of record CAYHEX010000247.1, on the reverse strand, counting down.
GCTTACGCCGTACGGTCGGCCACAGGTCTTTCGGAATTCGGCGCGCCATCTTGGTATTCACGCCATTCCAGATGTCCCGGGTCGCGTCGTCTGCGATCGTCCGAATCACTGGCTAGCACTATAGCACACGTAGCGTGCTAACTAACCCACTCCTCACGGCGCTGCAGATGGACATCACGGTCGCGGGTTTGACGATGGACATCATGCG
>CAYHEX010000246.1:0-6795 GCA_964355365.1 uncultured Solibacteraceae bacterium | reverse complement strand
CAGGAGATTGGCGATCGTCTGCTCCGGCGTGCGGAGGCCGTACCCGAATGGCGACGGCAGCCAGAGGCTGCGCCACGCAATCAACCCGAGGGTGAGGGCGAGGAGCGCCACCCAGGCGATTCGAGCCGGGCGCGGCACGTCGCGCGCGATGGTTGCGCGCAGCCACTGCGCGCTGATGATCGCCAGCGGCAGGAGCAACCCATCCTCTTTGAACCACGCGGCGGCGATCAGCCACGGCGTGGCACGCCACCACCACGACCGGGGCTCCTGTCGGCCCGACTGCCACGCGAAGAGCGCCGCGATCAGGCAGAGGATCATGAACGTGTGGTACTGGTTCGCGATCCACGGGCCCATCGACGTGGCGAGCGTCGGGTGAACGGCGACCAGCACCGCGGCGATGCCGGCCATGGCCACATTGTGCGTGTCGCGGAGGACAAAGCGGGTGGTCATCACACCGAGGAGCGCCAGGCTCGCCATCGCGATCAGATGCAGGGGAGTCGCGTGCCAGCCCCAGATGGTGGAGATAACGGCGTAGTACGCGGAGGTGAGCGGGCGGTAGAAAAGGATGGACGGATCCCACGGGCGGTACGGACCGGAGAATGCCGCGGCGATATCACGCAGGGCCCACGGTCTCAGAACACTGAAGTCGTCCCAATACAGGCCGTAGCCGAGCGTCGGCGCGTAGAGCAGCACCGCGGAGACCACGGCGAGCGCGGCAAGCCACCGGCGGGTTCCGCCGCCGCGAGTCATCTCGGCTCTGTCGCCCATCTGCGAAACGCGTCGTTGATGTGCTGTCTGTCGCCGGTTTCGCACATCTGGAACTTGAGGTCAAACCACTGCGGCAACCGCCGGAACTCCGGCGCGGGCGGCATGCCGATCCAGTCGATCATCTGCGCATCATCAGACAACGTCTTGTCGCTGCAGGGCCCGTAGCTGAGCAGGTTCCCCCGACTCGCCAGAAGACAGGCGGCCAGCAGGGCGCAGCCGGTCGATCGGGCGAGCCAGCGGCCCCGCTCGAGTTCGGTGATCAGACAGAGGCAGCCCGACGCGATCATCACGCCGCCCATCGCGATGACGTGGTGCCGCATGTACCAGGGGGCCGCGACGACCATGGTGAGCGCCGCGGCGAATGCGAGTGTGATGCCCTGTCCGACCAGCATCGCGCCGGCCGTGTGCCCCTTGCCGACAGCGGCGATCGCGCCAAGCCAGACCAATGCGGTGAGGGCCGAGGCCGTCCATTGCATGCCTGACGTTGCGGTATGCATGTCGCGGAATCGAATCAAACCCACATAGAGGTTCCGGACGAGTTCACGCGCGATGCCGTCAAGGCCGACCGCGCGCCCGCCGATTTCCGCCCCCACGCCGCCCAGGGCCCACACGTGCGCGAGCGCCGCAGCAGCGCAGCCGCCGGCCATGACAGCCACCATGCGCGCTGGCGGGGCGGGCACATCGCCGATCCACCGCGCGCGCATCCACTGCCACGCGATCAGCACCGGCTCGGCGACGATCACATCTTCCTTGAAGCGGCAGCCCGCCAGCACCGCCAGGTGAATGGGCCACCATGCCGCGGCCGAGGCCGTGTGTCTGCGACGCTGCCAGAGGAGCAGCGCCGCGATGAAGAAGATCGACGCCCAGCGGTGGTTCTGTTGGAAGTACCAGCCCAACGACGCCGTGGCAGCCGGCTGCACGATGACGAGCCCCGCTGCGAACATGCCGGCGATGTCGGACCGCAGCTCGCGTCGAATGAACAGGCCCAGGAGCGACGCCATCACGACGAGCTCAACCCAGACGACGATGTGCAGCGCGCCGACGTTGAATCCGGTGATGGCGAACGTGGCGGCGTTGGCCCAGACCGCGAGCGGCCGATAGTAGTCGGGCCAGACCTGCCCGGTATCCCAGGTGCCGTGCCACACGCGCCGCAGTTCGGCCCACCCGTGCGCGCGCAGCATGAAGTAGTCGTCGAGGTGCAGGCCGAATTGCCACATGCCGGCGGTGAGTAGGGCCACCGCCACGATCGCCGCGACCGCGATCCCGAGCCTACCCAAGCAGGTTCTTGGCGATGGTCTGCAATTGCAGGTTGGACGTGCCTTCGTAGATCTGGCCGATCTTGGCGTCGCGATAGAGCTTCTCAACGGGGTAGTCCTTGACGAAGCCGTTGCCGCCGTAGAGGTTGATGGCCATGGACGCGTTCCGTTCGGCCACTTCCGAGGCGAAGATCTTGCACATGGCGGCTTCGGTGAGGAACGGCTTGCCGGCGTCGCGCAGGCGCGCCGCGTTGTACACGAGCAGCCGCGACGCTTCCACGTCAGTCGCCATGCGCGCCAACTGGAACTGCACGCCCTGGAAATGCGAGATGGCCTTGCCGAACTGCTTGCGCTCCTGCGTGTAGTGCAGCGCGTGATCGAGCGCGCCCTGCGCGAGCCCCAGCATCTGGGCGCCGATGCCGATGCGGCCCTCGTTCAACGTCTCGATCGCGACCTTGTAGCCTTTGCCGACGTCGCCGAGCACGGCGGACCTCGGCACGCGGCAGTCTTCGAAGATCAGCTCGCACGTGCTCGAGGCGCGAATGCCGAGTTTGTCTTCCTTCTTGCCGATGGTGAAACCCGGCGTGCCGCGTTCCACGATGAACGCCGTGATGCCGCGATAGCCGGCGTCGGGGTTGACGGTGGCAAACACGATGAAGATGTCGGCCTCATTCGCGTTGGTGATCCACAGCTTGCGGCCCGTGATCACGAAATCGCCGCCCTGTTCCACGGCGCGCGTTTGCAGCGCGAACGCGTCGCTGCCCGAACTCGCCTCCGAGAGCCCGTAGGCGCCGATGGCCGTGGACGCCAGGCGCGGCAGCAGTCGCGCCTTCAGGTCCGCGTTGCCCCAGCGCAAAATCGCGTTGATGACGAGCGTGTTCTGCACATCAACCAGCACCCCCACCGACGGATCGACACGCGACAACTCTTCGACCACGAGCACCGAGTGGAAGAAGGTGCCGCCGGCGCCGCCGTAGGCATCGGGGATCTCCACGCCCATGATGCCCAGGCCGAACAACTTCTCGATCAGTGCGGGCGCCATCTTCGCGTGCTCGTCCATGTCGCGGACCAGCGGCCGAATCTCGGCGGCGGCGAAGTCGCGCACGCTCTGGCGGAGGATCTGTTCGTCTTCGGAAAGCTGGGTCAGAGGAGTGGGCGTGACGTCGGCGGACATGGAAAAAAATCTTACCACTCGGCGGTGTATCATGCGGCTGTTGCGACGAATCATTGCAGGTGCTGGCGGCGCGTGTGCGCTGATTGCCGTGGCGTTGTCTGCCGTGATGGCCGCGCCGATGCCGCAGACGCCCGCCCAGCCGCCGCCGGCGCAGCAGACCCCGACCTTCCGGACGCGCGTCGATGCGGTCAGCGTTGACGTCATCGCCACCGACAAGCAGGGCAAGCCGATCACCGACCTCACGGCGGCCGATTTCGAAATCAAAGAGGCCGGCAAGGTCCAGACCATCGATTCGTTCAAGCGCATCGTCCTCACCGACGACCGCTTCGATCTGGACCCGGTGCGCGCTCAGGCCATTACGTCGATGGAGGCTCAGGAGCGGGAAGCGGCCCGCGACGACGTCCGCCTGATCACGATCTTTCTCGACGACTACCACACGCGACTGGGCAACGCGATGGCGGTCCGCGAGAAACTGGCGAAGTTCGTCAAGGAACTGGACCCGCGTGACATGGTCGCGATTGCCTATCCGCTGACCCCGACGCTCGGCGTGACCTTCTCGCGAGATCACGACGGCATGGCCGCGGCGATCATGAAGTTCGAGGGCCGGAAATACAACTACACGCAGAAGTACCCGCAGGAGCAGATCTACAACCGACTCTCGCGGCAGCAGATCGAAGACCTCCGGAACAGCATCGTCATCGAAGCGCTCGAGGGATTGAATGTCTACCTCGGCACGTTGCGGCAGGGCCGTAAGACGGTGCTCTTTGTCAGCGAAGGCCTGTCGGCCACGTTGCCTGTTGAGATCGCCACAGATGGACAGGTGCAGGGCGCGCGGCCGAACTCGCTGCAGGAGCAGACGCGCAATCGCGCCGAGGTCTTCAACAACGTCGGGCTGATGAACCGGCTGCAGGATGTGTTCTCGTCGGCGAACCGGACCAATACGTCGATCTACACGCTGGATCCGCGCGGCCTGTCGACGGGGGAGTTCGACGTGTCCGAGCCCGGCGTCAACTACGAGTCGGACCGGCGCGTGATAAACGAGTCGACTGATGTGCTGCGCGTGCTCGCCGACCAGACGGATGGCCGCGCCATCGTGGGCCGCAACGACCCGCTGTCCGAACTGCGGCAGATGATTCGCGATACCAGTGCCTACTACCTGCTCGGCTACACCTCGAGCGAGGCGCCGCGGGACGGCAAATTCCACGAGATCAAAGTGACCGTGAAGCGCAAAGGCATCGATGTGCGCTTCCGCAAGGGATACTGGGCGATGTCGCCCGACGACATCGCGCGCGCCACCGGGCCGTCGAAGCCGTCGCTGCCGGCCGATGTGGCCGACGCATTGGCGTCGACGGCGGCGCCGGAGCGCGGCCATCCGGTGCGCACATGGATTGGCTTCGATCGCGCGCCCGGGAACAGCGACGGCCGGTCGATGGTGACGCTCGTGTGGGAGGTGGCGCCGAATACGTCGCCGGCCGACGCGCCGGATCAGGTGTCGGTCGTGGCGAACTTCGTCACCGGTGATCTGCTGTATCGCGGCAAGGTGCCTCGCGACCCCAATGCGCTGTTGCCGGCCGGCCGGATGTCGTTCCTTTCGAAGCCGGGCGCCGTGCGGCTGCGCCTGTCCGCCGAAACGGCCACCGGCCAGCTGATCGACAGCGAAGAGCGGGAGATTCTGGTGCCCGACTACACCAAGGTGGGGCCGACGGTGACGCCGCCCGAGGTGTTTCGTGCGCAGAATGCGCGCGAACTGCAGCAACTGCGGCAATCATCGACGGCGCTGCCGACGTCGGTCCGGGCCTTCGCTCGCACCGAACAGCTGTTGCTGCGATTCCACGCGTACGGGCCTGGCGGCACGCCGCCGACGATCGTGGTCCGGTTGCTCAATTCGTTGGGCGACCCGATGTCGACGTTTCCGACGCCAGAGATCAGGCCCGATGGCGCCTACGACGTGCCATTCTCACTGGGGCCGCTCGTGACCGGCACGTACATGATCGAAATCGAGTCGTCAACGTCGGATCTCAAGTCTCGGGTGCTTCTGGGTTTCAAGATCACGTCCTAGGCGTGTTAGCATCCGCGCCATCATGTTCACACCGCTCCTCGGTCTGCAGGCTGCGCTCACGGCGTTCACGGTGTACTACCTCGGGGCATGGTGGCAGGGCGCGTCTCGCGCCAAGACCACGCCGGGCGCCCCGCCAGAAGCGGTCGACGCGGGCACGCCGTCCGTCGCGCAACTCGGCATCGGGGCGGTCACCAATTTCTTCGACACGCTCGGCATCGGTTCGTTCGCGCCGACGACGGCCATCTTCAAGTTCTTCAAGATCGTGCCTGACCGGTTGATTCCCGGCACGTTGAATGTGGGCCACACGCTGCCGACGATCACGCAAGCGTTCATCTACACGGTCGCCATCGAGGTGGATCCCAAGACGTTAATTCTCATGATTGGCGCGGCGGTGGTGGGTGCGTGGGTTGGCGCCGGCGTCGTGGCCAGCTGGCCGAAGCGCACGATCCAGGTCGGCATGGGGTTGGCGCTGCTGGTGGCGGCCGGGTTGTTCGCGTGGAAGAACCTCGGCCTGTCCGCCACCGAAACCGGAACGCTCGACTTGCAGGGCACCAAGCTCGTGCTGGGGCTGGCCGGCAACTTCGCCCTCGGCGCGCTGATGACGTTGGGCATCGGGCTGTATGCGCCATGCATGATCCTGGTGGGTTTGCTCGGCATGAAAGGCGCGGCGGCGTTCCCCATCATGATGGGCTCCTGCGCGTTCCTGATGCCGATGAGCAGCGCGAAGTTCGTGCAGAAGCAGGCCTATGCATTGCGGCCGTCCCTCGGCCTGGCGATCGGCGGCATTCCGGCCGTGCTGGTGGCGGCGCTGATTGTCAAGAACATGGACGTGGTCGTCATGCGTTGGCTCATCGTGGCGGTCGTGTTGATTGCGTCGGCGATGATGTTGCGGAGCGCAGCGAAGAACGAATAGAAGGCAAAAGGCAAAAGGCAGAAGGCAGAAACTAAGCTGGAAGTGAAGACAAACGAAGCTAGAAGCAGAAAAGCCAACGGCCGTGGTCCCTTGAACGGCTCGAGTGCCTGAGCTTCCAGTTTTGTTTCCGTCGTTGTCTCTAACTTTGTTTCTGCCTTTTGCCTTGTGCCTTCTGCCTTTCTCTCCGCCGGTAATCCGGCAGTCACGCGCGGCGCCGATTGCGTCAATCCTCCAGTGCGTTATGATCGTTTTCGGGTCGCCGAAATGTGTCGGCCGGTCGCGAGCGCGCGACGGACACGGCTACAAATCGGTCTTTCAGCGAACGGACATTGCGATGACGTGGCTTCGAGAGTCGATGACGGATTCCTTCTTCAAGGCAATGGCGGGCGAGCCGGACGCGATTGCCATTCTCGAGCGAGAGGTCGACACGCTCAAGACGAATCAGAGTTTGATTCTGGCCGACCGTCCCGACACCTTGATCCTGGCCACGCGGAGTTTGCCGGGTTCCCTGTATGAGGGACTGACCAAGAGCGCACGAGTCGGGCGCCCGATCTCGTACGCGATGTTCGCGCACTCGTCGGCGCACATGCCCGGCATGCAGCAGTCGCTTGAAATCCAGCGGTTC
>CAYHEX010000245.1:0-6823 GCA_964355365.1 uncultured Solibacteraceae bacterium | reverse complement strand
TAAAGGTCCCCGACTACGGGGGCTCAACTCGGGGACCTAAAGGTCCCCGACTACGACTGCTCTATTTCGGGAAACGTCCGAGGGCGACGAGCAGGAGCAGCTTCGCCTGCCGCACGGCATCAGCGGCGACGACAGCGGACGACTCGGCGTCGCGCAGCGAACGCTGCGCGTCGATGACCTCGAGATTGGTCGTGGCACCGAGCTCGAACGCGGAGTTGGTGATCTTCAACACCTCCGCCGCCTGCTCGGCCGACAGCTTCGTCGTCGCGGCAATCTTCGTGAGGCCGTCGACGGTGACGCGCGCGAGGCGCACGTCCGCGTTGGCCTGATTCTCGATCGCCGCGAGCGACAGCTTCGCCGCCGACAACGCCACCTGGCGCTGCGCGGCGAGCGCGTTGCGCTGCCCGCCCTCGTAGATGGGCTGCACGAAGGAGAACGAGGCGCGCCACGTCTTCGACGGCTGGAAGAGCCCGCTCGGCGTCACGTAGGACGGATCGAACGAGAATGTGCCGGTGGGCAGCCAGTCGCGCCGGCTGTCGGCGACGACGCGCTCGGCGGCCTTGATGGCGGCCTGCTGCAACTGCACGTCGGTGCGCGTGTGGATCGTGGACTCGGCCGGCGTCTCGAACACGGGCTCGGCGCCGGCCTCAACCGGACCGTCCGCAACGAGCAGCGCGCCGAGCGCTTCCTGCGCGCGGCGCACGGCCAGTTGCGCGGTTTCGAAGCGCGCGAGATTCGACGTCACTTCCTGCTGCGCGCGCAACTCGTTCAGCCGCGTGCCGGCGCCGCTCTGCAGTCGCTTGCGCGCGTAGTCCAGATGCGCGTTGGCGTTGGCGATCGCGCGCGTCGCCACGTCGACCTGACGTCGCTGGGCGATCACGGACAGGTACGCCTGCGCGGCGGCGACGGCGATCTGTCGCCGCACGTCGGCGGATGCGGCGGTAGCGACCGCGATCTGATCGCGCGCCTGATTGACGGCCGCCCAGCGCGACGCCTGCAGAATCGGCACGCTGACATTGCCCGACAGCGTGGACTGATTCTGCGGCTGGGTGACGCTGCCGCTGAATCCACGTTCGCTGTCGAGCGTCGTGTTCGAAAACGACAGGCTGGCCGTGGGTAGCGTGGCCGCGCGCGAGATCTGCAGCAGCGCCTCGGCGCGGGCGATGGACGTAGCGGCCTGCGCTACCGTCGGGTTCTTCGCGACCGCGATCTCGACGGCCTGCGCGAACTCGACCTTCGTCATCGCCGAGGCCTGTGGTGCCTGCGCGAACGCAGTGGCCGCGCCGACCAGCGTGATGCCGATGAAGAACAGCGCGATCTTCTCCATGTGGCTGCGCGAGCCCTTGCCGGGGGCCAGCGACCGGATCGTCACATACAGCACCGGGATGAAGATCACCGACAGCAGCGTGGACGCCAGCATGCCGCCGGCCACTGTGGTGCCGACCGAGTTGCGCGCGCCGGCGCCGGCGCCGGTGGCCAGCGCCAACGGCAGCACGCCCAGGATGAATGCGAACGACGTCATCAGAATCGGCCGCAGACGAATGCGCGCCGCGCCGACCGCGGCCTCGACGATCGAATGTCCCTGCTCGCGCAACTGCTCGGCGAACTCCACGATCAGAATCGAGTTCTTCGCCGCGAGGCCGATCAGCATGACCAACCCGACCTGGCAGAAGATGTCGTTTGCGTAGCCGCGCAACATCTGCGCCGTGAGCGCGCCGGCGACCGCGAGCGGCACGCCGAGCAGGATGATCAGCGGCAGCACCCAGCTTTCGTACTGCGCGGCGAGCACCAGGTACACCAGGATGATGCTGAGCGCGAAGATGTAGATGGCCTGCGAACCCGCCTTGATCTCTTCGAGCGACTGCCCCGCCCACGTGAAATCAAACCCGCCGGGCAAGGTCTTCCGCGCCAGCGCTTCCATTTCTTTCAGCCCCTGACCTGAACTGACACCGGGGGCGGCCGAGCCCGAGATTTCCGCCGACCGGTACAGATTGAAGTGACTGATCACGGCCGGCGCGGTCGTCTCACGCAAACGCACCACGGCGTCGAGCGGCACCATCTGTCCGGTCGTCGAGCGCGCGTAGAACTGCTTGAGGTCCTTCGGCTGGGCACGGAACTGCTGATCCGCCTGCACGTACACGCGATACGCGCGGTTGCCGAAGTCGAAGTCATTCACATACTGCGAGCCCAGAAACGCGGACATCGCGTCGGTGACCTGCTGCATCGGCAGGCCGAGACTGCGCGCGCGGTCGCGATCGATGTCGACGACCAGCTGCGGGTCGTCCGCGGTGAACGTCGAGTTGAGCCGCGTCAGCGTGCCCGACTGGTTGCCGTCGCGCACCAACTGCTTCGTCGTCGACGCCAGCCGCGTGATATCGCCGCCCGACTGATCGAGCACTTCGAACTGGAAGCCGCCGAAGGTGGACAACCCCTGAATGGACGGCGGGGCGACCGGAATGACCAACGCCCCGGGAATGCTCATCAACTGCGGGAACAGATGGCCGAGCACCGCCTGCAGGGACTGCGACTTGAGCTTGCGTTCCTCGAAGCCCTTGAGTCGCACGAACATCAGCCCCTGGTTCGGGGCCGAACCGCTGAAGCTGAAGCCGGCCACCGAGAACAGCGTGGCGACCTCCGGCTGGCTCTGGATGATCACCTCGGCCTTCTTCATGATGTTCGTCGTGTACTCGAGTGACGCCCCGCCGGGCGCCTGCACGATCGTGATGAAGTAGCCTTCATCCTCATCCGGAACGAACGCCGGCGGCACGGTCTTGTAGACCATCCACGTGCCCGCCATCGCGCCCACAAACAGCAGCAGCATGACCGCGCGCCACCGCAGCGACACCCGCACCATCCGGACGTAGAAATTGGTACCGGCGTCGATGACGCGGTTGATCAGTGCGAAAAACCCGCGATGCGTGCGCGGTTCATGATCGAGCAGCACCGCCGACAGCGCCGGCGTGAACGTGACGGCGTTGAACACGGACAGCACGACCGAGAACGCAATCGTCAGCGAGAACTGCTGATAGAGGCGACCCGTCGTGCCGGGGAAGAAGGCCACCGGCACGAAGACCGACACCAGCACCAGGCCGATGACGACCACGGCGGAGAACACTTCGCGCATGGCGTCGACGGCCGCGTGCGCGGCGTTTTTCTTCTCCTCGCGCATGTGCCGTTCGATGTTTTCGATCACGACAATCGCATCGTCCACCACGATGCCGGTGGCGAGGACGATGCCGAAGAGCGTGAGCGTGTTGATCGAGAATCCGAACAGTTTCACGAACGCGAATGTGCCGATGAGCGAGACCGGGATCGTGATGGCCGGGATGATCGTGCTGCGCCAGTTCTGCAGAAAGAGGAACATCACGAGCACGACCAGACCGATCGCTTCGAGCAGCGTCCAGAGCACTTCGGTGATCGACTCGCGCACGACGGTGACGTTGTCGAACGCGAGCTGCCAGCGCAGGCCGGGCGGGAAGTTCTTCTCGAGCTTCGCCATCTCGTCCTTCACGCCCTGGAAGGTCTCGATCGCGTTGGCCGTGGGCAGCAGTTGCACGCCGACGCCCGAGGCCTCAAACCCGCCGAAGCGGAGACGCGACGAGTAGTTCTCGGCGCCGAGTTCCACGCGGCCGAGGTCTTTCACGCGGACCAGCGCGCCGTTGCGGCCCGACTTGACCACGATGTCTTCGAACTGCGCGACGTCGTTGAGACGGCCCGCCGCGCGCACACTCAGTTGGAACTGCTGGTCGGGCGAGGCCGGCGAGTCGCCGATGCTGCCGGCGGCCACCTGCACGTTCTGCTCGCGCAGCGCGCCGGTCACGTCACCGGCCGTCAGCGACACAGCGGCCATCTTCACCGGATCGAGCCAGAGACGCATCGCGTACTTGCGCTCGCCGAAGATCACGACGCCGCCGACGCCCGGCACGCGCTTCAACGCGTCGCGGACGTAGCGGTCGATGTAGTTGCTGATGAACAGGGAGTCGTAGCGGTTGTTGTCGGAGAAGAATCCGAGCGCGCCGAGGAAGCCGACGCTGTTCTTGGTCACCGTCACGCCATTGGTGCGCACGTCGGTGGGCAACCGGCCGAGCGCCTGGTTCACGCGGTTCTGCACGTTCACGGCCGCCAGGTCCGCGTTGGTGCCGACCTGGAACGTGACAATGATGTTCGCCGAGCCGCTGTTCGTGGACGACGAGGTGATGTAGAGCATGCCCTCGACGCCGTTGATGACCTGTTCGAGCGGCGTGGTGACGGCGCTCTCCACCGACTGCGCGTTGGCGCCGGTGTAGAACGCGCTCACCGTCACCGACGGCGGCGCGAGTTCCGGATAGCGCGCGATCGGCAGCGTGGGAATCGAGATCGCGCCGGCCAGGATGATGACGAGCGAGCAGACCGTCGCGAGAATCGGACGGCGGATGAAGATGTCGGAGAACACTTACTTGCCTCCCGCCGCGCCGGGGGCGCCGGGCGCCGCCGGCTGAATGGGCGCGCCGTCGCCGATCTTCTGGATCCCGCTGGTCACGAGGCGATCGCCGGCGGCGAGTCCCGACAGGAGCACGTAGTCGTTCCCGATGATCGTTCCGAGCGTGACCTGCTGCTGCTTGGCCACCAGGCCGCCGCGCCCGGCCACGGCCACGTAGACGAAATACTGTCCGTTGATTCGGAGGACGGCGGTGATCGGCACGGTGACCGTCGGCAACGTGGACCAGATCAGCCGCGTCCGCACGAATTGATCGGTGCGCAGCCCCTTCGTGGCCACGACGGCGGCTTTCACGAGGACCGTCTGCGTCGTGTCGTCCACACTCGGATCGACGAATGTGACCTTCTCGGTCGTGATGGCGCCGGCGTCGCCGACCACCTGCACGGGCAGCCCGACCTTGAGCTGCGGCGCCTGCTGCACCGGCACGCTCAGGTAGATCTCGAGGCCGGCATTCGAGTCGATCTCGGTGAGCTTGGTCGCGCGCGTGACGCGATCGCCTGGGCGGACCGGAATGTCGCCAACGACGCCGGCCGCGGGTGCGGTGACGCGGTAATAGCTCAGTTCGTTCTTCTGCTGGCGGATCTGCTCGGCCAACGCGCGCAGCTGCGCGTCGGCGGACTGCTGCGCGGACACGGCGGCTTCGAGGTCCTGCTGGGTGCCGGCCCCGGCCGCGAGGAGGGCTTTGGCACGATCCGCGCGCTGTTTGGCCAGCGTGAGGTCGGACTCGCGCGCGACCCGCACCGATTCGAGATTCGCCACGAGCGCCTGCTGCGATGCCGAGTCGATCTCGAACAGGACGGCGCCGGGTGTCACGCGGTCGCCGGACTTGACGAGGACCTTGGTCAGGAACCCTTCCGCCTGGGGCTGAATCGTCATCGACTGCCGCGACTTCACGTTGCCGACGTACTCGCTGGCCTGCTCCACCGGGTGCGCGGCGAGCGTCAGCAGTTCCACGGGCGAGGGCGGCATGCCGCCTCCCGGAGGACCGCCGGCCGCTGGGGGCTGGCTACCGCCGCAGGCGACAGCACTGCCGAGTAAAGAGCACAGGGACACGCGGATCAGAAGGCGGGAAACAGGCATCAGAGACACAGACAGAGACCCTTCGACATGGACATGTACGGAACAGTTGGCCCGGATGTCTACGATACCAGCAAGGGGGGGAATGAATTGATTCCCGATTTCATTTCCCCTTTACGATTGCGCATGCAGGTACCGCCGATTGACGAGGTCTACGCCGAACTGCGGCGGCTGGCTGGCGGCTACATGCGGCGCGAGAAGCACCAGACCGTGCAGGCCACGGAGTTGGTGCATGAAGCCTACCTGCGCATGGCGCACGACGCCGGCGGGCGATGGAACAACCGTACCCACTTTGTGGCACTCGCCGCGATCGCAATGCGCCGACTGCTCGTGGAACGCGCCCGGGCGCGCGGCGCGGCCAAACGCGGCGGCGATGCGGCCCGCGTCACGTTCGATGAGGCACTCCCGGTCGCCGGCACCAACCAGCGCCTCGATTTCATCGCACTCGACGCCGCACTCACCCGTCTGGAAGCCCTCGAGCCGTCGCACGCGAAGGTCGTCGAGCTCCGCTACTTCGGCGGCCTCACCATCGACGAAACCGCCGAGGCCATGTCCCTCTCGCCGGCCACCGTCAAACGCCACTGGACGCTCGCGAAAGCGTGGCTCCTGCGCGAACTCGAAGAGGGACACGCGTGAGCGACTACCGCCGCGCCGCCGACCTCGTGCTCGCCGCGCTCGACGTGCCTGCGGCCGAACGCGACGCGCTGCTCGACAGGGCCTGCGCCGGCGATGCCGCGCTCCGCCACAACGTCGATTCCCTGCTTGCCGCCCATGCCCGCGCCGACGCGTTTCTCGAGACGCCGCCCGACGCCGCCGATCTCGACGATGCCCCGTTGGCGGCCGGCACCCTGATCGGCGCGTATCGCATCGTGGGGCTGCTCGGCGAAGGCGGCATGGGCATCGTCTATCTGGCAGAGGACACGCGGCTCGGCCGTGCGGTGGCGCTGAAGTCCATCACACCGCGATTCACAGACGACGAGCGGTGGCGCGAACGGCTGCGACGCGAAGCGCGCGCGGCAGCCGCGCTCTCACATCCGGGCGTCGCCACGGTCTACGCGCTCGAGGACATCGACGGCCACCTGTTCCTGGCCACTGAACATGTAGCCGGCGACACTTTGCGCACACGGCTCGGACGTGGACGGTTCGCCGACGGCGACGTCCGCGAGATCGGCCGCCAACTCGCTGACGCGCTCGCCGCCGCTCACGACCGCGGCATCATCCATCGCGACCTCAAGCCGGAGAACGTGATCTGGACACCCGACGGCACCG
>CAYHEX010000244.1:0-6839 GCA_964355365.1 uncultured Solibacteraceae bacterium | reverse complement strand
ACACGGTGGTTTTCACTGTCACAACAAGCCCACCCAGTGCCTGCGCCGCGGGTTCCTTCGGCTCCAATCGCCACGGGGTGATGAACGTCTCGGTCGTCGCCTTCTGCTGATCGAGGCCGTAGTTCACGCGATCCACCGTGAAGTAGCCGACGCGCGGGTCGAAGTGGCGCGGCGTCATCGGTTCCTTGGGCAGAAGCACAATCGACTGCCGCATCTCGAGGCTGATCGTGCCGCCCGCGCGGTCCCCCGGTCCTTCTGTCGCCGCGAAGGTCTGCACGTGGCGCACTTCGACGTTGGTCGGGAACGACCGGATGTCGCTGATGAAACTCCGTGGGGCGTCGAACCGGGAGACGCCGTAGGTGCGGCGCTGCGCCGTGGACAGGCCCGAGACCGCCGGCGTGTCGCCGCCGAAGAAGTCGGTGATGTCGACCACCGACGTGGTGTTGTTTGATCCGAACGCCGCGATCGGAAACGACGCCAGGATCGGCGCGAAGTTGTTCTGCGCCACCGACTTGGCGATCGGCGTTTCTTCGTCGGCGTACGACTCGACGCTGATGCTCTTGAGCAGCATGTTGTTGTCGCGCTTCTCCCAGCGGACCATGCGCTCCGCCAGCGAGCTGCCCGCCGTGTTGAAGCTGTTGCTGCCCGCCGGCACTCCCGAGATGCGACTCACCAGAAGGAAGTCGCGACCGAGCATCGCGTTGTCGATCTCGAAGAAGTAGCGATCCGCCACCTTGTGCACGGCCAGAACGCCCTGCTCCGACTTGGCGGCGGCGGTGATCACCTGGTCGTACGGCTTCGGCCCCCGCGCGGCCGCGGCAGGTGGCGCCTGCGCGGCAGGAGGGTTCTGCGCCGCGATGGGCACGATCAACGTCGCAAGAACAGCAGGCGCAGCAAGCAGTCGGCTATGGCGCATGCCGGACATCTTAGTCGACGAACACCCATCTCACGCGGGGAACGCGGGGAAACCGGAGACAGCAGGCCTTTCAAAAACCCTGGTTCTCTCCGCGGCCTCCGAGCTCTCCGCGGGAGATGCCCTTGGCAGTCGCTCAGACTCGGAGCGGGTTCGGCGCCTACCGGACCCGCATCGCCTTCTCGATATCGGCTACCGTGATCGGCAGGTTGGCCGACAGGATCTCGACGCCCGTATCCGTGATGAGAATCATGTCCTCGAGCCGGATGCCAAGGCGCTCTTCCTCGATCCGGAACTGTGGCTCGATCGTGAAGACCCGGCCGGGCTCGAACGTGGCGGCCTGCAGGCCGCCCACATCGTGCACCTCGAGGCCAACGTTGTGGCCGAGGCTGCGGGTGGTGGCCTGTCGCGTGCGGTAGCCCTCGACCATCTTCGTGGCGGCCGCCTTGATCCGCTCGTCGGTGAACTTGTACGACGCCATCGCCGCGTCCATCTTGACCAGCGCGTCCTTCACGCAATCCGCCGGCGTCTTGTGGATCTGAATAGAAGTGAGTACGGCCTGATACAGCTTCAGGTAGATCTCGTACATCTCGCGCTGACGCGGCGTGAACTTCCCGTTCGTGGGCCACACGCGCGTGACGTCCGACTGGTAGTACTTGTAGTCGGGCGCGTAGTCGAACTGCAGCAGCTCGCCGTCCATGAGCGTCGACGTGTTGCGGTTGTAGTGCGTGTAGTAGGTATTCGGCCCGGTCGCGATGAGCGCGAAATAGGATCCGCCCAGCGCGCCGCCCTTCTTGAACACATACTCGGCGCTGGCCTGGAGCTCGTATTCCTTCATCCCCGGTTTGGTCGCCTTCATGGCTGCCAGGATCGCGTCGGTCGTGATCTTCGTCGCCTCGCGGATGATCGCAATCTCGCGCGGGCTCTTCACGGCGCGCATCGCGTTGATAATCGGATCAAGGTTCTCGATCCGCGAGTCGGGCGCCGCCGTCCTCAACTTCGCGATGAACGTCGCCTCGCGCGAGTCGCGCCCGTCCCAGGGATCCTTCGCGTTCGCGGCCCACAGCCGCGTCGGGTCGCCCTGGCTCTGACTGCCCAGCACTTCCGCCGCAAACGGCGTGAAGATCGTGCGCTTGTCTTTCGCCAGCGCCGTAATCGCCGCCGTGAACTGCGTGCTGTCGACCGCGGCGTCCACGCCAAGCGTCTTGACCGCCGCTGCGCCCGGCCCCATCCCCGGTCCGTACTGACTGTTGTCCTGTCGTTCCGTCTTCGCCTGCAGAAACACCGTCGTCGTCTTCGCGCGGCCGTCAATGATGGCGTAGGCGCGCGGCTCGGTCACGCCGGTCAGATAGAAGAACTGGTTGTTCTGCCGGAACGGCATCTCACCGGGCGGCTCGGTGGTGCCGAGCATGATCGCCACGCCGTCGCCGATCTGGGCGATGACCTTGGCGCGCCGCGCCGCGAACTCCTCCGGCGGGAAGATCTCGGTGCCGCGAAAGACGGGTTGAGCCAGCACCGTCGCGGCCAGCACAACGGCCGTGACGACAGGAACACAAACAGCGCGCAAGAGTTTCACTGCCCCGCTCCGAGGTACTTCTTGAACCAGCCCAGCACCTCGTCCATGTGCCGGCGGCTGTTCGGTCCCTTCAGGATCCAGTGCCCCTCGTCGGGGAAGATCACAAACCGCGCCGGCACTTTCAGCCGCTGCAACAGCTTGAACGTCGTCATCGCCTCGGACACCGGCACGCGATAGTCGAGCTCGCCCTGGGTGATGAGGTTCGGCGTCCTCCAGTTCTTCGAGTACCGGATCGGCGACTGGTCGAACCACTGGCCCTTGCCCGTCTCCCAGATCGGCGCGCCCATGCGCAGCTCGCGGTCGATGCCGCCGTCGTTCAGGCCGTACTGCGACTCGTTGTTCACCGCGCCCGCGTGCGTGACGAGGCACTTGAACTGATTCGTGGTGCCGTTGTACCAGTTGGTGAGGTAGCCGCCGTACGATCCGCCGGCCGCGCACTCGCGCGTCTGATCCATCTGCGGATACTTCTTCGCGGCTTCAACAACGGCCGCCAGCGTTTCGATCGCCGGCCCGCGCAGCACATCGCGCTCGATGTCGTTGGCGAACGTCTCGCCGAATCCCGTCGAGCCGGTGTAGTTGGTCATGATCAGGTAGTAGCCCTGCGACGACAGCAAGTGGTAGTTCCAGCGCGTCGTGAACGAATCGGCCGACATGGAGTTCGGCCCGCCGTGCGGAAACACGATGATCGGGTACTTCTTCCCGGCCTCAACCACCGGCGGCGGCACGATCACCGAGTGGATCTGCTTGCCGTTCTTCGCGGTGAACCAGAAATGCTCCGGGCTCGGCAGGTACAACTGCCCGAGCTTCTCCTTGTTGAATGACGTCAGCGCGACGTAGCTCTGTTTCGCAGGATCGAACCGCACGATCTGCCCGGGATCGGTTGACGCCGAGAACTTGCCGACCATCGTGCCGGCCTCGGCGCGAAGATCGGTGACGGCGCCGGTCACAGGCGCGTGGACGACTTCAGGCGCTGCTCCACCGGCAGCGGGCAGGCGGAAGATCTTGACCGTGCCGCGGTCTTCGGCCTGGATGTAGAGCTGCTTGCTGTCTGCGCTCACCGTTACGCCGGAGACAACGCGGTCCCAGCCGGTGGTGACGATGGACAGCTGCGCCCACTGGGGGCCGGTCAAGCGCGCGAGCCTCGTGACGAAGTAGATCTGCTTCGCGCTCGGCGTGCGCGATTCGAGCGCGTAGAGCGACTGCCCGTCCGGCGCAAACATCGGATTGCTGTAGCTGACCCCCACCGGGGTGATGCGCGTCGGCGCTCCGCCGGTGGCGGCCACCGAGTACAACGATGTTTCCGTGGGCTCGCTCATCCCGCGATCGCGATTCGCGCTGGCCTCGAAGACGATGGCCTTGCCGTCTGGGGTCCAAACCGGGTTGAGCACTTCGCCACCGGAGCCGTCGAAGCTGCCGCGCAGCGGCGCCACAGCGATCACGGTGGGCGTGGTGGCATCGATCGCCTGCCAGGCAATGACCGGTGCACTCTTGTCGAGCCAGTGATTCCAGAACCGCACCGGGAACGCGTCGTACACGCGCGCGGTGTCCTTGCGCGCGCGCTCGGCGTCGGCGAGCGTCTTCTGCTCGTCGAGGGATCTCGCGCCCACCATAAACGCGGTTTCGAAGAGCACCGCTTTGCCGTCGGGGCTGAACTTCGGCGTGGACGCGCCGGTGGCAATGGTCGTGAGTCGCCTTGCCGCTGAGCCGTCGACAGGCTGCAAATAGATCTGGTCGATGTCGTCGCCGTCGCGTCGTGCGGTGAAGGCGATCAGTTTGCTGTCGGGCGAGAACGTCGCGCCGCCTTCGCCGCCGCGGGTGTTGGTCAGTCGTCGCGCCGGCGCGGAGCCGTCCGCGGGCACGATCCACAGATCCGACACCGTCTGCGTGCTGTCGTACGACGGCTCGGTGACGGTGAAGACCGCCAAACGCCCGTCGGGACTCAGCGCGGGCGCACCGATGCGATGGAGCGTCCAGACATCTTCATGGGTGATGACGCGCTTCTGCGCTGCCGCCGACGCGGGCAGCCACAGCAGGAGGCACAGGAGGGAGACGGATCGCAGGAGACGGATCATGAATCGACGATAACGCATTACCGCACCCTCACTTTGATGTTCTGAAACCACGTCATGTTCCCGTGGTTCTGCAGCCCGAGCCGGCCCTTCTTCGCCATGCCGTACTGCGGGTAGTCCTTCCACTTCCCGGTCTTCTTGAGCGTTTCCCACTCCGGCGTCCAGCGCTCGAAGCTCGCGGTCTTGGCGCCGTTCAGCCAGTTCTCGACGTGCGTGCCGTTGACGACGATGCGCGCGCGGTTCCACTGCCCCACCGGCTTCGCGGACTTCACGAGCGGCGGATGCATCGCGTAGTCGGCGCCGTTCTTCTGCCACGCCTCGAGCGGATCCGGCCAGCCGTCCTCGTCGATCAGCTGATACTCCGGCCCTGTCGCGTAGATACCGTCTTTCCCTTCAACGACACCATAAAAGATGCCGCTGTTGGCCTGCGGCGCCACCTTCCAGTCGAGTTCGAGCTCGAAGTTCTCGAACTCATCGTCGGTGACGATGTCGTCGGTGGAGGTCGTGCCTTTGCCGAGAGCGACCAGCGTGCCGTCGATCACGTCCCAGCCCTGCGCCTTCGTCGGCGCGCCAGCATTGGCTTTGCCGTACGGATGCCAGCCGGCCGAGGTCTTGCCGTCGAAGAGCAACCGCCAGCCGGCCGCCTTCTCTGCAGCGGTCAGGGTGTTGGGTTGCTGAACCGCGACGGACACGCCAGTAAGGACGACGAGCAGGACGAGAGAGAAGACACGCCTCATGGGGCGAGAGCGTAACACGCGCCCCTGCGATAGACTCCGCCGCATGTCACGAGTCCTCGTCGCCGCCCTGCTCGCCAGCGTCACGCTCGCCGCACAGACACCCGCGCCGCGCAAAGGGTCGATGCCCGTGCGGCCGCACACCGGACCGGCGATCGTCACAGACTTCGCGTCGGCCATGCTCACACCGCCGCCTGCTGAACTCGGACTGGATCCCTTCTACAAGAAATACGCCGACGCCTACGGCCTCCCCATCGTCTCGTCCGAACTCGTGCCCGACACCACGCTGCTCATGGCGCGCGACATCGTCAACTACATGCTGCTGAAGCGGCCCGACGTCCGGCAGGCGCTGATCGATCGCAAGGCGCGTGTGCTGATCATGGCCGAGAGCGAAGGCGAGATGGATCTGCCCGAGCGCAGCACCTGGACGAAGCCGGCCAAAGACGATCGGCGGCTCACCGACGGCGAACGCGCCAACTACGACAAGCCCGGCGGTATCGCGTCGCTGACGGCCCAGGAGTACTGGAACAACCGCGCGCGCGGGATGGGCGGCACGGTGACGTCCGCCGCGGAAGAGAACATCATGGGCTACCCCGGCACGAAGTACTTCGGCGAGCACATCCTCGTGCACGAGTTCAGCCACAACATCATGGGCGCGCTGCAACGCGCGGATCCGGCGCTACACGCTCAGATTCAGCCGGCGTACGACGCCGCGAAAGCGGCCGGCAAGTACAAGGGCCAATACGCGATCAACACGGTGGCGGAGTACTTCGCCGAAGGCACGCAGTGGTGGTTCTGGTCCAACTTCGAGTTCTATGATGGCGACACGCGCGTGCAGTCGCCCGACGACCTCAAGGCCTACGACCCGGCGCTCTACGCCATTCTCGACAAGATCTATGCGGGACATCACATCCCGGCGGACATCTACTACGGGAAGAATCTGAAGCCGGCGAGGAAGTAGCTAAACCCGAGCGCTCAGCGGTCCAAGAATCTCCAAACGAAGCCGACCGTCGTCCGCGTCCGGCTCATCGGCGCGACGTCGCCGCGCATCTCGTCGTGAATCACGCCGCCGGCAACGTTCTGGCGATCGACCTGCACGACGACCGACTTGCGCGCTGATCCGATCGCCAACCCGGCGCCCGGCTGTGTCACTCGCCCACCGTTCGACACGATGATGCCCTGGCGATCGCCGTCCGCGTGACCGGCCAACAGCTGCACCCAGGCCGTCGCGCCACGGCCGCCGGATTCGAGGCTCGAAGTCCGCGCGAACAGCCGCGCGCCCGCGCTTCGTGACACACGCACGTAGGACGAGTCCACTTCGGCGACCAGCGCGGCGCCCCAGTTTCGCGACCTAAGAACGTTTGCAGCCACCGAGAAGTTGATTCCCGGGAACTCGGCCGTCCAATGCTGCGGCCCATTGGCACCTACCGCCACCTCGACGCGGGGATTACGGTGCACCGGCGCCGCCGCAACGGGCGCGGGCGGCCTCGGCGCATCAGGTTGGTCGCGAACACCAAACCTCCAGCCGGATCCGACCACAAGCCGCA
>CAYHEX010000243.1:0-6941 GCA_964355365.1 uncultured Solibacteraceae bacterium | reverse complement strand
GCACCTGCCCGCACCTGCCCGCACCCGCCCGCACCTGCCCGCACCTGCCCGCACCTGCTCGCACCTGCTCGCACCTGCCCGCACCTGCTCGCACCTGCCCGCACCTGCTCGCACCTGTTCGCACCCGCCCGCACCTGCTCGCACCTGTTCGCACCTGCGCGCACCCGCTCGCACCCGCCCGCACCCGTTCGCACGATAATGGTGCCCGTGTCTTTCACGCTGCCGCGTCGTGTCTGGATCACCGGCGCCTCTTCCGGCATCGGCCGCGCCATGGCGTTGGCCTGTGCGACCCGCGGCGCGAGGCTCGTGCTCTCCGCGCGTCGGCGCGAGGTGCTCGAAGCGGTTCGCGATCAGTGTCCGCGCCCCGAGGACGTTCGCATCGTCACCCTCGACCAGGCGAATCTCGACACAGCGGCCGCGGCGGCGCGCGAAGCCGTATCGGTGTTCGGCGGCCTCGACGTGATCGTCCTCAACGGCGGCATCAGTCAGCGGTCGCTGGCGATGGAGACGACGGTCGCGGTCGACGAGCAGTTGATGCGCGTGAACTACCTGTCGAACGTCGCGATGATCAAGGCGATCCTGCCCGCGCTGGTCGCTCAGCCGTCAGCGCAGATTGCCGTCGTCAGCAGTCTGGTCGGCGTCATCGGCTCGCCGTATCGGTCGGGATATGCGGCGTCGAAGCATGCGCTGCACGGGTTCTTCGATTCGCTGCGCGCGGAACTGCCCGAGCATGTGGGCGTCACGCTGCTGTGCCCCGGGTTCGTGAAGACAGACGTCTCGGTCAATGCGCTGACGGGTGACGGCTCGCCGCTCGGCGCGATGGACCACGCGCAGGCGCACGGCCTGTCGGCCGAATACTTCGCGGAGCGGGCGCTGGCCGCCATCGCGGCGCGCAAACGCGAGGTGTACATTGCGGGGCCGGAGCGGCGCGCGATCTGGCTGCAACGCTGGGCTCCGGGTCTGCTTGCGCGCAAGCTGCGCAGTGCGAAGGTGCGATAGCCATGGCTGACACGGGATATTCCGGGACGCCGCTGGTCAAGAAGCTCGGCATCAAGAGCGGCATGACGGTGGCGTTGGTCGGCGCGCCGGAGCAGTTCGAGAAACTGCTAAAGGGGTTGCCGAAGGATGTGAAGCTCGTGCGCGGCGGCACGGCGGCGGTGGAGCTCGTCATGTGGTGGCCGGCGTCGGCGAAGGATCTGGCCGCGCGCGTGAAGAAGATCGACGCGCGATTGGCGCCCGCCGGCAGTGTGTGGATCGCCTGGGCCAAGAAGGCGTCCGGCGTGAAGACGGATCTCAGCGACAGCGTGGTGCGCGAGACCGGCCTGGCCAACGGGCTGGTCGACTACAAAGTGTGCGCGATCGATGAGACGTGGTCGGGTTTGAAGTTCGCCAGGAGAAAGACATGAAACGGGTGCGAGCAAGTGCGGTCGGGTGCGGGCTGGTGCTTCTACTGTCCGCGGTGATGTTTGCGCAGGTGCCAACAAAGATCGGCAACTATCCGATCACGGCGGTGCCGGTATCAGCCGTGAAGGTGACCGGCGGTTTCTGGGGGCCGAAGCTCGAGACCAATCGCACGGTGACGATTCCGCACATCTTCGATCAGAACGAGAAGACGGGGCGCACGGATAACCTGCGCAAGGGCGCGGGGCTGCTGCCCGGCGACTATCAGGGCCGGCGGTTCAACGACACTGACGTCTACAAGATCATCGAGGCCGCGTCGTTCTCGCTCATCAACCATCCGGATCCCGCGCTGTCGGCGAAGATCGATGACCTTGCCGCGATCCTCGCGAAGGCGCAGCAGCCCGACGGTTATCTGATGCCCGCGCGTACGATCAACCCGCAGAAGCCGGCTGCCGGACTTGGGACCGAGCGCTGGGAATACGAGAACACGGGGAGCCACGAGACCTACAACTCGGGACATCTCATCGACGCGGCAGTGACGCACTATCTGGCGACGGGCAAGAAGAACCTGCTCGACATCGCGACGAAGAACGCCAACTTGTTGCGCAGCGTGTTTGGTCCGACCGCGCGCGTGGATGCGCCGGGGCACGAGATCGTCGAGATGGCGCTCGTGCGGCTCTACAAGGCGACCAACGATCGCCGCTACTTCGACCTCGCGAAGTTCTTTCTCGACACGCGCGGCACCAATCACACCGCGTCGAAGGACTACACGGAAGCGAGCTGGAAGCTCTACAACGACCGGCCGTATCGTCAGGACGACAAGCCGCTCACCGAACAGCGCATCGGCGAGGGCCACGCCGTGCGCGGCGTCTACGTCTACAGCGCGATGGCCGACATGGCGGCGATGGCGAACGACGCGGCGTACAACGCCGCGATCGATGCGATCTGGCAGGACGTGTACTCGAAGCGCACGTACCTCACCGGCGGACTTGGCTCGGTTGGCGGCACGGAGGCGTTTGGCGAGGCGTATCAGTTGCCCAATCGCACGGCCTACACGGAGACCTGCGCATCGGTCGGCGGCATCCTCTGGAATCACCGCATGTTCCTGAAGAGCGGCGACGCGAAGTATCTCGACGCGTTCGAGCAGACGATCTATAACGGCTTGCTCTCCGGCGTGTCGCTCAAGGGCGACACGTTCTTCTACCAGAATCCGCTCGAAGCCACGGCGGGGAATGGCCGCGGCGGCAGCACGACGGCCGCGTCGATGAACGCCGCTACCGGCGATCGCCGCTCGCCCTACTTCGACGTGGCCTGCTGTCCCGCGAACCTCGCGCGCCTCATCGCGCAACTGCCCGGCCTCATCTATTCGACGAAGGGCCCTTCGACAGGCTCAGGGCAGGGCAACGAAGTGTTCGTGAACCTCTACGTGAACAGCGAAGCCGACGTGACGATCAACGGCGCGAAGGTGCACATCAAGCAGACGACCAACTATCCGTGGGAAGGGAAGGTGGCGTTCGAGGTCACGGCCGATCGCGCGGTGACGGTGACGCTGAATACGCGCGTGCCCGGCTGGCTGGGGCAGGGACCGTTTGCCACTGACCTCTATCAATTCGCTGCGCCGGTGGCGGCCGCGAAGAACGGGGGCTGGAGTCAGCTCAGGATTGCCGCGTCCGCCAAGCCTGGTTCAGGCTCGGTTACTTTCCCGATGCCGGTCCGACGCGTGATCGCCAACGCGAACCTCAAGGAAGATGCGGGCAAGACCGCGATCATGCGCGGGCCCATCGTCTACGCGCTCGAAGGCGAAGACAACGGCGGGAAGGTGCTCGACCTGACCGTGCCCGCAACGGCGCAGTTCACGGCTGTGCCGCAGAAGGATCTGCTCGGCGGCGTCACGACGCTGACGACGAAGGTGGGGGAGCGCACGATCACGGCCGTCCCGTACTTCGCCTGGGCCAATCGGGGACGCGGGGAAATGGTCGTTTGGATCAAATAACGCAGACACCTCAAGAGCCTTGGAGTTGGTGAGGTTCTTAGGGTTCGGAGGGTTCGTCAGGTTCGTGAGGTTCTGTTCGTAAGGTTCGAACCACCCTTACGCACCCTGCGCACCCTATGAACCCTACGAACAGAACCTCACGAACCGTCCGAACCTGACGAACCTCTGTCTTTGTCTTTGTTTCTGTCTTTGTCCGTATCCGCGCACCCCTAGCCATGCTACCTATCGATAGGTAGCATGGCTAGGCATGGCACCCCTTCCCGCCAAGTCCGACCTGCTGCAGGGCACGCTCGACCTGCTCATTCTGAAGACGCTGTCCCCTGAACCCCTCCATGGCTACGCCATCGCCCAGCGGATCGCGGCCTCGTCGCGCGCGCTGCTGCAGGTGCCGCAGGGATCCCTCTATCCGGCATTGCATCGGCTCGAGAACAAAGGCTGGCTCGCCGCCGAATGGGATCAGACCGAGACCGGTCGTGAGGCCAAGTTCTACAAATTGACCCGGAAGGGACGGCAGCAGCTCGAGCACGAGCTCGCCGACTGGAAGCGCCTGTCTGACGGCATCGGGTTCATTCTCGCGGGAGCGGAGGAGTAATCATGGGCTGGCTGTCACGGCTGCTGCGGCGCGAACGACTGGAACAGGAGCTCGACAAGGAACTGCGCTTCCACATCGATACGCGTGCCGACGAACTTGCGAGAGACGGGGTTGCGCCGAGCGAGGCCCGACGTCGCGCGCTGGCTGAATTCGGCGGCGTGGAGCCGATCAAGGAACACGCGCGCGATGCGCGCGGCACCCGTTGGGTCGGCGATTTCGTACAGGACCTTCGCTACGCACTGCGGATGCTCCGCGCGAACAAAGGCTTCACCGTCGCGGCCGTGCTGTCGTTGGCGCTGGGCATCGGCGCCAACGCTGCGGTCTTCCGCGTGATCGACGGCCTGCTGCTGCGGCCGCTCGATGTGCCGCGTCCGCAGGAGCTGTTCGTGCTCGAGAGCAGCGAGGCGAAAGAGTCGCGGTTTTCACATCCGGCCTACCGCAAGCTGGCGGCCGCCGCGCCAAGCGCCACGCTGTCGGTGATGACCCGCCCGACCAGTTTCCAGACGGCGATCAACGGCGTCGCGGAACTGACCAACGCGCAAATGGTGTCCGCGTCCTGGTTCAGCGTCGTCGGCGTCCCGACTGCCGCCGGCCGCCAGTTCACGCCCGAGGAGGAGTCTGCGGCCGCGCCCGTCATCGTCATCAGCGATCGATTCTGGGCGAAGCAGTTCGGCCGCGCCAGATCGGCGCTCAACTCGGTGATGCTCATCAACAACACGCCGCGCACGATCGTCGGCGTCATGCCGGCGGGATTTGTCGGCATCAATGTCGGCACGCCGTCGGACATCTTGATTCCGGTGACCGCGCAGGCCGACGTGCACTACCGCAGCAATGCCGGGAACGAGGACGCGGATGAGGCGAAGCCGTGGATTCCGCAGGACGGCATGTCGTGGTTGTCGATTGTCGGTCGAGCGTCGTCGGCAGGCATGGCTGGCGTCTGGGCGCAGCTGTCGGGTCGCTATCAGCAGATCGCGGCGGACAAAGCGAAGCAAGTGGAGGATCCGGGCCGTCGTGAGCGTGTGCTGCGCGACCACCTGATCACACAGTCTGCCGAGCGGGGCGTGTCCTCCGTGAGGCAGCAGGCGACGCCCGCCCTCGCCGTGTTGATGGGCATGGTCGTGCTCGTGCTGCTCGTGGCGTGCGCGAATCTGGCGAATCTGCTGTTGGCGCGCGGCGCCGCCCGCAGCCGCGAGTTCGCGCTGCGCCTCTCGATCGGCGCGCGTCGCGGCCGGCTCGTTCGGCAACTGCTGACCGAGAGCCTCGCCCTCAGCGTGCTCGGCGGCGCGGTGGGGCTCGGCATGGCGTGGTGGGGCGGCGTCGCGCTGCTGTCGATGATCTCGTCGGGTCGCACGCCGCCGAGCATTGACATGCCGCTCGACTGGCGCGTCATCTCCTTCGGGCTGGCCGTGACGCTGGTGACCGGGCTGGGTGTCGGCCTGCTGCCGGCGCTGCGTTTGTCGCGACCTGAATTGCTCGATGCGATGAAATCCGGTGGCCGTGTCGTCACCACCGGTCGCCGCGGTCGGTGGCCGCTGGTGAAGGTGCTCGTCGGCGTGCAGGTTGCGATCTCGCTGCTGCTGCTCGCCGGCGCGATGCTCTTCTTCCAGACCTTTCGCAACTACGTGCGCCTCGATCCTGGCTTCGACCGCGAGTCCGTGCTGACGGCGCGTTTCGACACGCTGCTGGCCGGATATCGCGAAGTCGAACTGCCCGGCGTTTATGCGCGGCTGCTCACCGAGTCGCAGCGGATCGCCGGCGTGCGGTCGGCGAGCCTCGGCAAGGTGGGGCCCGCCACTGGATCGGCAACGATGAGCAGTGTCGTGATCCAGGACTACACGCCGGCCGCGGCGGAAGACGTGGTGGTGCACGAGGAGTTCATCGGCACGTCGTATCTCTCCACGATGGGCATGGGCCTGATGGTGGGGCGTGACTTCACGGTGTCCGATGACGCGCGCGGCCGGAAGGTCGCGCTGATCAACGAGACGATGGCGAAGCGGTTTTTCGGCAAGACCAATCCGGTCGGCCGAGGGTTTGGCTACGACGAGACGAACGAGTTCGAGATCGTCGGCGTGGTGGCCGATGCGCGCGCGAATGGTCTGCGCCAGTCCGTGCCCGCGCTCGTCTACTATCCGCTGGCGCAGCACCCGGAGGTCTACGCGCGGAATCTGTATGTGCGCGTCAACGGCGCCGTCCCGGCGGTGCGGACCGCATTGCGTGAGGCCATTCGCGTCGCCGCGCCCGGGTTGGCGGTGCGAGAGATCGTCACGCTCGGCGAACTGAGCGATCGGACCGTCTCCGGCGAGCGCACGATCTCCAGTCTCGCGGCGCTCTTCAGCGTGCTCGGTGTGGCGGTCGCGTGTCTCGGGCTCTACGGCACGATCGCGTATTCGGTCGCGCGCCGCACGAACGAAATCGGCGTGCGCCTCGCGCTCGGCGCGTCGCCGTCCGGTGTGTGGTGGATGGTGCTGAAGGAGACGCTGTCGATCGTGCTGGTCGGCGTGGCGGCTGGGCGCCTGCTGATGCTGCCGTTGAGCCGGGCCCTGTCGAGTCAGCTGTTCGGCCTGTCGGGCCGCGATCCGCTCACGCTGACACTCGCGTCAGCCGCCGTGATTCTCGTCGGCGCGCTGGCCGGCGCCGTGCCGGCCTGGCGGGCGTCGAAGGTGAATCCGACCGCCGCGTTAAGGGCGGACTGAGAAGGGCAAAGGGCAGAGGGCAAAGGGCAAAGGCGAGGGAAAAGGTTGGAGGTCAGAGGGGAGGTCAAAGGGACGGCCCTTCTGGGTCCTGCCGGAGCTTCCTGACCGACACCGTCAGCATCGCGACGAACTCGCTGGCCTCTTTGGCGAGTCTCCCTGCTTCATCGGTGAGGGCGTCCTCCTGCGACAGCAGCTTCAGCCAGTAGGCGGTCTCTCTGGCCTCTCGCAGGGCGATGGCGTACTTCGCCGCCATGTCGCGGCG
>CAYHEX010000242.1:0-6951 GCA_964355365.1 uncultured Solibacteraceae bacterium | reverse complement strand
TAGTTCACGAACAGGATCGTGCGCTTCCAATCGAGCTTCAGCAGATTGGCGCCCACGTTCAGCGAGTGCGCGCGCGTGCCGCCATCGCCAACGACATCGACGACGTTCGCGAAGCTCCGGTCCGGCCGAATGCCGTTGACCGGCGCGTTCAGATTCCGTCCACGCAGACCGTGATCGCCGCGACGATACGTGTAGGACGCGTTGACGCGCATGTTCGGCGTGATCTGCCGGTCCACGCCGCCATTCACATTGAAGCTGTCGGGCAGCGTGAGCCCGTCATTCAACAGATACCGATTGGTTGCCGATGTGAGGCCGCCCGTGCCCGGATCCGGGTAACTCGGAAACGGCACGTTCAACTCGCGCTGCTTGAGTCCGTCCACGCGCAACGTCTGCTCGTACGTCTGCGTGCCCAGCCAGTCGTTGAACAGCCCGATGCCACCGCGAAACGTGGTCTTGCCGTCCTTGAACGGCGACCAGGTGATGGACGCGCGCGGCGAGAAGTTTCGCTGATCCTTCAGCAGATTCTGCGCCTCGTACCGCAAGCCCAGACTCAGCATCGTGGTCTTGTGCACGCGCCAGTCGTCCTGCAGATACACGCCCGCCTGCACGCTGTTGTAGCGCACGTTCGGATCGCCGATGCGCCGCGAGTACGTCGTCGGCTTCCCCGCGAAGTAGTCGGCCAGACTCGCGAACGTGAACGTACCGAGATAGTTCGATGACGAGTCAGAACGGTAGCGGCCGCCCTCGAGCAGCACGCCGGCGCGCCACGAGTGCAGACCGCGCACGTAGTCGAGATCGGTCGCCGCCTCGAACTCCACACGGTGATCACCGCCGGCCTGCTGCGCGCCGCCCGACGTAAACGCATCGTTCACGCGAATCGTCGGCGCTTCAACAGACGATGTGGTGGCGGTGTCGGCCCAGCGGACCTGCAAGCGTGACTCGGTGAACATGCGCTTACCGAGCGGGCCGTTCTCCGACACCCGGAACGTGTTGTCCGTGCTGTCCTGGCGATACGCCGTGCTGCCGAGACTGAAGCCGCCGACGCCGAGGTTGCGGCGGCCGAACCGATTGCGCGCGAAACTGAACTTCAGCGCGTGGTCCTTGTTGATGGCCGCGTCCAACCGCGCATTCAGCGAGTAACGATCCGACGGCTGCCGCACCGCTTCCGCCACCGTGCCTTGCGGCGTGGCCGCGAGCAGGTTTGTGGTGGTGTAGTCGGTGCCGCCGTTCACGCTCAGCGAGTACGACGACTGGTCTTTTCGGATCGGGCCGCTGAGGCTGAGACCGTACTGCCGCAGCGACTCGTCGCCCTTGGTCGGCGTGAACGGATTCTTCGCATTCATCACATCGTCGCGCAGCGTGAAGTCCGAGCTGCCGCGGAAGCTGCCGAGGCCAGGACCCGTCATGATGTCGATGAACATCGCGCCGTTCATGCCGCCGTGATTCTGCGCGGCCATCATGTCCATGCGCGGCAGGCGGATGGAACGGATCTGCGATTTCGGCGGCAGCTTGCCGCCGCTGAAACCGTCAATGCGCATGGAGGCGCCGGGCGGCGACATCGCCTTCAGCGCAGCCTCCATTTCATCGGGGTCATCGGGGAGGGCGGCGATCTGCTCGCGCGTGAGGACGGTTGAGAACGAGTTGCCGAGCGGGTCGAGCGCGGCGCTCTGCTTGTCGCGTCCCACCGTCAACGACTCATCGACGTTCTTCACGGGCAGCGTGATCTTCTGCTTGTTCTCGCCGGCGCGCACGCGCACGTCCTTCACCGTGATCGTCTTGAACCCGTCGAACGACGCCTGAACCGTGTAGCGCCCCGGCGCGAGGCTCTCGAGTGTGGCGATACCGGTCGCCGACGTCGTCGCCGGCGAGAGGCTCACGGCGCGAGTGGGATCATCCTGGCCGGTCACGGTGACCGTGGCGTTCGGAATCACGCCGCCGGAGGGATCCGCGACCGTCACCAGCAGCTTGCCGAAGCGGTCGGCCTGAGCCGGCGAGGCCTGCGCCGCGGCAAGCGGGCACACGAGTAGCGCAACGACGAAGAACAGGCGTTTGAGCATCGCTATTTCACCGTGTCGAACTTCTTGGGATCGATCTTCGGGTTGACCTTGTACTTCTCGATCGTGATCTCGTTCGTCGGATTGCTGCCGATCGCCTGCTGGAAGGTATGCGGCAACTGGATCCCGTCGACCGACTGGTAGTTGCTGTAGAACATGCGGAACTCGACCATCTTGCGATTGGCCTCAGCTGCCGCCCTCTTCGCGTCGAGCTCCGCCATCATCTTGTCGCGCTCTTCGGGTGTCGGGGCCTTGCCACCGGCGCCGGCTGCGCCCATCGTGATCATCTGCGCGCCTCCGCCAGACCGGCCACCTGACGAGGCGTTCATGACCAACGGCTCCTTCGCCATCCAGGTGAACATCAGCGGCAGATGGGACTTCTGATCCACGAAGAGCTTGCCGGCGAATTCCCCGGCACTTTTCACGTTGATCACATCCGCCTTGCCGTCCGGCGCCTCCGCAGTGCCGCCGTAGGTGTACTCGAGCGGCAGCGCCGTGATCGCGCCGCCGAACATGCCGAGCGCCATGCGCGAGAATTCGTCTTTGGTGCTGGCGACCTGTTTGCGCGCCGATTCGGCCTGCTGTTCCGGCGTGGCATTCATGGGCGCGCCGCCCATGCGAATCTGCAGCATGCCGCCGCCGGGCATCGACGGCTGCTCGGTGTCCTGGATCAAGCCGTCACCGTTGAATCCCACCTTCGCGACGATGTTGCCCATCGGCAACTGCGCCACGACCTGACGCGTGAAGAACTTGTCGGGCGTTTCGAGCATCAGCTCGTAGTCACCGCCCATGGACGTCTCGCCCATCGCGCGCTGAGCCTTGCCCGTCGCCGAGAGTGACTTGACCGCGGCGAGCTTCTGCTCGCCGCCGAGCGCCTTGCGCATGTCCGTCATGACCTTCGCGGCGTCGCCGCCTTGCGCGAACAACATCGCACCCGCTGCCATCACCACCACGCCCGTGCCCGCCAAAACCTTCGTCGACAAACTCATGTGGTCCCTCCGACCGTGTGCGTCCTGTGTGCTTTGACGGAAGTGTACGGGCGGTTGGTCTCGTCATTTCGTAAAGAGCACGCTAAGAGATTGTTAAGACGGATTTCGATCGAGAAGCGGATGCTAGACTCCGGTCATGCTCCGCCCCCGGCTCCCTCTCGCGCTGCTCTGGCCGACCGGCCTGGTGCTGCTTGTGGGCGTGCTCGCGTTCTTTCAGTACAAGTGGTTGGGACAGGTCAGCGAGTCCGAGCGCGATCGGCTGCGCACATCGCTCAACCAGCGCGCGCGCGAGTTTGCGGACGACTTCGACCGCGACATCAGCCGCGCGTACACGTCTTTGCAGATCAGCGGCGCAAACGTGAGCGCCGCGGACTGGTCGGCATTTGCGACGCGCTATGACGACTGGAGAGAGGCGGCGCGTTTCCCGCAGATGATTCGCAACATCTATCTCACGGCCGACCCGGCCTCGGCCGACACGCTCAGGCAGTTCGACCCGGGCGCCCGCACATTCCGCGCAACGACCTGGCCGACGGAACTGGCGCCGGTCAGAGAACATCTCACGATGTTTCGCGAACAGATCGAGCCGCCACCGGGACTCCCTGGCACGCTTCGGATCATGACGATCGGCGGATCGCCCGTCATCGCCGCGGTCCCGGCGATCGTCGTGCCCGTGGCCAACGGCGGATCTGCGCAGGTCGTGCTCGAACTCGATCGCGCGTTCATGATCAACACGATGTTGCCGTCGCTGGTGGAGCGGCACTTCGCGGTGGATGATTATCACGTGGCCATCCGCGAGTCGCGGGCAACCGACGCGCCGCTGTTCACCAAGGGCCTCGCGGCCGGCGCGACGATCCTGTCGCGTGACGCCGACGCGTCGATCACGTTCTTCAGCGTGCATCCCGAGGGCGTCAGCGTCATGTCGGCGCTCAGACCCGTCGCCGGTGTCCCACTGATGATGGCCCAGCGCGACGCCGCTGCGGGCGCGACCACAGCCACAGCGGGGCGCTTCTCGATCGTCGTGCAGCAGGAACGGACGGCGAAGGGCGTCGAGGGCGTTCGCGCGACCAACGTGCAGTTTGGCGGCGGCGCGTGGCAGATCGTGCTGCAGCATCCCGCCGGTTCGCTCGAAGCGGCGGTGAAGCGCGCGCGCGTGCGCAACCTGTCGCTGAGCTTCGGCGTGCTGGCGGTGCTGGCCGCCGGCGTCTTTCTCATCTCGATCAATGCCCAGCGCGCGCAACGACTCGCCGCACAGCAGATGGACTTCGTCGCCACCGTGTCGCACGAACTGCGCACGCCGCTGGCGGTGATTCGATCCGCCGCGCAGAATCTCTCCGCCGGCGTCGTCCACGAACCGGCGCAGGCGAAACGCTACGGCGACCTGATCGACGCGGAAGGCCGGCGCCTCACCGACATGGTCGAGCAGGTGCTCACCTACGCCGGTATGTCGGATGCGAAACGTGCGGCCGCCACGGCGCCGACCGATATCGTGACGGTGACGCGCGATGTGGTCGCATCGTCTGACGCGCTGATTCGCGATGCGGGCTTCACGGTCGAGGTCACGGCGCCGGACGCAATGCCGGACGTGCCGCTCGACGAGGGCGCGTATCGTCGGGCGCTGAACAACCTCATCGGCAACGCGCTGAAGTACGGCACCGACGGCGCGTGGCTGGGCGTCGAAGTGCGCATGGCCACGGCGAAGTCGGGCAGGCCCGAGGTTCAGGTCGCCGTCAGCGATCGCGGCCGCGGCATCGATGCGCGCGATCTGCCCCACATCTTTGAAGCGTTCTATCGCGGCGAGTACGCGAAGGAACGGCAGATTCACGGCAACGGCCTCGGCCTCAGCCTGGTGAAAGGCATCGCCGACGCCCACGGCGGGCGCGTCACGGTGACCTCGACACCCGGCGCGGGCGCCACCTTCACACTCCACCTCCCCGCATGACGACGCCGACGCCGCAGGGACGACGGATTCTGCTGATCGAAGACGAGCCGGGCCTGGTGCTGACGCTGACCGACCGGCTGACGGCGGAAGGCTACGATGCGGCCTCCGCCACCGACGGCCCGTCAGGCCTGAGGCGCGCCGTCAGCGAGGCGTGGGACCTCATCCTTCTTGATGTGATGCTGCCCGGCATGGGCGGCTTCGACGTCGTGAAAGAGATCCGGCAGCAGAAAGTGACCGTGCCGGTGATCATGCTCACGGCGCGCGGCCAGGTCATCGACAAGGTGCTCGGCCTCAAGCTTGGCGCGGACGACTACCTCACCAAACCGTTCGAGATGCTGGAGTTGCTCGCGCGCATCGAAGCGCAGTTGCGCCGCGCCGCCGCCAGCGCCGCGCCCGGCGCGCGCCGCCATCAGTTCGCCGATATCGTCATGGACGTGCGCAAAGCGGAAGTGCGCAAGCAGGGACAGGTGGTCGATCTCTCCGCGCGCGAGTTCCTGCTGCTGAAGTACTTCATCGAGCATCGCGAAGCCACCCTCACGCGCGAGGAACTACTAAACGACGTGTGGGGCTATCACTCGATGCCGTCCACGCGGACGGTGGATGTTCACGTGGCGTGGCTGCGACAGAAGATCGAGCCCAACGTGAAGCAGCCGCAGTACATCGTCACCGTGCACGGGCTGGGATATAAGTTCATCGGGTAATCGCCAAGCGCCAATCGCCAATCGGGGATCGCGAATCGGGTAACCGCGAATCGGGGATCGCGAATCGCCGATCGCCAATCGGGGATCGCGAATCGGGTATCGCAAATCGAGTGTGCAGCCGTAGTCGCGGACCTTTAGGTCCGCGATCACGCCGTGGCGGACGAGGCTCTCTACGTCTCGCGGTTCTTCCAGGCGATGAATCGTCCACCGAACAGACCGAAGAAGAGCATCACGATTCCCAGCAGGATGGTGGGGCGCTTGAGGTGGCCTGTCTCGACGTACTCCGCCCACACTTCCGTGAAGAGCATCGCGCCGAGAAAAATGTCGACCCAGTCGATGCCGAGGTGCACGTGGGGCACGCCGCCGGACTTGATCTGCACGCGCAGTGAACGGAAGGCGCGGAAGAGCGCGATGAATACGACGGCGCTGATGGCGATGTCGGTCACGCCGAGCGCCAGGTGCCAGACGAACCTTGGCGCGCTTCCTGAGTTTCCCTGGCGACAGAGGCTCAGACATTCGCTTCACCTTGAAGAGGACGATGCGACCGGCCGAAAGCATAGCCCGTGTCCGACGGGCCATCAGCACGCCGGCGTTCTGACGGACAGACGGATAATCACCTCATGCGCGTGATCGAGATCTCGTCACCCGGCCCCGCGGATGTACTGCGCGTCGCCGAACGTCCTGACCCCGTCGCCGGCCCCGGTGAGGTCGTCATCGCGATCGACGCCGCCGGCGTCAATCGTCCCGACCTCATGCAGCGCGAGGGACAGTACCCGCCGCCGAAGGGGGCGACCGATATTCCCGGCCTCGAGGCCGCGGGTCGCATCATCTCTATGGGCCGCGGCGAGCCACAATCGGCGAGCGGGCGCCTGTGGAACATCGGCGACGCGGTCTGCGCGTTGTTGCCGGGCGGCGGTTACGCAGAGCAGGTTGCCGTGTCGGGATTGTGCTGCTTGCCGATTCCACAGGGCGTCACGATGGACGAGGCCGCGGCGCTGCCCGAGACGTTCTTCACGGTCTGGACCAACGTCTTCGATCGCGGGCGATTGCAGAGTGGCGAGTGGCTGCTGGTGCACGGCGGCACCAGCGGTATCGGTACGACCGCGATTCAACTCGCGACCGCTCGCGGTGCGCGCGTCATTGCCACCGCCGGCAGCGACGAGAAGTGCGCGGCGTGCGTCGCACTCGGCGCCAGCACCGCGATCAACTACCGGACCGACGACTTCGTCGAGCGCGTGAAGGCCACGAGGGATGGCCGCGGCGTCGAC
>CAYHEX010000241.1:0-6970 GCA_964355365.1 uncultured Solibacteraceae bacterium | reverse complement strand
GGAGCGCTCCTTCTCACCTGCCGGTGAGAATCTCATATTGAATGGAACATACAAGTTCCATGGAGATCCATAGAGCTGCACGCTCGCGATCGGTGTGCCGCTCGGCGCCCAACAGCGCTTCCAGAGCCGCACAGAGCTGGTCTTCGTGCCCGTGGCGGTGTCGCAGAACGGCCGGCCGACATCGGGGCTGTCGGCCGCGGATTTCACGCTGACCGACAACGGCGTGCGACAGGACATCGAAGCCGTGTCCGTGGAGACGCTGCCCATCGACGTGACGCTGCTGCTTGATGCCAGCAACAGCGTTCGCGGCGCGATGCTCGCGCGACTCAAGACCGCGGTCACCGACACGGCCGCGTTGCTGACACCGCAGGATCGCCTGCGGCTGATCTCTGTCCAGCACGTCATCCGCGAAGTGTTTCCGTGGCAACCCGGCGGCGCGCCGCCGCCGCTTGGCGGGCTCGTGGCCGGCGGATCGACGTCGCTGTTTGACGGACTCTCCGCCGCCATGATCCGCTCGTCATCGCCGGACCGACGCCATCTGATCGTCGTCTTCACCGACGGACTCGACACGTCGAGCGTCGTCAATGCGGCGGCGGCCCACGATGTCGCAGGGTTGACCGACGCCGTCGTGCACGCCGTGGTGATCATCGAGAATCTGACGGCGCTCAAGCGCAACACGAGCACCGCGCCCCTGCTGGCGACGGTTCGAGGCGGCAGCAGCATGTCCGCGGGTTTGTCCGAGGCAGATACACAGGAGTTGCCCTCGGTGAGACCCGTGCGCGACGCCGTCGTCATTCCGACGGGCGGACAGATGTTTCCGATCGACGCGAAGGAGCCACTCAGCGACGCGTTCATCGCCGCGATCCGGGCCTTCCGCACAAGTTATGTGCTGCGGTACTCGCCGTCGGGCGTCGACAAATCCGGCTGGCACGCCGTGGCCGTGTCGATCACACGCCCCGGCCGCTACGACATCCGCGCCCGCAAGGGCTACGGCGGTTAGATTCCCGCCGAACGATGGATCGGACCGGCGTTGTTACGTGAGACGATTACAGATCGTCGATTCCCGATTCCCGATTGGCGATTGGCGATTGGCGATTGGCGATTATCAGATGTGTCTTAGGGGGCTGTGGCGGAATTGGCAGACGCGCGGGTCTTAGGAGCCCGTTCCCACAAGGAGTGTCGGTTCGACCCCGACCAGCCCCATTACCGAACTCAATCCTTCTTGGCGGCGAGTCCGAATTTTTCGATCCGGTAGCGGATCTGGTCGCGGTGCAGGCCGAGTAATGCAGCAGCGCGCGTCTGGTTGCCGTTCGTGCGCTCGAGCGCCATCACGACGAGGCGCCGTTCCACATCTTCCAGATTCACACCATCGACCGGCAGCGACACACCGGCGGGGCCATCCGCGACTACGGCGGACGCCGCATGTGCGATCGGCCGCATGCTGTCAAAGTCCACGGGTTCGAGCGTCTCGCCTTCGGCGAGCAGCACTCCGCGCTCCACGAGGTTGCGCAGTTCGCGCACGTTGCCCGGCCAGGAGTACGCGAGCAACGCGTCTTCCGCCGCCCGGCTGATCCCGCGCACCGGTCGCTTGAATTCCTTCGCGAACAGTTCCACGAAGTGCTGCGCGAGCAGGACTAGGTCGCGCTCGCGCTCGCGCAGCGGCGGCATCTCGATGCGCAGCACGTTCAAGCGGTAATAGAGGTCGTCGCGAAACTTGCCGTCACGCACGGCGTCTTCGAGATTGCGGTTGGTCGCCGCGATGATGCGCACGTCGACCTGCAGATCCGCTGTGCCGCCGAGGCGCCGGAATCGCTTCTCTTCGAGCACGCGCAGCAACTTGGCCTGCAGCGACGGCGGGATTTCGCCGATCTCGTCGAGGAAGACCGTGCCTTCGTCGGCCTGTTCGATCAGGCCGCGCTTCTGCTGCCGGGCGTCGGTGAAGGCGCCGCGCTCGTGGCCGAAGAGTTCCGACTCGAGCAAGGTTTCGGGCAACGCCGAACTCGTGATGTTGACGAAGGGTCTCGCCGCGCGGCCGCTGCTGTAGTGAATGATCTTCGCAAGCAGGTCCTTGCCGGTGCCGCTCTCGCCCGTGATGAGCACCGTGGATGCGGGGCTGCTGGCCATCTTGCGGGCCAGCGTCTTCACCCTCTGCATCGGGTCCGACTCACCGATCATCGAGTTGAACGTGAACGGCCGCGAGGCGTCATCGCGCAGACGCCGCAGTTCGCGACGCAGGCGCGTGCTCTCCATCGCGCGCTCGACCCGCACGCAGATGTCGTCGAGATCGAACGGCTTGGGCGCGTAGTCGAACGCCCCGGCCTTCATCGTCTCGACCACGAGGTTGATGTCCTTGTGGGCGGTAATCATGATCACCGGCACGTCGGCGTCCCGCTCGTGCAGGGCCTTCAGCACCGACAGGCCATCGCCGTCAGGCAGGGTGAAGTCGAGGAGCACGGCATCGACGCCGTCGGCGCGTTCCAGCGCTTCGGCCGCGGTGGAGGCCTCAACCACTTCAAAATGTTCGGATCGAAGCCGCTCGGAGAGCGACCAGCGGACCAACGGTTCGTCATCAACGACGAGGATGCATCGTGCGGCCATCAAGGTTTTAGAGAGAATACACGACAGAGGTCACCGGACGCCCAGTTTCGCCGCGGCCTCACGCACCACGGTGGTCATCTCAGACAGGTCAAAGGGCTTCTGGATGAACTTGTACACGCCGGCCGCCTCGGCCTCGGCCTTGTCCTGCGCCGACCCATGGGCTGTCATCATGATCACAGGCGCGTCGGGCCGATCCGCCATGATCCGGCGGGCGAGCGAGAGGTCGCTCGAATCGGGTAGCTTGAGGTCAAGAACCACGACCAGGGGAGACGACTTCGTTTGTTCGAGGCAGCGCACCGCGTCAGCGGCGCTTTCGGCCTGGCGCACGGCATACCCGGCAGCCATCAGGCTTTCAGCCACGGCCCAGCGCAGCAGTGCCTCATCGTCGACAACGATGATTACAGGCGCGGACATTTCCCCAATTCCGTGAAATTCTGCGACATACAACGACCCTATCTACTTCGGAAGCCCGTGAGGCATACTCACGGAGGCCAGCCAACGTGAACCCTATTCAAGAACTGGACCGCTTTTCTCTCGACGCTCCTACTCCCCCGGTGCAGCTCACGGCACTGACACTCGCGCTGCTCGGGATTACCTTCGTCGCGGACGTCTGGCTGCCGGCAGATGTGCCGGTCGGCCCCGTGTACGGCGCGTTGTTGCTGCTGATGCTGTGGGAGGGTCGGCCCAATCGGGTTTTCCTGGTGGCGGCGGTGGCCACCATGCTGATCCTGACGGAGCTGGTGGTCTCTGAACCCGGCCCCCTGAGCGGGATCCGCCTCGTCAACGCCATCGCCGGCATCGCCGGCCTGTGGCTGATCGCGTTCGGCATTCAACGCTACGGCCACGGATCGGCAGAGCGGCACCGCGCGCTGCGGGACGCCGAGGATCTGCGCTACGCGCTCGACCAGTCCGCCATTCTGGCCACGACCAACGTGAAGGGCGACATCACCTTCGTCAATGACACTTTCTGCCAGATCTCCAAATACTCGCGCGAGGAGTTGCTCGGACGGAATCACCGGGTGCTGAATTCCGGGCTGCACCCGATGGAGTTCTTCAAGGAACTGTGGCGCACCATCGGGACCGGCGAGGTCTGGCGCGGCGAACTGCGGAATCGCGCAAAGGACGGATCGCTGTATTGGGTCGACACGACGATCGTGCCGTTCCTCGATTCGCACGGCAAACCGTATCAATACGTCTCGATCCGCTACGACATCACCGAGCGCAAAGCGACCGAAGCGCGGTTGCGCGAGCAGGCCTCACTGGCGCAACTGGGCCGCATGGCCGCCGTGGTGGCGCATGAAGTACGCAACCCGTTGGCGGGCATTCGCGGCGCACTGCAGGTGATCGGGCAGCGCATGGCGCCCGAGCAGCCCGAGCGCGGCATCGTCACCGAGATCGTCAATCGCGTCGACACGCTCAACGCGATCGTCGAGGATCTGCTCCTGTTTGCGCGTCCGCGTCCGCCCGTCATCCGCCAGGTCACGTTTGACGTGCTGGCGGCCAAGTTGCGAACGCAACTCGGCAACGACCCGGCGTTCGCTCACATTGAAATCGCGATGCTCCCGGTCGCCGCGAGTCTGCATGTGGACCCCGAGATGTTCACCCTCGTGATGCTGAACCTCATGAACAACGCCGGCCAGGCGATGAAGGGCCGCGGCCGCATCGAGGTGTCGGTGGTGCACGTGAGCGACTGGTATGACGTGCGAGTGGCGGACGCTGGCCCCGGCATTCCCGCCGACGTGCAGGCCCGTCTGTTCGAGCCGTTCTTCACGACCAAGGCCCGCGGAACCGGATTGGGACTGGCAACGGCCCGTCGAATCATTGAATCTCATGGCGGCACACTCACATTGGCGTGCCCGGACGGCGGCGGAACGGTGGCGACCATCCGCTTACCCGTCAATCACACATACAATTGATAGCGATGAAGCACGAGTACTCCGAGACGAGCGAAACCCAGAAGCAACTCACCTTCGAGATTCCAGCGGATGCTGTCGAGGTCGAGATCGCCCGCGTAGCGGCCGGCTACGCCAAGTCCGCGCGCGTCCCCGGCTTTCGGCAGGGCAAAGTGCCCAACGCCGTTGTCCGGCAGCGCTACAAGGACCAGATCCTCTACGACGTCGCGCACGACATGATTCCCCGCTGCGTCACGGAGGTTCTGAAGGAACGCCAGTTGGCACCGATCGCCACCCCCGACATACGGGATGTGGTGATCGAAGAAGGCCGCCCGATGACCTTTGCGGCACATTTTGAGGTCCTGCCGACGATCGATCCGGGCACCTACACCGGCATCTCATTGCGCAAGCCTGCGGCTGTGCTTGAAGTGGGCGCCGTCGATCAGACGCTCGAACAACTGCAGCAGCGCGCAGCCAAGTGGCACGCGGTCGACGACCGCGCCTCAATGACCGGTGACGCTGTGCTGATGGACTTGACGCGGACGGTTCGCGGCTCGCTCATCGTGGTCCCCGGTGAATCAGCCGCTGACAGCGCACCCGAACCGATGCAGAACGTGTCGGTGGAACTCGGCGCCCCGGCCAATCCGCCCGGGTTTGACGAGCACCTCACGGGACTCAACGGCGGGGACGAGAAGTCCTTTACGGTGAACTACCCGGCCGACTACGCGATGCCTGAGCTGGCCGGGAAGACCGTTTCCTACGACGCGGTCATCAAGGCCGTGCGCCGGAAGGAACTGGCGCCGCTCGACGACAGCTTCGCGAAGGAAGTCAGCGAGTTCGAGACCCTCGACGCCCTGCGCGAACAGATCAAGAAGGACCTGCAGCACCAGGCGGAACACGACGCCGACCATGCGGTGCGCCACGATCTGCTGAAGGCGCTGGCGAGCCGCTTGACATCCGAAGTGCCGGCCACGCTCGTTGAGCGTGAAACCGAGCGGCGCCTCGAAGACCTGGTGCGACGTCTCATGGATCAGGGCGTCGATCCGATGAAGGCCAACATCAACTGGCAGGAGTTCCGCGAGCGCCAGAAGGTTGGCGCCGAAGAGAGCGTGCGCAGTACGCTGGTTCTGGACGAGATTGCCCGGCGCGAGAACATTGAAGCCACCGCCGAAGATGTCGATCAGGAAATTGCGAAGTTTGCCGAGCGCGCAGGCCGGGCACCGGCCGCCGTGCGGGCGCGTCTCGAGAAGGAAGACGGTCTCGAGCGGATCACCGCAGGCATTCAGCGCGAAAAGACGATGACGTGGCTACTCGACAAGGCCGCCATCGTCAATGGATAGAAGGACATAGCGATGGCAGATTACCGAAACCAGCTCGTGCCGATGGTCGTCGAGCAGACGAACCGCGGCGAACGCGCCTACGACATTTTCTCGCGCCTGCTGAAGGACCGCATTGTCTTCATCGGCTCGGCGATCGACGACAACGTGGCGAATCTGGCGATTGCCCAGATGCTGTTTCTGGAGGCTGAGGATCCGGACAACGACATTCTTGTCTACCTGAACAGCCCGGGCGGGTCGATCACCGCCGGGTTGGCGATCTACGACACCATGCAGTTCATCAAGCCGGACGTGCAGACCTATTGCATGGGCCAGGCGGCCTCGATGGGGGCCGTCCTGCTTGCGGCGGGCGCCAAGAACAAGCGGTTTTCGCTCCCGAATTCGCGGATTCTGATCCACCAGCCCTGGCTCGGTGGTCTGGCCGGCCAGGCCAGCGATATCGACATTCAGGCGAAGGAAATCCTGCGCATGCGTGAGCGATTGAATGAAATTCTGGCCTTCCACACCGGCCAGCCGATCTCCCGGATCGCGGAAGACACGGACCGTGACTACATCATGAGCGCGGCTCAGGCTAAAGAATACGGGGTAATTGACGATGTCATCAGCAAGCGGGCATAGGTGCGTCTGCCTGCGTGCTATCGTCGAATCGCGACCGCGCCGATAAGCAGGCTTCCTGAATGGCTTCCATGACCAAGAAACCCGGCGAAAACGAGACGCTCCGCTGCTCTTTTTGCAACAAGGACCAGAACGACGTCCGCAAGCTGATTGCGGGCCCCACGGTCTTTATCTGCGACGAGTGCGTCGACGTCTGCAACGACATCATTGCCGACGACAACAAGTTTGATCGCACGGGGACGCGCACGACGTTGCCGACCCCGATGGAGATCAAGAAGTTTCTCGACGAGTACGTGATCGGCCAGGACGCGACCAAGAAGAAGCTGTCGGTCGCCGTCTACAACCACTACAAGCGCCTCGAGATCCAGAAGCAGTCGCGCGGCCGGCACGAGGTCGAACTGAGCAAGTCCAACATCCTCCTGATCGGACCGACCGGCACGGGCAAGACACTGCTCGCGCAGACGCTCGCGCGCCTGCTGTCGGTGCCGTTCACGATCGTCGATGCGACAACGCTGACCGAAGCCGGCT
>CAYHEX010000240.1:0-6971 GCA_964355365.1 uncultured Solibacteraceae bacterium | reverse complement strand
CGCCGTTCATGCCGCCGATGTTCGGCTACCGGCAGATCGCGAACTTCGAGGTCTACTCCTACCCGCGCGCGGGCACGTACGTGTTGGCCGGCGCGATGCTGTGCGTGACCCTGGCCCTGTTTCTGGCGTGGCGTGAGCGCGCGCGGCATGCGGCGGCATAAGGTCCCCGCCGCCATCGGTGTCGCCGCGCGACTTGTGCTCGCCGTGCTCGTCGGGAGCACGCTGACGGACGGTGTCGCCGCCCAGGTCGGCGCTCAGGCGGACGGCATGGCCGTCACGGCCGCCGCGCATCTGGAAGGCCGTCCGGCGCCCCAACATCAGTCGCCCCTGCAAGCGCGCGTCGATGCCGCCGCGCCAGGCGCCCGGCTCGAGATCGCGGCCGGTACCTATGCAGGTGATCTCGTGCTCGACCGTCCCATTCACCTGGTGGGCATCGGCCGACCCGTGCTGCAGGGGTCGCGCCAGGGGAGTGTCGTGCGCATTCGCGCGAACGACGTCACGATTGAAGGCTTTGATATCGATGGACAGGGCGGCGGCCGGCTCGTGGAAGACGCCGCCGGCATTCATGTGGCCGGCGAGCGCGCGGTCGTCCGCGACAACCACATCGTCCGCTCGATCTTCGGCATCTACCTGCGCGAAGCGAACGGCGCGATCGTGGACCACAACACCGTGCGCGGCGACCAGTCGAAAGATCCTGGTGATCAGGGTTCGGCAATTCATGTCTGGAATACGCAGAAGTTCCGGATCACCGACAACAACGTGCGCTATTCGCGCGACGGGTTCTACGTGCAGGCCTCGGGCCACGGGTTCATCGCCAGAAACGTGGCGTCGGACCTGCGCTACGGCCTGCACTACATGTTCTCCGACGACAATGTCTTCGAGGACAACACGTTCGAGCGCGGCGCGGCCGGCGCGGCGTTGATGTATTCGAAGCGGATCACCTTCCGGCGCAATCAGTTCATCCACAACCGCGGATTCGCCTCGGTGGGACTCCTGCTGAAGGCCTGCGACGACATCCTGGCCGAAGACAATCTGATCGGCGACAACGCGCGCGGCGTGTTCGTCGAGGGCTCGTATCGCGATGTGTTCCGGCGCAACATTATCGCGGGATCCGATAGTGCCATCGTGTTGTACGACTCGGCGCACGAGATCCGGTTCGAGGACAACGCGTTCTACGCTAACCTGACGCCGCTGCAGCTCGTGGGCCGTCGCACCGACACCGTGTTCGATCGCAACTACTGGTCGGAGTCGACCGAACCAGATCTGGATGGCGACGGTGTGCGCGATCGTCCGTTTCGTTTGACCAGCGTGTTCGATCACCTGCGCGGCAACCTCACGGCCGCCGATCTGTTTGCCGAGAGCCTTGCGGCGTCCGCGTTAGGCATCGCGGAAGAGTCATTCCCCGTGCTGACGCCGATTCCCGTCCTGGACGCGCATCCGCTGGCGCGTCCGCCGACGCTCGGTGATGTGCCGCGGCCCCCGCTGGTGCCGGGCAGTGTGGCGCGGTCCGGCGTGTTCCTGTCAGGCGTTCTGCTGGCCGCCGGCGTGATGCTGTTGTCGTCGAGCCGCAGTGCGCCGGCACGGTGGAGTGCGTTGTGGAGCCGGTCATGATTTCGTACAAGGCATTTGCCAAGCGCTTTGGCGGTCACGCTGCGGTGAAGGGCCTCACGCTCGACATCGACGCCGGCGAGATCGTCGCGCTGCTCGGTCCGAACGGATCCGGCAAGACGACCTCGATCAAGGCCGCAGCCGGACTGGTGCGACCCACGAGCGGCACCGTGCTGATCGGTGACCCCGCGCGCCCGGCCGTCGAGGCGTCTGCGCGACAGGCGTGCTCGTTCCTGCCGCAAAAGGTGTCGTTCCCAGACTCGCTCAGCGCCGTCGAAGTGCTCGAGTTCTACTGCGCGCTCCGGGGCCGGCCTCAGGCCCGCGCGACCGACGCGCTCAAGATCGCGTCGCTCAACGGCGCGAGCCGTCGGGCCGTGGGCACCTACTCGGGCGGCATGACCCAGCGGCTCGGTCTGGCCGTGGCCCTCATGGCGGATGCGCCGCTGTTGCTCCTCGATGAGCCCACCGCCGCGCTCGACCCGGAAGGCTTGCGCGCGTTCTACGAACTGATCGAACGACGCCGCGGCGCCGGACAGACCGTGTTGTTCAGCTCGCATCAGATGGGCGATGTGGAACGGCTCGCCGACCGGTTCGCGGTCCTGGCGGCGGGGGAACTCGTCGCCACATTCACGCAGCGCGAACTGCACGCGAGGCTGGCCGACCGCGGCGTGATGAAGGTGACGCTCGATCAATGGGCGCCCGCCGTGTTTGACGCCGTGCGCGCGTTGTCGCCGTCCGCCGTGCGGTCGGCCGACATGCTGATCGTGCCCGGCCCGGCATCGGGCCGGCCCGCCATCCTCGATGCCATCCGCGGTGCGGGCGGCGTCGTCACCGGCCTGACCGCCGAAGAGGGACGACTCGACGAGTTCTATCGCGAACTGGTGGGGGGGCCGGCATGACGCGCGTGGCCGGCCTGCTGATTGCCGTGGCGGCCCTCGTGGTGGCGTGCGCCGCGGGTCCGCCGTCGGCGGCGGCCCTGGATACCAGAAACGAGCACTGCCGGTTCTGCCGGATGGTCGTCTCCGAGCACGCGTTCGCGTCGCAGATCGTGGCGCCGGGCGAAGAGCCGCAGTTCTTCGACGACCTGGGTTGCTTCCGCTCGTTTCTCGACGGTGCACCGAAGATCGCCGCCGGCAGCGTGACGTACGTGGCCGACCATCTGACGAAGGCATGGGTGCGTGCCGATCAGGCGATCTTCGTGGAAGCGGTCACGACCCGCGCGCCGATGGGATCGCCCATCCTCGCGTTTGGCACGTCGGCCTCGCGCGACGCGGATCCGGATGCGGCGGGCGGTAAAGCGTTGACGTTGGACGCGGTGTTTGGCGCGCATCGCGTGCCTGGAGGGCAGTGATCATGTCGTGGCGCTATTCGCCGATCGTGACCTGCGCGCGGCAGGAACTGTTGCTGGCCGTGCGGTCCCGCTGGACGCTGATGTTCGCAGTGATCTTCGCCGCACTCGCCCTGCTCGTGGCTTCGTCGGGCTACATCCTGTCGGGTGGCAGCGGCATGCAGGACTTCGCGCGCACCGCGGCGTCGCTGCTGCAGTTGGTGTTGCTGCTCGTACCGTTGGCCTCGCTGATCTTCGGCGTCATGGCGCTCACGCCGGAATCCGGCGCGGCCGAGTTGCTGTTCTCGCAGCCTGTCTCGCGCGAGGCCATCCTGCTCGGCAAGCTCGCCGGGCTGTTCCTGGCGCTCGTGGGGGCCGAGGCGGTCGGATTCGGCGTGTCGGGTCTCATGCTGTTCTCGCGCACCGGCAGCGAGGGCGTGGGCGGCTTCCTGGGTGTCGCCGGCGGCGCGGCGGTATTGACGGCCGTGTTCCTGAGCGTTGCGGCGCTGATTTCCGGCGGC
This sequence comes from uncultured Solibacteraceae bacterium, assembly GCA_964355365.1. GTDB lineage: Bacteria > Acidobacteriota > Vicinamibacteria > Vicinamibacterales > SCN-69-37 > SCUN01. The sequence continues at coordinate 3,515 of CAYHEX010000240.1, read as the reverse complement.
GGCGCGCGCCAGCGGGCTCGAAGTCTCGCGGTGGCGCTCGCCTGTTGGTTTGTGTTCGTGCTCCTGTTTGACGTGGCGGCCCTCGGCATCGCGTCGCTGTTGCCGTCCGGTCAGGCGTCACGCGTGTTGATCGTCGCGGCGATGATCAATCCGGTCGATGCGGTCCGCACCGCGACGTTACTGGCGGTGCAAGGCACCACGGCGTTCGGAGCCGCCTCACTCGCGTTTCTGCGATTCACCAGCGGCGCACGTGGCGCGTCGCTGTGGCTGGGCGCATCAATGCTGGTGTGGATCATCGTGCCGGCGGTGGCCGCGGCATTTCGGTTGAAGCGCGCGGATCTGTAGCGGTCGCCCACATGTAGGCCGAGCTGCTCTTCAAGCCCGGCGTGCGTGCCTACGTACTGATCTGTTCCAGCGCGTTGCGGTCGAGCACGACGAATCCGTCGCGCTCCGTCCGCAAGACCTCGTCTTTGCCCCAGCGGCTCATGATGCGAATGCCCGTCTCGATGGTCGTGCCGGTGAGGTCCGCGAGTTCCTGGCGCGATAACGCCATCGGAATGAAGATGCCGCCGCGCTCGGGACGGCCAATGTGATCGGCGAGCTTCAGGAACATGCGGGCAAACCGGGCGTCGATGTGGCCGCCGGTCAGATCCGAGAGCCGGTTCGTCAGCTCCACCATGCGGAGGGTGAGGCCGGTCAGCAGTCCGCGCACCAGCGTCGGATGTTGCTCGAGGAGCTGGAAGAACGCTTTGCGCTCAATCAACAGGCACGTGGTCGGCTCCATCGCCCCGGCGGACGCCGGGTAGGCGCGGCCCTCGTAGACGGCGACCGCTCCCAGTGGATCGCCAGGACCGAACAGGTCGAGAATCATGTCCTTGCCGGCCGCGGTCTGTTTGAACACCTTGACGTGGCCGGTCATCACGGTCACGAACAGGTCCGGCTCGTCGCCCTCCGCGAGGATGATGTCCCCGCGTTCGTAATGACGCACGAACCCCGTCGCCGCAATGCGCTCGCGGTCTTCCGGGGCCAGTCGTCGAAAGATGGGAAGCCGAGCTAGCGCGTCCGGAGCGATACGTTCCATTACATCCTTTGGGTCGAGCCTCGCGTCAGCCGAGCGTCCGCTCGGCGTCGAGCGCGCCGGGGAACAACACGTTGTTCTCAAGATGGACGTGTCGATGCAGATCTTCCTCGAAACGGCGCAATTCCGCAAAGCAGGCCCGGTAGGTCCCGCATCCGTCAGCCGGAGGATCGTAGTGGCCGCCCGACAGCTCCCGCAGCTTCTCCAGCAATTGGCCGGCCTCCTGATGGTCGTCCTCCATCATGCGGACCGGGTGCAGGATCGTGGCGAACATGCCGTGTCCGGACGAGCCCAGGCCGCGCAGGCGCTGGGCGATCTCATCGATGGCCGGGAAGAGCAGCTGCTCTTCCTTCATCATGTGCGCCACCATGTCGTCGCCGAGGGCGCGGAAGGTGGCGCGCATCGTGCCCAGTTCCGGGTGCTGCGCGCCGTGTGCGGCGACTAGCTTGTCGAGGCTTGCGTTGATGGCCGGAACGCTGTCTTTGACGTAGCGGTGGTGACTGTCGACGATGTAGCGGGTGAGGGCGTCGAGCTCGCGCCATTCGGCCGGCAGCTGGTCGGTGGCGGCCGCGGGCCCCAACGCGCCGAGCGCGCTCAGCACCTGGTCGATCGGAATCGATTTCGCCTGGCAGGCGTCGCCCAGTGAGCGCTGCCCGCCGCAGCAATAGTCGAGGCCAAAGCGCTCCATGACGGCGGCGGCGCGAAGGTCCGCGGTGACGATCTCGCCGAGCATGCGCTCGGCGATCTCAGCGTTGGTTGGCATCGTGAGTCCCTCGGGCGCGGCAGATTGCCGCATCACTACGCTATCGCCGGGGACGGCGATCCCTTATGACGCGGGTCATATCGACATCGGGTGCGGTCGGGTGCGCGCAGGTGCGGTCGGGTGCGGTCGGGTGCGCGCAGGTGCGGGGGCCTACTTGAACAGCAGCGCCACCATCGCGTCGCGCATGGCGGCGTCGAGGGCCCGCGTGTTGCGGGCGTCGCCGAGCTTCTGAGACTCGGACTGCGTGTTGAACGCGATGATCGCCGCCTTGCGGGAGGCGCGGTCCACGTAGAAGTGAGAGATGAAGCCGTTCTGGCCGCCGCTGTGGGCGACGAAGTTGTGGCCGCCGTGTTCCTCGAGAAAGTAGCCCAGCCCCATCGCAACGCCTTGCGAAACGGGCACCACCGGCTTCCACATCTCCTCGAGCGATGATCGCTTGATGATCGCGTCGTAGCGGGCCTGCGTGGCAGCGTCCGGGCCGCCCTGCAGCAGGCCCAGGTACTTCGCCATGTCGGTGATGGGCGCATTCAACCCGCCGTTCATCACGGTGATGCCGGTGTCGAAGTCGAAGCGCGCTTCGGTGACGCCCGTGTCGTCGACGAAGTAGGAATGCGACTTGTTGGTGCGGAGAAACGACGGCGCCTGATCGAAGAAGGCACGCGTCATGCCGAGCGGCCGCAGGATCTCTTTGTCGATGTAGGTTTCGAACGGCTGGCCCGTGACGTCTTCAATCACGCGGCCGAGATAGACGTAGCCGGGATTCGAGTAGTTGTACTTCGTGCCCGGCGCGAACTCGAGCTGCGTGTAGGGCATCATCGCCACAAGTTGTTCCCATGCCGGCGGCTCGAACGGCTGCCAGGCTTGGTCGCCGGTCTTCCCCGATTCAACCCAGGGCCACGTGCCCGCGCGGAAACCCGCCGAGTGCGAGAGCAGTTGACGGATCGTGATCGCGTCCGTCTGTGTCTGCGCCGCGAACGGGTTGTGGACCGTGCGAAGCTCGGGCACGTACTTCACGATCGGGTCGTCGAGCGAGATCAGGCCGCGATCGCGCAATTGCACGATGCCGATCGCGGTGAACGTCTTGGTGATCGACGCCCAGTGGAAGATCGTGTCGTCGTTCACAGGGAGATTGGCCGTCCGGTCACGCAGGCCGAAGTGCTCGCGTGCCGTGATCGCGCCATGCTCGACAAACGCCACGCTGCTGCCCACGATCGCGTGCCTCGGCAGCGCCTGCTTGTAGCCATCGACAAACGTCTGCCAGCCGGTCGGGGCTTGTGCCAGCAGCACGCCGCCTCCGGCCAAGAGCAGAACCAACATCTTCACAACATGGGGGGCCATGGAGAGCCATGGGGAAAACCAACTTCTTTCAAAGAGCTCTTTGAAAAACTGCATTTGATCTCCCCCATGGTTCCCCATGGCCCCTCATGTTGAATGTTCTTAGCTCTTGATCTTTGCAGCGATCGCCGCCGCGAGTGCGTCGGCCATGCGGTGGTAGCCGTTCACGTCGGGATGCAGGCCATCCGGCGATCCAGACAGCATGTCGATGTTGTTGTCCGTTGCCGCGGCCTTGCGCGTGTCAACGAACGTGACGTTCGTGTCGCGCGCCGCTTCGGCCCGGATCCAGTCGTTGATCGCGTGCATCCGCGCGTTCTGTTCGGGCGTTGCGGTGTTGTA
>CAYHEX010000239.1:0-6983 GCA_964355365.1 uncultured Solibacteraceae bacterium | reverse complement strand
AAACGCCATACCAAGCACCTCATGGATGATGGCCGCTGAATACTGGAGCGCTCTGTTGTTGGGCCTGATCCAGAACTCCCAGTCCTTCGCAGGAACCGGATCGCGGGCGATGGCCGGAATCGCGGTGATGCCCACCGCCCGAAAAGCCGCCAGCGAGCGCCGCATATGGGTCGCCGACGTCACCAGAATGACGCGATCAACCTGCATCTTCGGCAGCATCTCCGCAATCAGAACGGCCTCATCTCGCGTGGTGCGCGACTCACTTTCAAGCAGAATCCGCGACGTCGGCACACCCTGACGGATGAGCACATCACGCATGACCTCGCTGTCCGGCCAGATCGACCCCAGCGCGCCCCCCGAGCTGATCACCCACGCGTCGCCTGACATCCGAAACACGCGGGCCGCCTCAACCATGCGCGAGAGTGTCGTCGGGTCGTTGATCGGCAGAGGCATGCGGTCCCAGTCGCGGATCCACTCGTGCCCACCGCCCAGCAACACGATGGCGGTTCGACCGGTCGCGACCTCGGCTTTCGGGAGCGGACTATACCCTCGCGTCAGGACTCGGCTCGCCGCATACGGCACCGGCCACAGGCTCGCGAGCGCGTACGCCAACGTGACCCCGACGAGCAGGCGGCGCGCTCGCAGCGACGCCGGCCGCCACACCGTCCAGGCGACGCACGCGAGGAGCGCGACCACGAAACCGCTGAACGAGAAAACGAATCCCACGAATGCTGTCATCGCACCTGCTGCTGACTGCCGAAACTGACTGTGGTGCCCACGTAGCCGTCCGCGTTCGCGCCGGCCGTGGGAAACGCGACCATGACGACGCGCTCGGCGCCGGTGTCCGGCGTGCGCACGCGAAACGGATAGGTTCGGCCGGCGATCCCCTCGAGTGACACGACGTAGCGGCCCTCGGCGTCGAGGCGTTCGCTCAGCACCCGCGGCGCCTCGGATCGATGGCCGATGATCGCCGGCATCGACGGCGGCACGATGCTGAAGCCGCCGCTGTACGACACGGACAGCGCTGCCGTCGCGCCGGCCATCGCCTTCACAGTGACGTGGAGGTCGCCCGGCGTCGGCTGCGACACGGCTCCAGCGACAGAGACACGCGCCCCGAGCGGCAACGCCGGCGAAAACACCACTTCAATCGGCGCCGTGTCGCCCGACCGCGTCACCGACGCGGTGATGCGCCCCGCCGTGCGCCGCAGTTCGAACGACATCAACCCCGTGCCCACCGGGACGTTGTCGACCGCGACCGTGTCCCAGTCGGGCGGCAGATGCGGAGCAATGGTGACCCGACGCGCCGGCACATCGACGTCGATGCCGAGCAGGCCGCGGATGAGCGGCGTCAATACCATCGACGTCGCGAAGAACTGCTGCGGCACCGCGGTGTCGAGCGGCTTGTAGAGGCGGCCCGACATCACTTCAGGGTTGCGTCCAAGCGACTGATCGAATCCCGTGCGCGCGATGCTCTGCAGTGCGAACCATCCGGCCGGAGCGTTGTGATACCGGTACTCGGCCAGCGAGACGAAGCCGGTCACGAACGGCCACACCGCGCCATTGTTGTAGTGCAGCGGATCGAACAGCGTGCTGTTGGCGTTCAGCGGCCTCGCGCCCCAGTCCGTCATGATCGTCGATGACGCGAGTCGGGCCGCCATCTCGGCGCCATGCGCAGGATCCAGAACGTCGAACGACATCGCCGTCGCCGGCCACGACGTGAGGTTGCTGTTGACGGACCCGTCCTTCAGCAGCGCGAACGCGTACTGCTTCTGCTCGGGCATCCACAACGTTGACTCAATGGTGGCCAGCGCCTTCGCTCGAATCGCGGTGGCGCGCTCAGCCAGCGCGGGCTCCCCCATCGCCGTGGCCATGCGCGCGAAACGATCGAGTGATGCGATCCACACACCACTCAGGTACACGTCAGACAAAATGCCGATCTGCAGGTCGCCCACTTCCAGCGCGCCCGCGCCGGCGGCGGGATTCTCCATGAGTCCGTCGCCATTGATGTCGGTCGCGCGCGACCAGTCGAACGCGCGCGTGAGATTGGGCCACAACGCGCGCACCGTTGCGGTGTCGCCCGTCTGCCGCCAATACTCGCCGGCCGCCAGAATCCAAAATGGCGTCGTGTCACCGTGATAGTAAGGATACGGATAGGTGAACCAGTCCACATGCCCCGCGCCCTGCGAGATCTCGTGGGTGATCTTGCCGTCAGCTCGCTGATACTTCGCGAAGAACTGCAGCGCGCCGTCACGAACCAGCGCACTCTGCCCGGCGCCGTTCATCGCGAAGGAATTGATCGACGCATCGCCGCCGAAGAACCACCCGAATCCCGGCCGGTCGCTCGCCGCGCCCGACAGCCCGTAACCGGCTACGAGTCCGCAACCAAGATCCGGATTGCAGACCATCGACTCGTCCAGATTCACCTTGGCGTATTCCACGGCCTTGTTGAGCAGCGCATCCGGCGACCGCAGCGCAAACATCGTGCTGCGCATGGCGTCGGCGTGCGCCACACGCTTCTTCCATTCCGCTTCAGCCGCTCCCGGCGCGCTGAGTCGTCGATACAGCGCCAGCGCCGCGTCGCGCGACATCTGCCCGCCGGCGAGGACGATGGGAATGTAGGCGGCGTGAATGTTGACGTTGTGCCCGGGCGGTTCGCCGAGCTTCGGGGCCGTGTAGCGCTCAGTGGACGTGCCCACACCGAGCACGAGCTGCGGCCGCTCGGCCGCCAGCATATGCGCCGGCACGTCCGACGCGCGCGTCACGGCCGGCGAGCCGAGGAACGCGTTGATACTGCTCTTCCCTTCCGAAAACAGGAACGCCCGCGCGTTCTGCTCCCACACCAGGTACTGGCCGCCGAGCCCCGCCGGCCACGCAAAGTGAATATCCGGCGTGAATTCGACGACGATGTCGAGCGGGCGGATCGCATCAACCTCGAGGAGAATCACCACCGCCGGTTCGTCGAGCGGCACGAAGACATGTTCGCGAACGGTGAACTGCTCGTGCGCGTACTCGATCGTGATGCCTTCGGGGCGCTCGATGACCGAATGCGCCACCGACCGGCCCCGAATCGCCGCCGTGTACTTTGGAATCCGGAACGACAACTCGAAGTCGTGCGCCCACTTGATCGGCCACGACCACAACTCGAGCGGTCCCTCTTCGGTACCCATCGCGATGGCCTTGCGGCCCACGGCGGACATGAACATGCCCGGCCGCGCCGGGCCGCGCAGCGCGAGCGGCGACTCACCCAGCGGGAAGAACGGAATTGTCGTGGCGCCGTTGTCGAACACCTGCTGAGTGACGGCCACCGGAGCGCCCGGCGCGCGAGGTGGTGGATCCTGCGCGCGGAGTCCGCTCCCCAGTAGGCCGACCGACGCGAGGGCAATCACGAGCGGCGCGCGTCGGGCCAGTGGCAGTCGGGTCATAGCCGAAATAGTAACGTGAGGACCAGCCCGTGCGCAGAGACGATAAGATGGCCACCGCGAGGTGCCATGACATTCGCCCGGTTCGTTGTCTTATTCGCTCTTGTTCTTGCCGCATCGAATCCGCAGCGCGTGACTGCCCGTCAGCGTCAAACCGCTGCGCCGTCCCCGATGCTCGCCGCCACGCCCCCGATGGGCTTCAACACCTGGAATAAGTTCGGCTGCAACGTCAGCGAGCAACTGATCCGCGAGACCGCCGACGCGATGGCCGCCAACGGCATGCGCGACGCCGGCTACCGCTACGTCGTCATCGACGACTGCTGGCAAGTGTCGCGAGACGACGCCGGACGCATCGTCGCCGACCCGCAGCGGTTCCCGTCAGGGATGCGGGCGCTGGCAGACTACGTGCACGGCAAGGGACTGAAGTTCGGACTCTACACAGACCTCGGCACAAAGACGTGCGAAGGACGACCGGGATCGGTCGGCCACCATGAAATGGACGCCAACACCTACGCTGAATGGCAGATCGACTACATCAAAGTGGACTGGTGCAACGCCGATGGCCTCAACGCACGCGACGAGTACACGAAGTTCCGCGACGCGCTGAAGAAGTCGGGACGGCCGATCGTGCTGAGCATCTGCGAGTGGGGCAGCAATCGGCCGTGGGAATGGGCCGGCACGGTGGGACAGCTGTGGCGCACCACGTCGGACATTCGCGACCGTTGGACGAGCGTCGTCTGGATCCTCAACGCGAATGAAGCGCACGCCGCAGCCGCCGGCCCCGGACATTGGAACGATCCCGACATGCTGGAAGTGGGCAACGGCGGCATGACGAACGAGGAATACCGCTCGCACTTCGCGATGTGGGCGATGATGGCCGCGCCGCTGCTGACCGGAAACGACGTGCGGACGATGACCGACGAGACGAAAGCCATTTTGCTCAATCCCGAGATCATCGCGGTTGATCAGGATCCGCTTGGCGTGCAGGGGCGCAAAGTGCTCGACCGCGGCTACGGCGCGCAGGTCTGGGCCAAACCCCTCGCCGATGGCTCGAAGGCCGTCGCGGTGTTGAACCTCACCGAACGCGAGGCGGACTTGTATGTGCGCTGGGCGGACATCGGCCTGCCGTCAGGGGCCGCGACGGTGCGGGATCTCTGGACGCACACGGACCTGCCTGTCCACACCGACACCGGGAAGAGTGATGGGGAACGACTGAAGGTGAAAGTGCCGGCACACGGCGTGGCCATGCTGCGCGTGAAGGCCGTGAGGTAACGCATGGGTTTCTTCCGACGCAATCCAACGCCAACGCCGCCCGCCCCACTACCGACCGGAGATCGCACGACCGTCGAGGACGTTCACTTCGCGTATCGTCTGCTGCTCCGCCGCGAGCCCGACAGCGCTGGACTGGCCCGCTATCACCAACTGGTCGCCGACGGCCTGTCGCTGCACGGACTGATACGCAGCTTCATCAACTCGGATGAGTTCCGCTTCACACGCGACGATGAGTCGCGAGCCACACCGGTGGATCTGGGCGGCTATCAGGTCTGCATTCAGAAGCTCGACACCGACTTCGGACAGGCCATCCTTCATACGAAACAGTACGAAGAGCACGTTCGAGCGGCCGTGCGCGAGCACCTCAAGGCCGGCGACGTCGCTGTCGACGTAGGTGCCAATGTGGGCGCGGTCGCCTTTCTCGCGGCGAGTATCGTCGGTCCCACCGGTCAGGTGCATGCGGTCGAACCCAACCCGGACAACCTGCAGATGCTCTACCGCGGCATCGTGCTCAATGGCTTCACCAACGTGAACGTCTTGCCTTACGCCGCGTCAACCACGAAGACGGTGCTCTCTCTCGTCGGCGGCACATCGAACACTCATCTGACCGGAGCGGACACATCGGACAGCGGTGGGAATCTCGTCCAATCCATCGTCCTCGACGAGGTCCTGGGCGACCTGCCGCGACTGGATCTGCTGAAGATGGACATCGAAGGACACGAACCGCAGGCGATGCAGGGGTTCGCGCGCACCATCGCGCGCCATCATCCGGCGCTCGTGGTGGAATTCAACCCGCGATGCCTCGTGGATCTTCAGAAGCAGGATCCACTCGCGTTCCTGAATCAGATCTTTGCGCTCTACCCGCGAGTGCGCGCGATCAGCGCGTTCCATGACGACGAGAGTTTCGACAGCGCGGCCGCGCTGATGACGTACTGGGATCGGCGGCAGCGGGAAGTGGCGGCGGAGAAACTCCTGCCGCCCGGGGCATTGCACTTCGATCTGGTCGCGCCGCGCTAGTGTAGTTTGCCGGCGGCGAGCAGGCGCTGCCGGACCTTGTCCACGTCGCGGTGGAACACGAAGAGCCTGTCGGCGTTGCCGTCAGGATCGGTGAAGTTGTACGTCTTGCCCTTCTTGATCTTCACCTTGAGATTCTTGTTGAGGTAGTCCACCTCGAACGACTCCACGTCGGTCAGTGTCGCCGTAAACGCATCGCCCTTGTTCGCGGTGTCATAGGTGAGGCCTTGCGCTGAGGCGCGCAACGTGCCGGCACACGACCCCATGGCGTGCTTGTGCGTCACCTGGACCGTTGCTGACAGGCGCACTTCCTTGAACTTGATCGTGACGTCGCGGTCGCCCGGCGTGACGTCGAGATCCTCTGACACCGCGTCGTAGCCGGCGGCAGACACATTGAGCCGATGGGGACCGGGCGCGATGTCGGTGGCCGTCACGGGCGCGGTGCCGATGAACTTCCGGTCGATGAAGACGCTGGCTTCGGCCACGTCGGCGGTGATGTGGAGCGTGCCGGTCGTCGGCGCAACGTCCACGGGCGCCGCCACGGGCGCCTCGGTCTTGGTCGGCTTCGGCGCGGAGGGCTTCGGCTTCGCGGGTTCGGGCGTTGCCGGCGGGGGTATCTCCGGCTGCGGCGCCACCGTTGGTGTTGTCGCCGCAGGCGCGGGCGATTCGACCTTTGGCGGCGGCGGGCTCATCAACATGGACAGCATGCCGCCGCCCACCACGAGGACCGCTCCGGTGATCACGAGAATGATGATTCGTCCGCGCATGTGCGTAATTCCAATTCTCTCCGAAACACCGGCAGGCAGTATGCTCAAAAGGCCGTGGTTGCTCACACGCTTGCGGCCCGCAAGCAAGCCCTCATCGCTGTCCTCGCTCTCGTCGCCATCGCCCTCCATCTTGCGCTGCACTGGGCGCGCTGGCCGCTCTACGTCGCGCTCGCGCTCGGCGGCGCCCCGCTTGTCTTCGATCTCCTGAAGAAACTGGTCCGTCGCCAGTTCGGCTCGGATCTGCTCGCCGGCATCTCGATCGTGGCGTCCATCTGGCTCGGCGAGCACCTCGCCGGCACGCTCGTCGTCCTCATGCTCTCCGGCGGCGAAGCGCTCGAGAACTACGCGGTCAAGAACGCGTCGTCGGCGCTCGACGCGCTCGCAAAGCGGATGCCCACACGCGCGCACCGCATCATCGACGGCCACATGGAAGACGTGGCGCTCGACGATGTGGCGATTGGCGATGCGCTGGTGGTGATGCCGCACGAGACCTGTCCGGTGGATGGCGTCG
>CAYHEX010000238.1:0-7006 GCA_964355365.1 uncultured Solibacteraceae bacterium | reverse complement strand
CGAAGCGGTCGCGGTGACCTACACGAACAACACGAACGTCGGCACGGCCTCGGCCTCGGCCACGTTCGCCGGCGACGCGAACCACGACGGCAGCACGGCGTCGGGTAGCTTCAGCATCACGAAGGCGACCTCGACGACGGCAGTGAGCTGCACGCCGAGCGTGACCTACACGGGCGCGGCGATCGAAGCCTGCACGGCGACGGTGACCGGCGCCGGCGGCCTAAACGAGTCGGTCGCGGTGACCTACAGCAACAACACGAACGTCGGAACGGCCTCGGCGAGCGCGACCTTCGCGGGTGACGCGAACCACGACGGCAGCACGGCGTCGGGCAGCTTCAGCATCACGAAGGCCGCGCTGAACGTGACGGCCGACAACGCGACGCGCGCAGCCCTGGCGGCCAACCCGGTGTTCACGGGCACGCTCAGCGGCGCCCTGGGCACGGACGGCATCACCGCGACCTACAGCGCGGCCACCGCAACGCTGCCGGGCACATATCCGATCGTGCCGACGCTGGTCGATCCGAACGGCCGCCTGGACAACTACACCGTGACGTCGGTCAACGGCACGCTCACGGTCGTCGATGCCGATCCGCCCGCGGTCTTCGTGCCCGCCTCCGTCACCGCGGAAGCGACCAGCGCCGCAGGCGCAGTGGTCACCTTCGCCGACCAGGTCTCCGCGGTCGACGCGGTCTTCGGCGGCGTCTCCGTCACGTGCACGCCGGCCTCCGGCACGACGTTCGCCCTCGGTGCCACCACCGTGACCTGCACGGCGGCCGACGGCGTCGGCAACATCGGCGCCGCCTCCTTCATCGTCACCGTCGTTGACACGACGGCGCCGACACTCAGCGCGAGCGACATGACGGTGATTGCGGCCACCGCTGCCGGCATCGCCGTGGACTACGCGCCGATCGGCCACGACATCGTCTCCGGCGATGTGGCGAGTGTCTGCTCGCCGACCACCGGCACGGTGTTCACCATCGGCGAACACACGGTGAGCTGCACCGCCACGGATGCGGCCGGCAACGCCAGCGCGATCGCGACCTTCACGGTGCGCGTGCTCGACGGTGTCGCTCCGGTGGTGACCGTCCCGACCGCGATGACGGCCGAGGCGACATCAGCGGCCGGCGCCACGGTGACGTTCTCCGCGACGGCCTCAGACAACATCGACGAGACGCTGACGACGACCTGCGCGCCGGCGTCCGGCACGCTGTTCGCGCTCGGCGACACGACGGTGACCTGCACGGCCACCGACAGCGGCAGCAACACCGGCACGGCAAGCTTCGTCGTCACGGTGGTCGACACCACGGCGCCGACACTGTCGCTGCCGACCATCGCGCCGGTCGTGAGCATGACGCCCACGGTGGTGCTGACCTACACGGTGACGGCGGCGGATATCGTCGATGGCAGCGTGTCGGCCGCCTGCAGCCCGGCCTCTGGCTCGGCGTTCCCGGTCGGCAGCACGGTTGTCGACTGCACCGCGACGGATGCACACAACAACACGGCGACCGGGTCGTTCACAATCAAGGTGAACGACGGCGTCTCGCCGATCGTGACCGTGAGCCCGGCGGGCAACCGCACGGTGGAAGCCACATCGAGCGCAGGCGCGACGGTGACGTTCACCGCGGACGCGACGGACAACTTCGACGGCGCGCGACCGGTGACCTGCAGCCCGGCCTCGGGCTCGACGTTCCCGCTCGGCCCGGCCACGGTGGTCACGTGCGCGGCAACCGACTCGGAGGGCAACGTCGGCACGACGACCTTCACGGTGACGGTGGTCGACACGACGCCGCCGGTGCTCACGCTGCCGGCGCCGATCGCGCAGACGACCAACGTCAGCACGGGCGCGGCAGTGACCTACGCCGCGACGGCGCTCGACACGGTCAGCGGCACGGTGCCGGTGACCTGCACGCCGGCGTCAGGCGCGACCTTCCCGGTCGGCGTGACCACGGTGAGCTGCTCGGCGAGCGACGCGCGCGGCAACGCGGGCACGGGCAGCTTCACGGTGACCGTGACGCGGTTGCAGAACGCCATCGGCGACTTCGTGGCCTTCAGCAAGGACAACACGCGGCTGCGGTCGCAGGTGACCGTCGTCAGCGGCGACGTTGGCGCCAACGAGCGTCGCGCCTCCACGTCGCACGGACATCGTCGTGAAAGCGACGACGGCGATCGCGATGACATCACGGTGCAGATCGGCGAGAAGTCGGTGATGCAGTCGTCGACGTCACGTGTGGTGGGCGACACGGTCAGCCTGATGAGCAAGGCGAAGGTCTTCAACGTCGTCGAGAACCACCTGATCAATCGCTCGGGCACGATCCTGGGCAGCATCACGAGCCCGATGACGATTCCGTATCTCACGATGCCGACGTTCCCGACGGTGACTGCGGGCACGACAGCGGTGACCGTGAAGAAGAACGCGCCGCGCACGTTGGCGGCCGGCGCGTATGGCGCGATCAGGGTGGAGAACGGCGCGACGTTGATCCTGACCGGCGGTCTCTATCAGGTTCTGTCAATCGACGTCGATCCGCAGGGCACGATCCTGTTCCGTGGTCCCAGCGAGATCCGGGTCAAGACGGAACTCGAGACGGGCTCGAAGGCCAAGCTCATCCTCGACCAGACGGTTTCGGGTCTCAGGGCGTCGCAGATCGTCTTCTACGTGCTCGGCGCGGATGCGAACTGCTCGCACCGCGACAGGGACGATGACGGTGACGACAACGGGCCGGCGTCGGTGCACATCGGGCAGCAGAACGTGGTGCAGGCCAACATCTACGCGGCCAACGGCACCCTGTGGCTGAAGTCGAAGACGCAGGCGACGGGCGCATTCATCGCGCAGCACGTGCGGATTGGCGAGCGGGTGACGCTCACGCTCGACAGCTTCTTCAGATAGCGGCAAGGACCACGGGCGAGGCGCGACGCCTTGCCCGTGGATCACGGTTGGGTGTCACCAAGACGAGCTAAGGGAAGTTTGGCGGAGAGAGAGGGATTCGAACCCTCGGTAGAGTTTCCCCTACACACGCTTTCCAAGCGTGCTCCTTCAACCACTCGGACATCTCTCCGCAAGACGAACCCTGTAATCTTACTCTGCGCGTGACCCCGCAGACACTGGCCTATCTCTCGCTCGCGTTTGTTTTCGCCTTCACCCCTGGCGCCACGACCGCCGTCGTCATTCGCCACACGCTGGCCGGCGGCCGCAGGCGAGGGCTGACGGCCTCGGCCGGGGCGATGACTGCGAGCGCCACGCAGGCTGTCCTCGCCGTGGCCGGCGTCAGCACCCTGCTCGTCAAATGGCCGGCCGGTCTCAAGGCCCTCGGCATCGCCGGCGCCCTGTTCCTCGCGTGGATGGGCCTCAAGAGCCTGCGAGCCGCGCTTGTCGCACCCGCCCGCACCAGTGCGCACCCGTCCGCACCTGATCGCACCCGTCCGCACCTGCCCGCACCTGTTCGCACCAGCCCGCACCTGTCCGCACCGAGCCCCTATCGTGAGGGGTTTGCTATCAACATCCTGAACCCGTCCGTGACGTCCTTCTACGTCGGGGTCACGCCCACCTTCGTCGCGCCTGGCTCATCGTGGCGCGCGCTGGCATTCCTCTACGCCGCACACATCACGATCGCGTTCAGCTGCCACGTGTTCTGGGCGTCGCTCTTCAATCAGGCGCGCACGTTTCTGGCCGGCGAGCGGCCGCGCCGCTGGCTCGACGGCGCCGTTGGCGTTATCCTCCTCTGGCTCGCGTACCGGATCGCGTCGCGCCTCTGAGCCGAATGACATGACCACACTGTTGATGTGCCTCTCGCTCCTGTTGTGGCAGACCCCGAGTCCGTCCGCGCAGACGAACGTCGCCCGCGCCGACGCGCTCGTTGCCGCCATCAACGCCGCGCTCGAGCGTCCGGTCACCGACGCCGGCCGCGCCGCGGCGGCCGCAAAGCTCGCCGAACTCGACGCGATGGGCGCCGACGTGCTGAAGCAGAAGACCGCGGGCTTCAACCGCATGGTCTCGCTCAATCGCGGCAGCAAAGACCCGGACGAGACGCTGCTGCGGCGCTTCCTCGCGCTCTACGAACAGCTGCCCTCCGCCGACCGCGACCCGTTCCGTTTCGGCCGCTACCTGGTCTTAGAGATTCTCGCTGAGCACGCGCATCGCGCGAACGCGCTCGACGTAGAGACGGCGCTGCTGCGCGAAGGCGTCGCGAAGTTCACGGGCGATCCCGGTGACAAACGCGAGCTCGGCATCACACAACAGCTGCTCGATCGCGCGGAACTGGTGGGCCAGCCGGCACCGTCACTCCTCGCCGAGCATTGGCTCAATGCGGCGCCCGCCAACAACCGCCTCGACCTCGCGGGCACTGTCACGTTGATTGAATTCACCGCGCACTGGTGCGGGCCGTGCAAGGAAAGCTATCCGGGCCTGTTGCGCATCCACGAGCGCTTCGCCGCGCGCGGGCTTCGCATCGTTCTGGCGACACGGCTGTGGGGCTACTTCGGGAAAGAGAAGAACATCTCGCCCGAGCGCGAACTCGCCTCAGATCGTCAGATGTTCATCGACGAAGACAAACTGCCGTTCCCCATTGCGATCGCGACACCGCCATCCGGCGCCGGTCCGGCCGACGGCGCGGACGTCAACGCGAAGGCCTACTTCGTGCAGCCGATTCCTCACTTCGTGCTGATCGACGCCAAGGGCATCGTCCGCCGCATCGATCTCGGCTGGGATGAGGACTACGAGAAGGTACTGACCGCCGCCGTCGAGAAACTGCTGCCCGCGCGCCGGCCTCAACCGCGTTAGGCCAGATCTCTCAACATGGGGGGCCATGAAGGGCCATGGGGAACACCAACACCAAACCCGACAGTTTTTCGAAAAGCTCTTTGAAAGCCTGTTGGGGTTGGTGTTGGTGTTGATCTTCCCCATGGCCCCCCATGGTCCCCCATGTTGATCGCTCTTTGAGGGTTACCGCGACAGCCAGTAGGTCATCTTGACCGCGAGCGATCGTCCGCGTGTGCGGAAGTCGCGCGGGCCGGGCACGGCCGTTTCGAAGCCCTCGTTGTAGACCACGTAGAAGTCGCTGCCGGGACGGAAGATGTACCAGAGCAGCAGGTTCAGGCTCGCGGTGCGGGTGGTGTCGTTGTACTGCACGAAGCTCTTCACAAACAGCTCCGGCGAGAACGAGTAGCTGACGCGTGTGCTCAGCACGTTGGTCACGTACGGTCCGGTGACCGGCAACACAATGCGATTGCGCGTGTACGCCGTCTCCACGAGCAGCGTGTCCATGGGCACCACGTTGAGATCCGCGCGGTACGTCTGCTTGTCGCCGCTGTAGTAGCCGCCCCGTTCCATGCTCGCCTGTCCGTAGATCCGCCTCGCCTGATTGGTCGTGAACGACCCGCGCATCGTCCGCCAGTCGTATCCGGCGCTGGGGATGAGGCCGCCGGCGGTCGACCAGTTGAACGGCAGAAAGTCGTACTGCGTGTCGAGGCTGAACGAGAAGGCCGTGCTGTCCTGACGCGACAGAATGAAGTCGTAGCCGGTTTGCTGCGACTCCCTCCGCCCCGCGTGGTTCTCGAAGTACGACGTGTCCACGTTGAAACGCAGTTGACGCACGCCCTTCCATTTCGGCCGCGGCGTCCACGCGGCCTGCGCCACGCCGTTCCGGATGTCGGTGCGCGGAATGAAACCCATCTGCGCGTTGAAGTGTTCCGCGATGTCGACGTAGGTCAGGCCGGCTTCAAATCGGTCGGTGGCCCACTTCGCTTTCGTGGCGCCGGCCCAGTCGCGGCCGTTCACGCCGGGGGTAAATGTCTTGGCCGCCAGCACGACCCAGTCGAGGTTCTTGCCGATCGAGAAGACGCCGTCGATCCCGGCGGTGCGATTGGACGCCAGTCCACCACCGTCGCGATTGAGCAGAATGCCGCCGATCGACGACTTGGAGAACACGTCGTGCTTGACCCTGAGCACCGAGTAGTTGGCGCGCGCCATCGTCGTGGTCGAGCCGCCGGAGGTGAACGACGCGGCGTCGGTCTCGATGTTCATCGCGCCGATCGTCGTGTGCCCCGCGCGGCCGGTGATACGTCCGCCCGCGAGGATCGGCACTTCGCGGCCATCCTGCAGGCCCACTTTCCGGCTGTAGAACAGCGTCAACAGCCCCGGTCCGGCATTGGCGCCGGCGTTCTGGCTGAAATCGAAAATGCCCGCGCCCTCGGTGAAGAACTGTCGTTTCTCCGGGAAAAACAGACTGAAGCGCGAGAGGTTCACGACCTCCTGGTCGGCCTCGACCTGCGCAAAGTCGGTCTTGTAGGTGACGTCCGCATTGAAGCTCTGCGACAGGCCGACCTTCGCATCGAAGCCGTAGTCCTTGGCCGTGCGCCGCGGCGTGCCGGCGTCGTAGTCGCGCGACACGTGCGGCCCCACGAAGGGCACGAACTCGACGCGCCGACGCGGCTTCAGGTTCGTGAGCCCTTTCAGCACGCCCGCGCCCGACATGCGCGCAAAGCCCAGCGCCTGCCACTCGCGCGGAAACGGCACCCAGTAGGTCTCTTCGTTCTTGCGGATGATGATGCGGCAGATGTTCAGGCCCCACACCGTATCGCCCGGACCGCCGGTGAATCGCAACTGGCTGAGTGGGATCGCGATCTCCACGTACCAGCCTTTGTCGTCCACCGTCGTCTGGTTCTCCCAGACGGCGTTCCAGTCGTAGTTGATCGTGCGGCCTTCTTCAACCGAGTTGGCGTCCTTGAACGCGCCGAGCGGGTTGGTCGAAAAGTAGAACGCGTTGCGGTGGTCGTGGAATGTGTCGAGCGTGATCTTGATCTGATCGCCTTTGCGCAGGCCGGAGTCGCGCTTCATCTCGCTGGCGATGATGCCCTTCGGATCGCTGTCGTAGGCCCAGATGCCGAAATAGAGCGTCTTGTCGTCGTAGAGGATGCGGAACTCGGTGCGCTCGGTGGCCGCCCATCCGAACTGCGGCTCGCGCTCGCGGATGCCATCGCTACGCTGCCGCCGCGCGACCGTCTGCGTCTGCGC
>CAYHEX010000237.1:0-7018 GCA_964355365.1 uncultured Solibacteraceae bacterium | reverse complement strand
AACGTGTATTCACCGTCTCAGGCATCACGCCCGATACGTACCGCGCGACGTTCAATCCGCCGGGCGCCAATCCGGTGTTTGGCAACTCCGCCGGCACCGGGGGCTGGGCGCTGAAGTCGGCGATGCTGAATGGTAAAGACCTCGCGGATCTGCCGTTCGAGATTCGACCCGGTGATGAGATCAAAGGGGTCGTTCTCACGTTTACGAAGTCGGTCACACAGATTTCCGGCAAGGTGCAAGATGCCGGCGGCCGGCCGGTCTCAGGCTTTCCCATCGTCGTGTTTCCGACCGACCGCGGATTCTGGAGTCCAGGGTCACGTCGGATTCTGTCAGCGAAGCCGGCGAGCGACGGCACCTACAAAGTGAGCGGACTGCCAGCGGGTGAGTACTACCTCTGCGCACTGACGGACCTCGATCCGAACGATCTGTACGATTCGGCGTTCCTCGATCAGTTGGTGGCCGGGTCGTTCAAGATCACGCTCAGCGAGGGGGAGAAGAAGGTGCAAGATCTACGGCTGGGTGGAGGGCACTGACAGTGACGGACTGGTGCGGGCAGGTGCGGGCACGTGCGATCCGGTATGTCGTGGGCGCCGGTGCCGCACTCGTCAGTGCAACGCTGTTGGGCGCGCCGGGTTCCCCCGCCCAGATCTCGCACACGCAGGTTGTGCTGCTTGGCACGGGCACGCCGAATGACGATCCCACGCGATGGGGACCGGCCGTTGCGATCGTGGTCGACGATCAGGTCTATCTCGTCGATGCGGGCGAGGGCATCGTTCGTCGCGTGGCGTCGGCTCGTGCAAACGGCGTCGCTGCGCTCAAGGTCACGTCGCTGTCGCGCGTGTTCCTCACGCATCTGCATTCCGATCACACGCTGGGTTTGCCCGATCTGATGTTCGCGCCGTGGGTGCTCGAGCGGAAGGTGCCGCTCGACGTCTACGGGCCGAAGGGGACGGCCGACATGGCCGCGCACCTCGAGGCGGCGTGGAAGGATGACATCGCCGTGCGGCTGTACGGCCTCGAACCGCAGCACACGCGCAATTACCGCGCGATCGTGCACGAACTGAAAATGACATCGGGAGTCGTTTTTCAAGATTCGAAAGTCACGGTGCAGGCGATCCCTGTGACGCACGGTTCGTGGCCCGATGCGTTCGCGTATCGCTTTCAGACCCCCGACAAGCGGATCGTCATCTCCGGAGACACGATCGCGTCAGATGCGATCGCAGCGGCGTGCGACGGCTGCGACATCCTCGTGCACGAGGTCTACTCGGCCGAGACGTTCAGGAAGCGCCCGCCCGAGTGGCAGACGTATCACAAGGCGTTTCACACCTCGACGACCGAACTGGCGGCGGTCGCGACCAAGGCCCGTCCGGGCGTGCTCGTGCTGTATCACCAGCTGTTTTGGGGGGCGACCGACGCGGATCTGTTGAAGGAGATTCGTGCGGCCGGCTACGTGGGTCGGGTGGTCTCGGGGAAAGATCTCGACGTCTACTGAGCGATTGTCGCTTATATATACCCGGGTATATACTTCTTGCATGGGTGCAAGAGCGAAGCTGTTTCTGAATGGCGGCAGCCAGGCCGTGCGCTTGCCGAAGGCGTTCCGGTTTCCGGAGGGCGCCAGTGAAGTGCGTGTGCGCATGGATGGGCGCCGGGTCATTCTCGAACTGGTCGACGAATGGTCGGACGCGTTCCGCGCGTGTCTCGGGGCCTGGCCGGAGGAGATCGCGCGTCCGGCGGCGTCCACTCGGCGTGATCCGTTCGCGTAATGGCTCGCTACATGCTCGACACTGACACTGTGAGCTATGCGCTGCGCGGCCACGGTCACGCAGGCCGGCACATGCTCGAGCTCAGTCCTTCCGACGTCTGCGTGAGCGCGCTGACGCTCTCGGAACTGCGCTACGGCGCCGATCTGCGCGGATCACGCAAGTTGCATCGGCTGATCGACGCGTTTGCGGCCTCCGTGGATGCCGTGCCGTTCGACGCTCGGTCTGCCGCCCGGTATGGTCAGGTGGCGGCCGCGCTCGACAAGAAGGGGACGCCGATCGGCGTATTCGATGCGCTCATCGCCGCACACGCGCTGTCGCTCGACCTCACACTGGTCACGAACAACACGAAGCACTTCGCTCGAATTCCGGGTCTCTCGATCGAGAACTGGATCTAGCCCGCCAGCCGTTTCGCGGTCCGAAACGCCTCTTTGAGCATCTGCGGTGTGAGCCGTCCCGTGTGCGTGTTCTGCCGGCTCGGGTGATAGGCGCAGACAATGACAGGTGCGCCGGGGATGCGGACAATGCCGTTGTGCTCGAAGAGCGGCTTCTTCTTCCAAGGACGGCCGGGCGGCTGCCCGGCCTTACGCACCGCGTAACGCTCTGCGTAGAGACGCAGTACCGCATCGAATGCGATGCGGCCGAGCGCGACGTACACCTTTAGCTGGGGAAGCGAATCAATCTCGGCGGCAAGGTGGGGCGCACATGCCGCAATCTCTGTCGGCGTTGGCTTGTTGTCGGGAGGCGCGCAGCGAACGGCCGCCGCGATCCAGGCATCGTGGAGTTGCAGGCCGTCGTCAGCCGACTGCGAAGTCGGGATGCTGGCGAAGCCGTTCGCGTGCATCGCGGTCATCAGGAAGTCGCCCGAGCCGCCCGCGCCATCGCCCGTGAAGTTGCGGCCCGTGCGGTTGGCGCCGTGCGCTGCCGGCGCGAGTCCGAGCACGAGGACCCGCGCGCTCGGATCGCCGAATCCCGGCACCGGCTTCGCCCAATACGTGGCGTTCCGATACGCGGCGCGCTTCTCGCGCGCGATGCGCAGACAGTACGTGCGCAGGCGCGGACAGCGTTCGCAGCTGATGATCGCGTCGCGGACCTCGGCCATCTTCATTGCCTCATTCTGTCATTGCCCCATTGCCTCATTGCCGTGCCCCGAGTACGATTTGCGCGATGGTTACCGACCGCCTCGCCAACGCCCCCCACTACCGCCCGCTCAGCCCGCGCATTGCTGCAGCCCTCGACTACGTCGCGTCGCACGACTTCGCGAAGATGGCTGACGGTCGGCACGACATTGAAGGCGACCATATGTTCGCGCTCGTTCAGCGGTATTCGTCCAAACCGCTCAGCGAGGGACGCTGGGAGGCGCACCGGAAGTACATCGACCTGCAACTGGTCGTCAGCGGGACGGAACAGATCGGGTACGTGTCGATCGATCAACTCACCGCGGAGCCCTACGACGCCGAGCGCGACCTGACGTGGTTGTCAGGAACAGCAGGGGAGTGGATCACGCTGCCGGCGGGACACTTCATGCTGCTCTGGCCAGGGGATGCGCATATGCCGCAAAT
Source organism: uncultured Solibacteraceae bacterium (assembly GCA_964355365.1). Taxonomy (GTDB): domain Bacteria; phylum Acidobacteriota; class Vicinamibacteria; order Vicinamibacterales; family SCN-69-37; genus SCUN01. The sequence continues at coordinate 3,696 of CAYHEX010000237.1, read as the reverse complement.
TGCCGCCGGCGCATCGAGTGAGGTCCTCAAAGTGGTCGTGAAAATCGAGATGCCGTCTCACGCGCACGGCGGCCTGCTCTTCAGAGGCGGCCTCGGACGGGGATAGAGCGTTCGTGCCTACGTTGTTGACGCGTAGCTGTCGGCCTGCTCGTGCGCATGGTAAGACGAGCGCACGAGCGGACCGCTCTCCACGTGGCCGAAGCCGAGTTCGAGCGCGACGCGCTTGATCTCTCGGAATTCGTCCGGCGTGTAGTAGCGCTCCATCGTGAGGTGCGCGGCCGACGGGCGCAGGTACTGCCCGACGGTGAGAATCTTCACATCGACTTTGCGCAGGTCGCGTAACACGTCCACAATCTCATCCATCGTCTCGCCGAGACCGACCATGATGCCGGTTTTGGTGGGGATGTCGGGCGCGATGGTGCGCGCACGGTCGAGCAGTTCCAGCGCGCGCGTGTAGCGGCCGCCGGGTCGCGCGATGCGATACAGACGCGGCACGGTTTCGGTGTTGTGATTCAACACATCGGGGCGCGCGTCTAGCACTTGGCGCAACGGCTCTTCCTGACCCTGGAAATCGGGAATCAGCACTTCCACGCGGCACTCCGCGCGCACGGCTTTGATCGCGCGGATTGTGTTCGCAAAGTGGCTGGCACCGAAGTCCGGCAAATCATCGCGGTCGACACTGGTGACGACGACGTAGGCGAGTGCCATCTCACCAACTGCACGGGCCAGCTTCGCCGGTTCGTCGGTGTCGAGCGCGTTCGGCGCGCCGTGCGTCACGTTGCAGTAACCGCACATGCGCGTGCAGACCTCGCCCATGATCATGAACGTGGCCGTGCCGTGGTGCCAGCACTCACCGATGTTGGGGCAGTGGGCCTCTTCGCAGACCGTGTTGAGTTTGAGCTCGCGCATCAGGCCGCGAATCTTCAGGTAGTTCTCCGACCCCGGCGCCTTGACCTTGAGCCAGTCGGGTTTCGGCGTCCGCCCGGCCGACAGAGTCGCCTCTTTCACGCGGCGGCCGCGGATGAACTGCAGTGGAGCAACGTCGGTCATTGCTTCTATTATTGCGTGTATGGCTGCTCCCCGTCTCGCGTTCACCTGGCTCGGTCATTCCACCTTCATCCTCGACCTGCCGAACGGCAAGCGGATCCTTACCGATCCCTGGCTCGCCAATCCGAACTGCCCGGCCGCGTTCGCGAAGCCTGAGGCGCTCGCGCCGATCGATCTGATCCTCGTCTCGCACGGCCACTTCGATCACATCGGCGATGCCGCGGCCGTGTCGCGTGCCACAGGCGCACCGGTGATTGGCATCTACGAGCTGTGCACTTACCTTGGCGAAAAGGGCGTGCAGGACGCGCGCGGCATGAACATCGGCGGCACGCAGGAAGCCGCCGGCGTCCGCGTGACGCTCACGGAAGCCATTCACTCGAGCTCGATCGAAGACGATGGGCAGGTGCGGTATCTGGGATTGGCGGCGGGCTTCGTGTTACGCGCGCCCGACATGCCGACGATCTACTTCGCCGGCGACACCGCGCTCTTCGCCGGCATGAAGACGATCGGCGAACTCTACAAACCGCAGATCGCGTTCCTGCCGATCGGCGATCTCTACACGATGGGACCGGACGACGCCGCGATCGCGGCGCAGTGGCTCGGCGTGCGACAAGTCGTGCCGATGCACTGGGGCACGTTCCCCGCGCTCATCGGCAGGCCCGCGGCGCTGAGAACGCTCCTCGAGCCGCACAACGTTGAAGTGCTGGACATCGAGCCGGGACAGACGGCTCGATAGGGCAGAGGGCAAAGGGCAGAGGGCAAAGGCAAGGAAATAGGAAAAAGGAAAGGGCAGAGGGTGAAGGTGAAAGGTAGGTCAGAGGTGGGCGTCTGTTCCTTTGCCCTGTGTCCTCTTACCTCGCCTTTGCCCTTTGCCCTCTGCCCTTTGCCCTAACAGGTTGGCTGTCTCTGTCTATTTCTCGTTGAGCCAGATGTCTTCGAGCACCTTGAACGTCTGCGAGCCGATGTCCTTGCCGCCGACGTTCACCGTGAGCTTGTAGACGCCCGGGGTGGCCGCACGACCGCCGCCCTGGCATCCGCCGCCGAAGCCACCGCCGCCACCACCGCCGCGACCGCCACCCTGTGGGGCCGCGATCGGCGTGCTGCAGAGATCCCACTGCCACCGGTTGAGCCCGGCCGCCGACGGTGCCGTCTGCGTGCGGAACTCGGTGCCGGTCGCCGTGTCGGTGATCGTGATCTTCGCGTCGCCGCCGGCCGCCTTCATGTAGTACGCGATGGCCGTGCCGCGCGGGGCGTTCTCACCCTGCCACCACTTGTCGCCGGGGATTTCCGTGCCGATCCGACGATCCTGCTTCCAGGCCACCGCATCGCGGGTGGGGAAGAGGGCGGCATCCTTCGCGAGTTGCTCGTCGGTCATGTTCTGCAGCGCGCTCACGTCGTCCATGATCCACACGCTGCGCGAGTGCGTCGCGAGGATCAGGTCGTTCTCGCGCGGATGCACCAGCACGTCATCGGTGCGGCCCGTCGGGAGGTTCGGCATGAACTTGTGCCAGTTCTTGCCGTCGTTGAGCGAGACGAAGAACCCGAGTTCGGTCGGTGCGTAGAGCAGGTTCTTGTTCACCGGATCCTGACGGATCGAGTTCACGTTGCCGAGCACCGGAAGGTCGCCCGTGATGTTCGTCCACGTCTTACCGTAGTCGGTGGTCTTGAAGACGTACGGCTTGAGGTCGTTGTTGCGATGACGATCGAGCGCGGCGTACGCCGTGCCCGCGTCGTACCACGACGCCTCGATGCCTGACACGTACGACTCGTGGTCCACGCCCGGGATGTTCTTGCCGACTTCTTCCCAGTTGTCGCCGCCGTCACGGCTCACCTGAATGTTGCCGTCGTCGGTGCCGGCCCAGAGGATGCCGGGGAGCACGGGCGATTCCGCCATCTCGGTCATCGTGCCGTACTCGTTGGCGACGTAGCCGTCGTTCTTCGAGAGGATGCAGGGCACGCCGGGACCCGCGCCACGGCCGCAGCCGGGCGTGTCGTATTTCACGCCCATGATCGAGCGCGCGTTCAGGTCGAGGCCCTTGCCCATCTCCTTGGTCATCACCCACGTTTCGCCGCGATTGCGCGAGATGAAGAGCGACCGGCCGCCGAGGTAGAGCGTGGCGGTGTTGTGCGGCGACAGGCGGATCGGTGAGTTCCAGTTGAACTGCATCGGCGTGCCGGCCTGGGGCGGATTGAGGATGTTGCCGCGGCCGACCGCGCCGGCGCCACCACCGGTCCCGCCGCCACCCGCGCCACCGCGTCCGCCGCCGAAGCCGGCGTTGGGTTTGATGCTGCGTGTTTCGGCGATGTCGTAGTTGTAGCGCGAGATGCCGGCGTTCTGCGACTCGGTGTAGAAGATGTTCGGGTTGTCGCGATCGATCTGGCTCTGGAAGCCGTCACCGCCGCCCACGCTCTGCCACATCCACTGCCGGATGCCGCCACCGTTACGCACCGAACTCGGACCGCACCACGAGCCGTTGTCCTGCAGGCCCGTGCACACGCGGTACGGATGCCGATTGTCCGCCGACGCGTGATAGGCGAGGCCGCCCGTCATGTTGCGGAGCGACTCCCACGTGGCGCCCGCGTCGTACGTGACGTCGAGGCCGCCGTCGTTGCCGTACATCACATGCTTGCTGTTGAGCGGATCGATCC
>CAYHEX010000236.1:0-7052 GCA_964355365.1 uncultured Solibacteraceae bacterium | reverse complement strand
CGAGCCGACCAATCACCTCGACCTCGACTCGAAAGACACGCTGCTGGACGCCCTCGCGGACTTTGGCGGCACGCTGATCTTCGTCTCGCACGACCGCTACTTCGTCGATCGCCTGGCCACGAAGATCATCGCCGTAGGCCACGGCGGCATCGAGATCTACCCCGGCACCTACGAGGAATACCTCTGGAGCAAGGCGCAACGCGAGAAGCCGGCGGCCGAAGCGTCACGCCCCGCGCCCAGCACCAAGAGCAAGACCGCCCCCACAGCCGCACCGGTGCCGCACGCGACGCCAATCGCCACACCCGTTGTGGTTGCGCCCGCGCTGCAGGGCCACGCCGCGCGCGAGGCCAAGAAAGCCGCCGACGCCGAGGCGCGCAAGACACAGCGCGCAGAGCAGCAGCGCGCGAGGCGCATCGCCGATCTTGAGACGCGAATCGCCGAGAAAGAGCAAGCCATCAAGGACAGCGAAGCCCAGATGGCCGCGCCCGGCTTCTACGATGACCGCGAAGCGTCGAAGAAGATGATCGACCGCCACCAGACCCTGATGTGGGAAGTGCGCGACCTCATGGAACAGTGGGAAGAGCTTCAGAATATTACAACTTCGTAATCTGAAGAAAATTCTGTAACCTATAGATACGCCCATCGGCTCCCCGCCGAGCGCACCGCTCACATAATCGTGTTTTTTATCCCGCTGGGAAGCGGTACGCGCCTTGCGAGAGGGGAATGGCAGATGGCGCGCCTGCAGGCTGTAAAAGTGAAGAACCCCGCACGACCCAGACGCGTCGATGACCGCTTCTACCGGCATCTCGTCTCTAATTTGCGCACGGGTGTGCTCGCGATTACGCGCGACGGCCTGCTCGCGGTGATGAACGACATCGCCTATCGATCCCTCGGACTCACAGCGAACGCGGACGATCTGGGCCGTCCATTCACAGAAGTGTTAGTCGACTGTCCCGAAGTGATCGGCGTGCTCGATGCCGCATTCGACTGCGACGATTTGCCAAACCGCGCCGAGATGCGTCTGCGCCGGACCGGCAAAGCCATCGGCTACTCGCTCTCGCGAATCTATGACGACGAGGGACAGGCGGCCGGGGCCACACTGTTCTTCAAGGATCTGACGCAAGTCGAGCAACTCGAAGAGCGCGAACGCCTGCGCGACCGCCTGGCGACGCTCGGCGAAATGGCCGCGGCCATCGCGCACGAGGTCAAGAATCCTCTCGCCAGCATCGAAGTGATGGCCGGCGTGCTGCGACGACAGTTCCGTGAGCGCGACGACTCGGGCGCAGCCGATGTGCGCGAGCAACTGGACGACATCATCAAGGAAGCCAAGATGGCGAACGCCATCGTGGTGGAAGTGCTCGAATACGTCCGGCCGATTCAGCTGCAGCCTGAGAGCGCATCGCTGATCGACCTGCTGGCCGAGTCGGTGACGATGGCCGAGGGCAAGATCCCGCGCGGATCGATCGTGATGGACATGTCGATCGATCCGGACGTCCCGGATCTCACCGCAGACACACATCAACTGCGGCAGATGTTCGCCAATCTGATCGCCAACGCCTTCGAGGCGATGGACAGCCGCGGCCGCGTGCGCATTCGCGCGCGCCTGCTGGCGGGCGAGGTGGAGCCGCTCGGCGGCACGCACGCGCTGCCGTCGCGGGTGCGCGTCGAAGTCCACGATGACGGCCCGGGCATTTCGGCTGACGACCTCGAGCGCGTCTTCAGCCCGTTCTTTACGACCAAGCCGCAGGGCACCGGCCTCGGACTCGCCATCGTGCGCAAGGTTGTCGATGCGCACGACGGCACCATTCACGCCACGTCCGCGGTCGGACACGGCACCACCTTTACCGTCACGCTGCCGGTCACGCCTGTCCGGCCGCTGTCTTTCACGACGGCCGGGGCGTGACATGACGCGGTACCAATCGACACCCGCAAGGTCGCGCGCGGTGTTGGCCACGTCATGTCACGCTCCGGCCTTTTGATTATGGAGAACCCCGATGGGTCGTATTCTCGTCGTTGATGATCATGATTCGCTGCGCAAGGGCCTGGTCCGCGCGCTGGGCAACGCAGGTCACGACATTGAAGAAGCACCGAACGGCACCGTCGCCATCGAGCGGCTGCAAGACAGCCAGTTCGATGTCGTCCTGACCGATCTACGCATGGGTGGCGCAGACGGCATGGACGTGCTGCGCACGGCGCGCAAGCTGCAGCCGAACGCCGCCGTCATCCTGATGACGGCTTTCGGGTCGATCCACACGGCGGTCGAGGCCATGAAGCTCGGCGCGGTCGACTTCGTGCAGAAGCCGTTCGAGATCGAGGAGATGGAGCTCAAGATCGAAAAGGCGATCGAGTTCCGCCAACTCAAACATCAGGTCGACTATCTGCGCACCACGCAGCAGGACCTCTACGACTTCGACCGCATCGTCGGCGCGAGCGGCGCGCTGCAGCAGGTGCTGACCATCGTCAAGAAGGTGGCGCGCAGCAACTCGACGATTCTGATCCGCGGCGAGACGGGCACGGGCAAGGAACTGATCGCCGGCGCGATTCATCACAATTCGCTGCGCGCGAGCAAGGCGTTCGTGAAGGTGAACTGCGCGGCGCTGCAGGAGAACCTGCTCGAGTCGGAGCTGTTCGGCCACGAGAAGGGCGCGTTCACGAGTGCCGACAAGCAGCGCATCGGCCGCTTCGAACAGGCCGACGGCGGCACGCTCTTCCTCGACGAAGTCGGCGACATGAGCCCGAACACGCAGGCGAAGATCCTACGCGTGTTGCAGGAGCATGAGTTCGAACGGCTCGGCGGCACCCGCACGCTGCGCGTCGATGTGCGCATCATCGCGGCGACCAACCGCAACCTCAGTCAGATGGTGGCGGAGGGCAAGTTCCGCGAGGACTTGTACTACCGCCTCAATGTCGTGTCCGTCGAGATGCCGCCGTTGCGCGACCGCAAGGACGACATCGGCCCGCTGGCCGAGTTCTTCGTCAAACGGTTCACGAGCGAGTTGAAGAAGAAGGTGGACGGCATTCTGCCGGAGGCCCTGAAAGTGCTGATGCGTCACAACTGGCCGGGCAACATCCGCGAGTTGGAGAATGTCATCGAGCGCGCCGTCCTGCTGACCGATGGCACCGTGGTGAGCCTCACCGACCTGCAGATTGGCGAGCAGCATCAGGCGAGCGGCGCGGAGAAGGTACCGGCGATCAAGATTCCGCCGACCGGCATCGCGCTCGAGGAAATCGAGCGGCAGGCCGTGCTCGAAGCGCTGCGCATGTCGAACTGGGTGCAGAAGGACGCGGCGGAGTTGCTGTCGATCAGCCCGCGCGTGATGAATTACAAGATCAAGATCCTCAACATCGAGATCCCACGGTCGCGGCGGACACTGGAGCCGATCGCGAGTTGACACTCGGGGACCTGAAGGTCCCCGACTACGACTTGGATAACTCGGGGACCTGAAGGTCCCCGACTACGACTTGGATAACTTCGCGCGTGGGTGCGCCTGGCGGTAGACCTCCATCAGGCGCCCCACGTCGAGATGCGTGTAACGCTGCGTGGTTGTCAACTGCGCGTGCCCCAACAACTCCTGAATTGCCCGTAGGTCTGCTCCGGCCTGGAGCAGATGGGTCGCAAACGTGTGCCGCAGCGCGTGCGGGCTGATCCCCGTCTTGATCGCCGCATGCTTCACGTGCTGACGAACGATGCGATCGATGCTGCGCGTCGTCAGTCGCGTGCCGCGAAGGCTGAGGAAGAGCGGCGTCTTTTGCGGACCGCGGCGAGCCGGCCTCTGCCCTCTCGCCTTGTCCCCTTCCCTTTGCCCTCTGCCCTCTGCCCTTTGCCCTAACTGGCTCTGAAGTCCTGACGCGTCTGCGAGCATCACGTGTATCGCATCGGCAGCCGAGTGATTGAACGGCAAGAGTCTCTCTTTCCCGCCCTTGCCTCGCACCCGAATCATGCGCCCCGACAGGTTGACGTCTTCGAGATCCGCGCCGGCCAGTTCGCTCAGTCGCAGCCCGGACGCGTAGAACAGCTCGAGAATCGCGCGGTCGCGGCGGCCGGCAATCGTCGATACGTCGGGCGACGCGAGCAGCGCATCGATCTCGCTGTGTCCCAGATGTGCCGGCAGCGACTGCTCACGCTTCGGCGCACCCACCAACTGCGTCGCGTCATCGGCCAGCACGCCTTCGCGGACCAGATATTTCGCGAAGGTGCGGAGCGCGGAAAGCCGGCGGGCCGCCGAGGCGCGGCTGAGCCCGCGCTTGTGGAGGTCGCCGAGGAAGTCGCGAATGGCGATCGGATCGAGCCGTTCCGGCGGCACCTGGCTGGGCTTCATGCCGTCGCGCTCGGCGACGAACTCCAGGAACTGCGTGACGTCGGTGTCGTAGGCGCGGATCGTATTGGGCGAGACGTTCCGGTTGAGCTTGAGGAACGCGACGAACGCGCGGCTGTGTTCCTTAAGCATGCACAGATAGTACTGCGCGCCACGCGTCCAGATCACGCAACGCGCGATCGCTCAGCGCCAACTGCCGGTCCTTCTTGGCCTTCGGCGCGGGCTCGAGCGGCGGCATGATGCCGAACGTGATGTTCGACGGATCGTAGTGCTTCGGATCCGCATGCGACACGTAATACCCGAGCGCGCCGATCGCCGTCGTCCGCGGCGGCGCCGTCGGTTCGAGGCCGAGCGCGAGTCGGGCCGCGTTGATGCCGGCGATCAACCCCGACGCGGACGACTCGACGTAGCCTTCCACGCCGGAGACCTGGCCGCCAAAGAACAGGCTCGGACGCGTGCGGGTCTGCCACGTCGCGTCGAGAATCGTCGGCCCGTTGATGTAGGTGTTGCGATGGATCATGCCGAAGCGCACGAACTCGGCATTTTCGAGGCCCGGCACGAGCTTCAGCACGCGCGCCTGCTCGCCCCACTTCAGCTGCGTCTGAAATCCGACAAGACTGTAGTGATCGCCGGCGAGGTTGTCCTGCCGCAGCTGCACGGCCGCGTACGGCCAGCGCCCGGTCTTCGGATCGAGACTCTTCAGGATGTGCTGGAAGAACGCGTAGTCAGCGCGCCCCTGCGGCGGGGTGCCGAGGAAGTTGCGGCCCCACGGGTCGCTCATCCACCCCTCGCGGTTCCACTGCTTGATCGAGTACGGCGGATTCGCGACCACCACGTCGAACGTCCGCAACTTGTCGTTCTCGACGAACGCGGGCGCGGCGAGCGTGTCACCGCGGGCGATCTCGGAGTCCTGCACGCCGTGCAGCACCAGGTTCATGCGCGCGATGGACGCGGTCATGTGGTTCCGCTCCTGCCCGAACAGCTTGAGCGTTCGGTGCTCGCCGCCCTTGCGCTTCACCTCGGCGAGCGCGGAGATCAGCATGCCGCCGGTACCGCACGTGGGGTCGTAGATCCGCTCGCCAGGCTTCGGATCGAGCAACTGCACCATAAGGTGCACAACCGTGCGGTTCGTGTAGAACTCCTGCGCGGTATGGCCGCTGTCGTCAGCGAACTTCTTGATCAGAAACTCGTAGCCGTTGCCGAGCTCGTCCTCGGGCACGTTCGCGAGCGACAGGACCTGCGCCGAGAAGTGTTCGAGCAGGTTCTTGAGCGTCGCGTCCGGCAGGCGTTCCTTGTTTGTCCAGGAGGCGTCCCCGAAGATGCCGTCCAGACGGCCCGGGTTGGCGGCCTCGATCTCGCGGAGCGCCTTCTGGAGCGCGCGCCCGACGTCCTTCGCGACGGTGCGCACGTCGGTCCAGTGGGCGCCGTCGGGGATCACGAACCAGTCGTTCGCGCTGTCGCGCGCGTACGCAGCGCCGCCGCCCTCGGCGAGGGCCTTGGCATACTCCTCGTCCCAGACGTCGGACATCCGCTTGTAGAACAGCAGCGGGAACACGAACTGCTTGTAGTCGCCGGCGTCCACGAGGCCGCGCAGGATGACGGCCGCGCCCCACAGGTAGGACTCGAGCGCCTGTTGGGTGAGGCTCACAGCGTCTCCGGCGACGGGATCGTGTACTTCTGGTCTGGGTGGTTGGGCATCTGCGGGATTGTGTACGCCAGTTCGCCGGCCTTCAGCATCGGCGCGAGGTGCTCGCGGACGAGGTCCTTTGGGTCACGATCACTCAGAATTCGCCCGAGCTCTCGGGCGGCAAGCGGCTTCCACGCACACAATTCCAGGATGAACGCTCGAACCCTGTCGCGACGCGGTCGTTGTCCAGCCTCGCGGATGCGCCGCGCGAGATCGACGGGCACGCCGAGGTCAAGGTGGTGGGGATCGGTCGGAGACTGGTGGGGATCCGTCGGGGCCTGGTGGGGATCCGACGCAGGCTGGTGGGGATCGCCGCCGACCTCGCGGGAATCGCCCTCGACGACGGCAGCGGCGCTGACGAAGCGGGGTCCAGGGACGTAGTACGTCCGATTTCCCGAGCCTTTCATCTGCAAGAGGTCAAGGTCGCGCAACCTCCGCAGGTGTGCTGAGGCGTTCAACGTCTCCGCGTGGTTAATCGCCCGGTACGACGCGTTGTCGATGGCGCCCGTCTCGCGGACGAACACCAACGCTCGGGCCTCCTCGTCGGACAGCGGCTCCGACGTAAGCGCGCGTAGCCAGTGCAGATCGGACTCGCCGACGAAGTGATGGAACAGGAAGGTCGCGACGAAGTGATCTGGAGACCGCGAGGACTCGAACGCCGGCGGAAGGAGGTTCTGCGCGAGCATGAGCTCCCGCATCGCGCGGATGCCGCTGCCTTTCGTCTCAGCGACGTGCAGATCGTGCAAAACCGCGGCGATCCGAGGGTTGCGCGCCTGCGATCCCGGCTCCCCGAGCTGATCCTCGGACTTCAACGAATGGCCTGGATTGCGGATCTCCAGCCGGTTCGCGTACCGAATGATCTGGATGGCGCCGTGAATGCGGTAGCTCCGATGCATCACCGCGTTGACGATGGCCTCGCGGAGCACGCGAAAAGGCAGCACCGTCTCGTCCGAACGGATCGTTTCCCCCTCTGGCAGTGAGAACGACGACGGAAGGTCATCGCGAACAGCGGCGATGGCGCGGCGGATCGTCAGCAGCAACGGGGCGCG
>CAYHEX010000235.1:0-7077 GCA_964355365.1 uncultured Solibacteraceae bacterium | reverse complement strand
TGCCGATGTGGTGGCTGTCGGCGAGGCCCATGTTCGTCCACGTTTTTCCCGCGTCGACGGACTTGAACACACCGGTGCCCGGGTACGCGTAGCCGGCGTAGCGTGGCTGCACGACGCCGGTCCCCACCCAGACGATGTCGGCATTCGAGGGCGCGACGGCGATGTCGCCGACGGCGAATGCGGACTCGTGGTCGAAGATCGGCTGCCACGTCAGGCCGTTGTTGATCGTCTTCCACACGTTGCCGTCGCTTGGACCGACGTAGATCGTGTTGCGGCTACCCGTGGGTACGGCGATCGCTTCGATGCGCGCGCTTTGCTGCGCGGGCCCGAGCGCGCGCCATGGCAGCGCCGCAAACGGCGAGGCAGCCGCGAGCTGCTGATGGGCGCGCCATGCGGCGGCGCGGTCTTCAGCGCTGGTCTGGAACGCGACGACGCGCATTCCCGCAACGCCGATTGCCAACAGAATGAGTCCGGTGCGCCATTGAGGTGTCATGTCTCTACCGCCGCCCCAGGCGCAACCCGATCTTCACGCCGAACTCGTTGGTGAAGTTGTGCGGCTCGTAATAGCCCAGCGTCTGGCGCACGGTGATGGCGTTGACGGTGTAGGCGACCGAACCGGTGCTCACGGGCGAGTCGGCCACGCGCCATCGCACGTAGTACGGCCCCATCGACCATGACCGGCTCAGCTGGAACGACGCGCTCGCGCGTAGCGCCGAGCCGTTCCTTTGCTTGAACGAGAGATCGGTGAAGTCGCCGATCGCAAAGGCCGGCGTCGTGGCCGTGGCCGGCACCGTGCCGCCGCCGAGCAGCGAGTTGCGCGTCGTGTTCCACCCGCGCAGCAAGTAGTCGTATTCCATCGTGATCTCCAGCGCGTGACCAGCCACCGCCGTCGTGCGCACCGTCGCGCCCAGCGGCACGTACAGATACTCCTGTGTGCGGTAGTTGAAGTTCCCGGTCACACCGTTCGACAGATGACGAGCGCCGACGCCAATGAAGGGCGAGATCGCCCAGGCGCGCCCAACGACGTCCTTGCCGAGGAGCGCGCGGCCATCGACATACCAGTCAGGGTCGCCCGTTTCGCTGCACGGCGATCGCGTGCCGAGCGTGAGTCGATAGCCGTTAGCTGATGTGCTGCTCGGTGTGATCTGCCACGGCCGGCACCACCCGTCATAGCGCGCGATGGCGCCCGTGCCGCGGACGTTGAACTGCGCGAACCAGTGCCGCCGGCGACTCAGCGCCAACGTTCCGGTGTATTCGCCGCCGAATTTCGGACCGTGGATCGAGATGTCGACGTCATCAGGCTCCTCGTAGTTGTAGTGCTGAACGCTGACGTTCAGTTCATGCCCCGGTCGCGTGGTTAGCACCGCGGCGGTCGTTTTGGGTGGGCCCGGCGGGCCCGGTGGCGTTTGCGCGAATGCCACGGACGCCGCCAATGCCATCACGCTCGCCAGAGCCAACGATCTCGTCATCGGGCACCTCATCGGGACAGACTACACGCAACGGTGCCGTCGCCAGACACCAGTCTAAAATACTCACGTGTATTTTTGACACATAGCGAAATTAGTCATACGCTCACGCCATGGCATCGCATGGTCGGTATCTGCTGCCGCAGATCAAACGGGATCTGGCCAGAAAGATGGTCTTCGTCGCCGGCCCACGACAGGTCGGCAAGACGACCATGGTGCGAACGCTCCCCGGCGGGCAGGCCGGGTATCTCACCTGGGACGACGCCGAGGATCGCGAGCGGATCCTCCGGCGACAACTCCCCTCGTCGACACTCTGGATCTTCGACGAATTGCACAAGTACCGGCAGTGGCGGAACTACCTCAAGGGGCTGTTCGACAAGAGATCGGCGCGCCAGCGCCTGCTGGTGACCGGCAGCGGCCGGCTCGACTTCTATCGTTTTGGCGGGGATTCGCTGCAGGGCCGCTATCACCTGCTGCGCCTCCACCCGCTGTCGGTGGCCGAACTGCGCCTGACCTCCGCGGCCGAACTCCAGGACCTCCTCACGCTTGGAGGATTCCCGGAGCCCTATTGGGGCGGCTCTGACGTGGAGGCGCGCCGTTGGTCGCGCGACTACCGTACCCGCCTGATTCGAGAGGACGTCGCCGGTCTCGAGCGCCTGCACGATCTCGGTCACCTCGAGTTGCTGATGCTGCGCCTGCCAGATCTGACCGGTTCGCCGCTGTCGATTAACGCGGTCCGCGAAGACCTTCAGGTGGCGCACAAGACGGTGGCCAACTGGCTCGACATTCTCGAACGCCTCTATGCCATCTTCCGGATCTCGCCGTTTGGCGGGCCGCGCATCAGGGCCGTGAAGAAAGAGCAGAAGCACTACCACTGGGACTGGACGCTCGTGTCGAATCCCGGCGTGCGTTTCGAGAACCTCGTGGCGTCACACTTGCTGAAGTGGGTGCATTTTCGTCAAGACACTGAAGGCCTCGACCTGGACCTCCGGTATTTCCGTGATCACGACCGACGAGAAGTGGATTTCGTCGTCGTGGATGGACGGACGCCGGTGCTGATGGTCGAGTGCAAGCTCGACGATGTCGCCGTCGATCCAGGCTTGCGGTACCTCAAGGCCAAGTTCCCCAAGTGCGAGGCGTGGCAGATTCACGCGAAAGGCACGAAGGACTATCAGACGGCCGAAGGCATTCGCCTGGCGCCGGCCATGACCCTGCTGAAGACCCTCACCTAGCGCCAAACGAGGGCGATGCTACTTGATCGCCTTCGGATCACACTGATCCGGACCCGTGTCCGTGCCATTCCACACGCAGGCCGCGCCGTCCGTCTTGAAGCGTCCCTTGCTGGGTCGGCACTGGTCCGCTCCGGCGGCACCGGTGACCCATTGGCAATTGTCGCCGTCCTTCTTGAAGTGGCCCGCCACCGCAGGCGTGCACTGGTTGGGACCGGTGTCCTTGTCGTCCCACACGCACTTGGTGCCGTCCTTCTTGTAGCGCCCGGCCTCGCTGGCGATCATCACCGTCGCCGCGGTTGCACACACCAACAACACCAGCATCGAGCCACGCGTCATCTTCCCAACCATGTCGCACTCCGTTTCTTTGCGTCACAAGACGCAGCCAATTGCCTGAGCGAGCGCCATCATGCCATACCTCACCACAGCGCCGAGAGGGCCACGATCGCAATCGCGATCGGGCACACGTAGCGCAAGAGCCAGACGGTGATCCGCGCCGCCAACGGCGCTTCTTCCGCGAGTTCGTCGTTGACGATCTTGCGGCTCAACAGCCATCCGACCAGCAGGCTCGTGGCCATGGCGCCAATCGGCAGCAGGATGTTCGACGACACGAAATCGACCACGTCATAGAACGTGCTGCTCGCGAACATCGGCAGCGCGCCCAGCGGATGCCAGCTGGACCAGCGATTGAACGACAAGACGGATCCAATACCCGATACCCAGGCGGCAGCCGCAGCGACGGCAACCGCGCGGCCGCGCGTGAGCCCGCGCCGTTGCTGCAGCCACGCGATCAACGGTTCGAGGCCGGCCATCGACGGCGTCAGCGCTGCGAACACGAGCAGCAGGAAGAACAACGTGCCGAACAGGCGGCCGCCCGGCATCTGCGCGAACACGGTCGCGAGCACGTCGAACACCAGTTCGGTCCCCGCCGCCGGATTCATGCCGTAGTGGAACACCAGCGGAAAGATGGTCAGCGTTGCGAGCAGCGACACCAGCAGAATCGATCCGCTGATGATGAGCGACGTCCGCACGAGCGACGTGCCGCGAGTGACGTACGACCCCATTGCCATCATCATCGCCATGCCGACGCCGGTGGCGTAGAACGCCTGCCCCACCGCCGCGAGCACGACCTGCGGCGTGATGGCGGCGAAGTTGGGCACGAACGCAAACCGGAGTCCCTGCCTCACGTCTCCGGTCACCATCGCGTAGGTCATCAGCACAAGCAACAGGATCAGCAATACCGGCGCGCGTACCTTCGTCGCGACCTCCACGCCGCGGCCCACGCCGCGCGCGGAAATCACGGCAACAACGATCAGGAACGCGAGATGCCACGCGCCGATTTCAAAGGGGCTCGCAAGAAATCCGCGCCACAGACTTGCGACCTCAGGCCGCGACAGTCCGACCAGCGCGCCGCTCGCGCACTTCCATGTGTAGGCCAGCACCCAGCCGGCAATCACGGTGTAATAAGAAATGATCGCGAACGCCGCGATCGTGCCGAGGATGCCGATCGCGTTCCACTTTGTCGACAGACCCGACTCCCACGCGACGGCGCCGGCCGCTTCCGGCGGACTCAGGCGCGCCCGTCGGCCGATGAGGAACTCGGCGACGAGCAGCGGCGTGGCAATCATCAGACACGCAACCACGAAGACGGAGATGAACGCGCTGCCGCCGTTCGATCCCACCAGATACGGCATACGCCAGATGCTGCCGAGCCCCACGGCGCCACCAACGGTGGCGAGATAGAACGCGAGGCGCGAAGACCAGACGGGGGTCGGCGACGACATGGGAATGCCGCCTATGCTATTCGACGTGCCCCTCCCCGTGGTGGCATAATTCGTCGGTCGAATGGCTGACGAGTCCGTTCTCATTCATCGCCTGCGCGAAGGCCAGTGGCCCGCCACCGGCGGCAGCCTCTGCCTCACCGGCGACTGCCCGAATTGCCTCGCGACCATCGACGGCATCACCTACACACGCATGTGCCAGACGCGGCACCGGCCGGGCCAGGTCGTTGAGCCCCACCCGGCGCACTCGCATCTCCCGCCGCTGGAGAGTCCGGGCGATCGCCCACCAGTGCCACTCCGCACGATCCACTGCGACGTCGTCATCATCGGCCAGGGCCGCGCCGGGCGTGAAGCCGCAGACGATGCACGAGCGAAGGGACTGCACGTCGAGACGCTCGACGCGCGCGAAGGACAAGAAGCGGTCGGCATCTACCCCGGTCCACTCGTGGTCGCGCGCACAGCCGAGGGGATGCGGCATCTCTATCCTCGGGGCGAGATCGTCGTGGCGACCGGCGCGGCGGAGGTTCAGCCCGCGGTGCCGGGCAATGACCTGATCGGCATCCTGACCTGCGGCGGAGCAGAGACACTCACCGCCGCGGGCGTGCCGCTCGGCCGTGTGCTCGTCGTCGGCCAGCGCCCGTCCGGCGTCGACGGCGACTTCGTAACGGGCCGGCTCGAGCGGTTCGAGCCGTCGCACGACAACCCGCACCGCGTCGGCACCGTCGTCATGCGTGATACGCGCAATCACCTGTCGCGCCACGCGTGCGACACGGCCGTCGTCTATCTCGGCCTCACGCCGCGCGACGCGCTGCTGCGCATGGCGCGCGGCATGAACGTCCGCGCGGTGGGCCCAGTCGTCATCGCGCCGACGGTACCGGATCCACCGCAGCGGGGCACGGTCTGTCCGTGTCTCGGCGTCACGGTCGATGACCTCCGCTCCGTCTTCACGCGCGGATTCACGGAACTCGAACTCGTCAAGCGCGCGACGCTGGCCGGAACGGGTCCGTGTCAGGGCTCGACATGTGTGCCGCACATTCGCGCGTTCCTCGCCGATCAGGGCGCGTCGCTGCAACCGCCGTTTACCGCGCGGCCGGTGACGCGACAGCTCACGCTCGGCGAAGCGGCTGCGGGCATGCATCACGCGGCCACGCCGCGCACCGCGCTCGACGCGGAGCATCGCGCCCTTGGCGCGCAGATGGAACGGCTCGGCGGATGGTGGCGGCCGTGGCACTACGGCGACACCGACGCGGAGTACGCTGCCGTGCGAACGGCCGTGTCGATCTGCGACGTCAGCACGCTCGGCAGAATGCAGGTCTCCGGCCCTGGCGCGGTCGCGCTGCTCGAACACCTCTACCCTGTGCCGATCGCCTCGCTCAAGCCGGGCCGCTCGCGCTACGTGCTCCTGCTCGACGAGCGCGGCTACGTGATCGACGACGGCATGGTCTGTAGGGATGACGCCACGCGGTTCACGCTGACGTTCACGAGCGGCGGATCCACGTTTGCGGAACTCTGGGTTCGCGACTGGGCCGAGTCGCTCGAGGTCGACGTGCGACTGCTCAATCAGACGACATCGGTCGGCGCCATCAACGTCACCGGCCCGAGGGCGACCGAATTGCTCGCGCGCGCGGGCGTCACCGCTCCACCGGCGTTCCTTCATCACAGCACGGCCGATGTTGCGGGCATCCACTGCCGCATCTTCCGGCTCAGCTTCACCGGCGAAGTCTCGTACGAACTGCATCACGCCGCCGCGGACTCGGTGGCGCTCTGGCGCGCGCTGTTGTCACTCGGCGCAGATCTCGGCATTCGCCCGCACGGTCTCGAAGCGCTGATGAAGCTCCGACTCGAGAAGGGCCACATCATTGTTGGGCAAGACACTGACTTCGACTCGACGCCGCGCCGACTGAATCACGAGTGGGCCGCGCGACTCGACAAGCCCGCGTTTGTCGGTCGGCACGCAGTGCTGCGGACCAACGCGCTGCCGCTCGACCGACAGCTCTGCGGCATGACGATGGACGGCGCCGCGCCGGCTGAGGGCGCGACGATTTGGAGCGACGGCGAGTTTGCCGGCTATGTCACGTCCAGCACGTGGTCGCCAACACTGCAGCGCTCCGTGATGCTCGGCTGGCTGCGACTGACCGGCGGCGCGCTGCCGGAAACGGTCACGATTGACGGCCGCCCGGCGCAACGCGTGCCGACGCCGTTCTATGACCCGGAGGGCACCCGTGCACGCGCTTAAGCCTCTCACGGCCACGCGCATTGCCGCCACGCCGGCCGCGCTCGATGCGGCGCCGTGGCCGAGCGATGCGATCGTCCTGCGCACCGCGCCCGACGAAGTCATCGTGCTGGCGGCGATCGCGCCGGCACTGATCGCCGATGCGCACGCCATCGTCGAACCAGAGACTGCGCTCTTCGGCGTGTGGATGCCAATCGATGCGGCGCTCGCACTGCTCGAACGTGAATGCGATTGGGAACTGCCGACGCACAGACCCGCCTTCGCGCAAGGCGCCGTCGCCGGACTGCCCCTGAAACTGTGGTTCGAGCGCGACCGTGTGCTGTTTGTTGCCTCCGCACCATTCGCAACGGACTTCGCGGAGCGCCTGC
>CAYHEX010000234.1:0-7095 GCA_964355365.1 uncultured Solibacteraceae bacterium | reverse complement strand
GGGCTCGAATCGGTATCCGAATCTCGGCGCCTGGATCTCGGTCGGCGGCTGGCCGGTGTTCACGCAGCGCGCGCTCGATCCGGTGAAGCCGGAGAAGACCAAGTTCATCTCCTTCGACACGGTCGAAGCCGGCCCGGCGCTGCTCCGCTCCGGCAAGGTGCAGATTCTCCTTGGCCAGAAGTACTTCGGCTGGGGCTCGGAGTCGATTCGCCTCCTCAACGACATCGTCAACGGCAAGATGCCCGCGACGCAGGTCATCGACTCGGGCGTGGACGTGGTCACGAAGACCAACCTCGACGAGTATCTGGCGCTGTTCAAGAAGATGGAGAGCGGCGGCTAGACTGACCCGGCATGAGCGCGTTTCCCGTCACTGACTGGCGACGAATCGACGTGCTCCGCACCGGCAGCGCCGGTGAACGAGACGCGGTGTTCGCCGAACTGTTCGAGCGCTACAAAGACCCCGTTCTGCGCTTCCTTCGCCGGCGCGGCTACGCGCACGAACACGCCGAGGACGTCGTACAGGACTTCTTCCTCTATTGCCTCACCGACCAGGTCTTCGCGCAGGCCGACGCCACGCGAGGCCGGTTTCGTAACCTCATGCTGCGAGCGCTGCAGCGATACGCCGCAAAGCAACACCGGCACGACACCGCCCAGAAGCGGCACCCCGACGCCGGATTCGTATCGGCGGATACGTCGGGCCGCGATGGCGCGCCCCTCGATGTCAGCGCAGGAGACTCGAGCCCAGAGACCGAATTCGCGCGCGCGTGGGCCGAGGCCCTGATCGCCCGCGTGATGCTGGCCCTGAGGCGCCAGTTCTCAGGACCCGATCGCGGCCGGCACTTCGACATCTTCTACCGCTTCCTCGTGGCCCCTCTGCTCACCGGCGCGGAGACGCCGTCACAGCAGTCACTCGCGCGCGAGCACGGTCTCACCGAGAAGGAGGTCGCCAACCGCCTCGTCACCGCCAAACGCGCGTATCGGGAGTTGCTGCGCGAAGAGATCCGCGCCTACGCCATCGGCGATGACGAAGTGGAACAGGAAGTCCGCGATCTGTTCCAGATCCTCGGCATCGGCGCCTAGCCGGTTGCGCCTCCGATGCGCGACGCTGCCGGACCGCTCCACGCGGTCCGGCAGGTCACACCGTGCGTCCTAGCCACGAACACAGGCGCACGCCGCGGGACGCGGGGGCGGCGGGGGCGGGGTCAACGCCTTCTCGATCTTCTTCAGGATGCCGTCGGCGGCATACGCCGAGCCTTCGAACGTGGCCGACGCGATCGCGACCAACAGAGCCAGAGACAAGATGCGGAACGTGCGGCGGGTAACGGTCATGACGGGTGCTCCTGTGACGGTGTAACCGTGATTGGCTACACCAGCTACTTACCGGAATCTCCGCCAACTCTGCGCGGCCACGGGAATGTTTGACATCGCCACAGCTGAACGGTAGCCTCACGACCTTGGCGACGCTGCCGCCTGCCTCGGTGTACGGTCCCGGCGATGTCATTGGCGGCGACTACCGCGTCGTCGACGTCAAGGGCGGCGGCCTCGGGCGCGTCTATGTCTGCGAACAACTCGACGCCCGGTACGACCGTGGCGACGCGCTCTGCGCGCTCAAGACGCCGCGGGTCGATCGGCTAACCGATGCGGACACGCTCGACCGCTTCCGCGCCGAAGCCGCCAACTGGGTGTCCGTCCCACCCCATCCGAACATCGTGTTGGCGTACGGCGTCGAGAACCACGGGCGGCTCCCGTACATCGTCATGGAATATGTCCGAGGGGTCACGCTGTCCGACGCGCTCGCCGCCGGCCGCGTGGACTGGCTGCAGATCCTGCATGTGGCGCTGGGGATGGCCCGGGGGCTGGCGCACGCGCAGCGCACCGCGCAGTTGAGCCACGGCGACCTGAAGCCGGACAACGTGATGCTCACGTCCGAGGGCGCCGCCAAGGTCACGGATTTCGGACTCTCCGTCAGCCGCCGCACCGGCACGGGTGTGCACGAGGGGTATCTGGGCGGCACTGAAGGCTTCATCGCACCAGAGATGTACGACGGGTTGACGGTGCCAACGGAAGCAAGCGACATCTACGCATTTGGCGTCACGCTCGCGCTGGCCCTGCGTCACGCCGCAGACGTCCCGATCGAACTCGCGGCGCTCGCCGACGCGTGCATGCAGCGCGATCCTGCGACCCGCCCCGGACACTTCCACCTGATCGCGCAACAACTCGAGCGGCTCTGCTTCCGCCGCACCGGCGTTGAAGCGGAAGCGGATGTCCCACCTGATTTGCCGACACCGGCCCAGACCTGGCGCAACGCGGCGCAGGCCTGGCTGAACATCGGTGACTGGAATCTGGCCGAGGACGCGGCGCGACGCGCGATCGCCGCCGATGACAGTGCGTGGACCGCACACAACGCCCTGGGTCTTGTCAGACTTGAAGCAGGTGACTTCGCCGAAGCACTCCGACACTTCGACGACGCGCATCGGTGCGATCGAGACGCCATCGTGCCGATCGTCAACGCGGCGCTGGCGTGTCGCGGCGCCGGCGATGGCGGTGGTGCCGAACGGTGGCTCCAGCGCGCGGTGACCTGGTGCACGGATCACGACCAGATCGCGCGCCTGGACGCCGTGTCCAGCCTCATTGTTGAAACGTGGGAGCCGGAGGCGGCACTCGGCGTCTGCGACCGGATCGTCTCCGGGAATCCACAGGCGGTCAGCACCTGGAACAACCGCGCCATCCTCCTGCGCCGAATGGGCCGGCCGGCCGACGCATTGGAGAGCGCGGACCGCGCCGTGCGCATCAACCCGACCTACGCGAAGGCCTGGGTCAACCGGGCGAATGCATTGGTGCAACTCCGGCGGTTCGACGAAGCCATTGCCTCCGCGGATACGGCGCTGGAACTGGAGCCGACGCTGGTCACGCCGATCCTCGCGAAAGCCACAGCCCTGGCGCAGACCGGCCGGATGTCGGCCGCACGTGCCGTCGTCGAGAACGGCCTCGCCGGCAATCCTCGCGACGCTCAGCTGCTGAAAGCTCGTCGTGTGTTCAACACCGAATAGCCGCGCCTGACAGGAGATCACGATGTCGCATGCGGAAGCCGAACCTTCAACCCCTGTTCAACGTTCCACCGAGGCACTGCTTCTTTATTTGGCCCTGTCGGTCGCGCTCGGCGGCGGGTCCGCCTACCTCTGGAATGACGACCACGGGGGCTGGGCCTTCGTCGTCGCCTGGATCGCCGTGGCCATGGTCTACGTCGCGTTCACTCAGTCCTGGCGAGCGAACTGCCCCGTGTGCCACACGCCACTGAACGGATTAAGCAACGGCGTGTGCGGGCCCTGCGGACACTGCATGCGCTACCTGAAGATGGAGAGTGGCCGGGTGCGGCCGCTGGAGGAGGGCTACGTCGCCGGCGTGCCGATGTTCGCGATTCCGTGGGACCACATCGACCGGTTGCCGAATTACTGCTGCGGTTGCGGTCAGGACGCGGTACGGTTCGAGGCGATCTCGTCACTCTCCGGCGGATTCCGCGCGTCGGCGCAGGTGCCGTACTGCGACACCTGTCGAAACGGGGCGGCCATTCAGCAGGGCACCAAGACCACCGGCGCGGCACCGACCGCAGACCCCTCGACGTACCTGTCCGTCACAGTGAAATCGCACTTCCTGTATGTGCTGGTTATGTCCGCAAATCATCCTGGGTATCTGGGCCCTGGCGTGGCCGCCGTGTTACGGACAAACCGACCAGGCGGCGCGCAGGTTCGGCTCTGACGCAACCCGAACGGCGTGATCGGCGATGCTTCGTGTAAACGACTACCGGCCCTTGCAGTCCGGCAGCGTCGGAACGAACTTACAGGCCTCACCGATCGCGCGTCGCGCCTGAGCGTTCTGGCTGTCCCAGGTCAGCACTTGTTTGAGGAGCATGACCGCCTGGCCGTACTGCTTCACCGCCACCATCGTCTGCGCGGTCTCGAGCGCTTCGGCGATCTTGAGCAGTTCACGAGGATCGGTGACGCGGCTCCCCGACTTCGGCGGTCCGCCGCCGATGTAGCCGAGCGAGCGCAGCATCTCTCGCCGGCTGTCGGATACCGGAGGTGACACGTTCCGATCGTTCGTGCTCGGGTACGCCGCGGTCAGCGCGGCCAGGCGCGCCTTCAGCGGAGACGCGTCCCTCGCGCGCGCCGGCAGCAGGTTCACCAACTCGCGCGGGTCCTTGACGAGGTCGTACATCTCGGCCGTGGGCGCGTCGATGTATTTGTACGGACCCGACACGAGCGATCGCAGCGGCTCGTTCCCGACGCCCTTCGCGAACGGGCTCTCACCGTAGATCGTGCGCTCGCGTGTGGCCAACAGGCTGACGCCCTTGAACGCCGGCGGCACCTTCACGCGCAGCACGTCCAGCACCGTGGGCGCCAGATCGATCAAACCGGCCGGCTCACTCACCCTCCGCGGATAAGACTTGCCACCCGGCCAGTGCACGATGAAGGGGACGTGCATGGTGCTGTTGTAGATGGCGTACCCGTGCCCGGGTTCGCCGTGATCGCCCAGGCTCTCTCCGTGGTCGGCGGTGACGATCACGAGCGATTTGTCCCAGAGGCCATTGCTCTGGAGCGCCGCTTTGAAACGCCCGAGCACCTGATCGACGTACGCCAACTCGAGGTCGTAGGGGCCGATCGCCGGCTCGGCGCCGGTCGCGATCGGCGGCGTGTAGGGCGCATGCAGATCGTAGAAGTGCAGGAACGCGAACACGGGCGCTGAGCGGTTCCGATCCAGCCACGCGCGCGCCGCCTTGGTGACCGCGGCCGCGTCGCGACGCAGTCCTGCGAAACTGGCCCCGGGCGACTGCCCCGGCCGGAGCGCGAACGGCGCGTCGTACACATCAAAGCCCTGATCCAGCCCGGTGTCTGCCTGCAGGATCATGCTGCCGACAAACGCGGCCGTGCGATAGCCGTTCGCGCGCAGCACCGACGCGAGCGTGACGGCACCGCGCGGCACCACCAGGCTGTTGTTCCGCACCTGGTTTTCGTACGGGTTGGTCGACGTCATCATCACGGTGTGTGACGGCAACGTGAAGGGCATCGGCGCCTGCATCCGATCGAACGTGGTGCCGGCCTCGCCGAAGGCGTCGATGTTCGGCGTGCGGATCTTCGTGTAGCCGTACGCGCTGAGGTGATCGGCGCGCAGCGTATCGATCGAAATCAGGATGACCGGCGTCTTCTCGACCGCGCGGGCGCTGGGGAACACTGAACCCGCCGCAAGCGTCGCCAAGGCCAGCACGGGCCACCATCGCCATTTCAACATTGAGAAAAAGAATACACCGCTATCGCAGGGCGAACGCCCAGGCGAAGACGACCAGGCCGATGGCGGCTGCGACGAGCGCGCGTTGCACGCGCGGCATGGCGAGCCGCGCGGTGGCGCGCAGTGCCAGCACGACGCCAAGACCCAGGCCGGCGCCGAAGCCGAAGACGTGCGCAGCCACATCCACGCGAACGCGTTCGCCCGCGTCTCTGAGGGCGTTGGTCACCTGGCCTGGATCCGCCTGACGTCCACCGCTGCCGCCGAACCACGCGAGCAGCGCGATGCCCATGATGATCGGCGCCCAACGGCGCATCGGGTGCAGGCGAATCCGGCCGCGGCGCATCCAGTCGCACGCCACTTGCGCACCGAGCAGGCCGAAGACACCCGTCGACGCGCCGATGGCCAGATGCGTCGGCGCCTGCCACCACGCGTTCACCGCGTTCCCGATCCCGCCAGAGACGACGAATGTGAGCCAGGCGGATCCGGCGCCGACACTCTGCGCGAGCATCACGCCGAAGAGCGCGCCGAAGAGCAGATTCCCCGCCAGATGCACCGCGTCGCCGTGGAGACTGAGCGCAGTCACGACGCGCCACCATTCGCCGTTCCGGATCAGGCCAGCATCTGCGCGGCCGGCCGACAGCCAGTCGATGCCGTAGCTTCCCTGGCGCTGGGCCGCAAACGCGATGGCCATCAACGCGGCATAGACAATCGCGGCGCCCACGCCCGCCGTTACCGGAGGTGCGATGACGGGCCGCGGCGGCCACCCGCGGTTCTCGCCGATGAACCGGCGCAGTTCGTCGTGCGCGCGGTCGGCCTCCTCCGCTCGCACGATCAACTGGAACTCGTCGCGGGCCTCGCCCCGAATCGGCGCCACGACGGAGCGGATGCCGACCGCTTGCAATACGAGCGCGTACTCATCGGCTCGCGCCTCGGTCGGCCATCGGCCCACGTCGACCCACTCGCGTTCCGCGCCCGTTCCGTCGTC
Organism: uncultured Solibacteraceae bacterium; assembly: GCA_964355365.1. Classification (GTDB taxonomy): domain Bacteria; phylum Acidobacteriota; class Vicinamibacteria; order Vicinamibacterales; family SCN-69-37; genus SCUN01. The sequence continues at coordinate 827 of CAYHEX010000234.1, read as the reverse complement.
GTCGTCTTCCACACCCGCCACACATTGAGGATAGTCCGAGCGCGACGGGTTCACATGTAACCCGTGTAGAATCCCTGCGGTCCAACCACCGTGCCTGCGTCATTGAATCGCCTGCTGCTCGTGCTCCCTGCCATCGCGTTGGCGTGGCTCTGCGTCGACGCCCCGGTGATGTTCTGGCGTGAGGCGTATTTCACGCTGCTGGTGATGGCGTTGACGCTGGCGACGCGCACACTGACGTGGAACGCCGTGCTCAACGCCTTGATGTTGGGGATCGGCGTCGCGGCGCCGCTCATGGTGTTGGTCGGCGTCGGCCTGAATGCGGCCGGGCTCGATCCGACCGAGGGCATCGGCAGTTGGGGTGTCGTCCCCGTCGTCGAGGAAGTTGTGAAACTGCTTCCCGTCTGGGTGGTCGCCCTCCGCTATTCCCGACGCACGGGGCTGACGCTCAACCCGTCTGACTACGTGATGATCGGCGTGGCCGCCGGCGCCGGATTCGCGATGGTCGAAAATGCCGAACTGGTCCGGCACAGCCCCGGTGTGGTCCGCGACATGGCTGCGCAATACGGTCCGACCTGGCTCGTCCCTGGCGCGTGGGGCGCGGCCGGCTACGTCGGGCATGCCGCGGCCACGGGGATGGCCGCTGCGGGGATCGGACTCTGGCGTTCGGCCTCGCGCGTCGAGGCCGGACGGCCGCCGGGCACGCACGCGCTGGTGAAGTGGACCGCGCTCATGCTGCCGTTCGTCTGGGTGACACTCGAGCACGTCCTCGCCAATCTGCACGTCAACACCGGATCGGACGCCACCTTCCTTCTGGGCAATGGCCGGCT
>CAYHEX010000233.1:0-7100 GCA_964355365.1 uncultured Solibacteraceae bacterium | reverse complement strand
CTTGTTCGCCGCGGTGAGCGTGGCGGTAATCGTGGTAACCGTCGCGGCCACCGTCTGCGTCAGCGTGCCCGTGCTGGTGGTGAAGCTCGTGTCACCGCTGTAGATGGCCGCAATCGTGTGCGTGCCGGATGTGAGCGCCGACGTGCTGATCGATGCCGAGGCGCCGCTGAACACGGTGGTCGGCGCCAGCGCCATGGTCGTCGTGCCGTTGCCAAGCTGTCCGTTCGTGTTGAGACCCCAGCACTGCAGGTTCGCATTCGTGCTCGCGGTGTACCGCACGCACACGAACGACGACCCGACCGCCAGATCCTGCACGCTCGTCAAGAAGCCGCTGCCACCCGAGCCCAGCACCTGCGTCGGCACAAGACTCTGCGTCGTGGCCAGCGTGTTGATGCCGAGCTGACCGCTGGCGTTGCTGCCCCAGCAGTAGACGGTGCCGTCCGACTTCAGCGCACAGCTCGAGAGCTGGCCTACGCCGACGGCAGATACACCGCTCGTCAGACCGGACACCTGCACCGGCGTTGCGCTCGCGGTCGTGCTGTTGTTACCAAGTCGCCCGCTCGTGTTGGCGCCCCAGCATTTCACGGCGCCCGTCGAGAGAAGGGCACAGGCGTGAGTCGACTGCGGTCCCGCCGAGATGGCTGACACGCCAGAGGTCATGCCGGACACCTGCACCGGCGTCGAGCTGCTGGCCAGCGTGCCCGACCCGACGCCCGAGCCCAATCGGCCGCTGCCGTTGCTGCCCCAGCACGAGACGCTGCCGCTGGACAAGGCGCACGCGTGCGCGCTGCCCATCGTGATTTGCGTCACGCCGGTCAGGAATCCCGATCCGCCGATGCCGACGACATGCACCGGAATGAGGCTGGTCGTCGCCGTCGAGTTGTTCCCGAGTCGGCCGCTGCTGTTGCTGCCCCAGCACCACGCGCCGCCGCTCACGACCGCGCAGGTGCTCGAACCCGACGCGATAATCGACGTGGTGCCGCTGCCGGCGCCAAGGCCCGACACCTGCACGGGCACCAGGCTGTTCGTCAGCGAGTTGTTGCCGAGACGGCCGCTGCCGTTTGAACCCCAGCACCAGACGCTGCCGTCCGTTTTCAGCACGCACGCATGCGACGTGCCTTCAACCACCATCGTCACGCCGCTCGACAAGCTCGGAACGGGTGTCGGGATCGAACGAGCCGTCGTCGTGCCGTCACCCACCTGGCCGCTGCCATTCGCGCCCCAGCACTCCACGCCGCCGGCGCTCGTCATGCGACAGGCCAACGCGCCGCCGGCGGTCACGTCGCTCGCCGAGTCGGTCGAAGCCAGCGCCACGGTGCCGATCGGGTTGCCGTTGTCGGTGAATTGCACCGTGCCGCTCGGCGCACCACTACCTGGCGAATTCGCGCTGACGCCTGCCGTGAACGTCACCGTCTGGCCGACCACGGTCGATGTCGATGACGACGACAGCAGCGTGGTCGTGCCCGTCTGGCTCACCGTCTGCGTGATGGCCGACGACGTGCTCGTCGCAAAGTTGGTGTCGCCGTTGTAGACGGCCGTGATCGAACGCGTGCCGACCGACACACCGACCGTCGCGGCCGTCGCCGTGCCGCCCGAGAGCGTCTTCGTGGCGAGCGTCGTCGCGCCGTCCTTGAACGTCACCGTCCCGGTGACAGTTCCAGTTGCCGGCGACACGATGCCCACCGTCGCGGTGAACGTCACCGACTCACCGTAGGTCGACGTCGAGGAGGACGAGGTCACTGTGGTCGTCGTGCTGCCCTGCGCGATGGTCTCCGTCTGCGTCGGGCTGCTCGTGAACGGCCCCGTACCCGCCGCCGTGATCACCGCGCTGCCGGCCTTGGTGTCTTTGTAGTAGAACGTCGCTGATGTCTGCGCGCTCGTGATGCTGGCGGTGGCAATCGAGGTCGTGCACGTGTTGTTGCTGTAGAACGCCCCGCCCGTGCTGTTCGAACTGAGGGCGATGCTCAGCGTGCTCACCGGCGATGAGGCCACATTGAGCGTGTCCTGTGTCTGAACCGTGATCGCGGTCGAGCAGCTGCCGACCTTGGGCGAAACGGCCGTCGAGCTGAACACCAGCTTCGAGGCCACGCCGTCGGTGAACGTCGTCTGCGCGCGCGACACCGAACCGGTCGCGGTCAGGTAGAACCGGATGTCGATGTCGTGAAGGTCGGGCGAGAACTCCGTGCTGATGATGTTGCCGTCCGCGTCGGCCTGGACCGCGAGGAGCGGATGTTCGTCGTAGTCCGGCAGTTCCTGCAGGTTCAGCGACACCATTTCGAACGGCTGCCACCCGCTGCCCGTGATCGTCACGACGGTACCCGGCGCGTAGTCGGGCTTGTCGGTCTTGATCGTGGCGAAGTGATACATCTCGGCACTGGTCTGGCCGACGCCCGCGGCGCCGAGCGCCTGACCGTCGCCGCCGAGCGGCGCAAGCACGCCGCCGGCGCGGGCATCCTGCATGGCGCCCGTCACCGCAAAAGTGCCATCAACAAACTCGCGCGCCGTGCTCGCCGCCGCCGGCTGGTACATCTCGGCCGACCGAAGGGCCACGCCGCTGTGCGTGCCGCCGATGATCAGCACGCCGTTGTTGTGTGGCAGCAGCAGGGCCGCGTGGCCGCTGCGCGCAGTCCCGAGCGCCGATGACGACGTCGTGAAGGTGCTGTCTTCCGGATGGAACAGCTCGGCCGACGCCAGATCGCCCTGGCTGTCGCTGCCGCCGACGATGAGGACGTGGCCGGTCAAGAGACGTGTTGCCGTCGCGTCCACGCGCGCCGAGGCCAGCGGAGCCGCCACGGGTGTCGAGACGCCCGTCTTCGGGTCGAAGAGTTCCGCGCTCGCGAGCGGCGCGGTGCCGTCCGAACCACCGACGATCAGCACGCGGCCGTCGGCCAGCGTGGCCGCAGCGGCGCCGGTGCGGGCGGCGACGAGCGTGCCGGCCGGAGCGGACTGCCCGCTGGCCGGATCAAAGATCTCGATGGAGTTCGTCGCGCCGTCGGCGGTCGAGCCGCCGGCAACGAGCACCTGTCCATCCTTCAAGGTCGCAGCCGCCGCGTGCGTGCGGTTGGTGTTGAGCATCCCGGCGGCGCTCCAGGTCCAGGTCGCCGAGTCGAACACCGAGATGATTTTGCGCGGCCCGTTCGCTCCGCTGCCGTCACCGCCGGCGATGAGGAGCCGCCCGTCATTCAGCACCGTGGACGCCGCGCCCTCCGGGAGCGCGCCGATCGCACCCGCAGCCGACCATGTCCCTGTCCCGGTGGGTTGCTGATCTGCTCGCGCGAGCACACCAAGCGACACAATCGAAAGCACGAGAGCGATCGGGCTGACAGCCCAGCGGGTGAAACGGGTACGCATAGTCATAGGAGTTCCCTGAAGAACAAAGAACGCACACTGCCGACAAATCTGAGTGCGGTGATTAGGCGCGGGATCGGGGCGCCGCGCTAGACGTGAAACTGTCTAAAGTGAAAGGCGGGAACTACAGGAATCTGTCGGATCAGGCTTCGGGAGTGTCAAGCGACGCCCAGCCCTGACGCAGCGCGTAGAGGGTGGCCTGCGTGCGATTGGTCACACCCAGCTTGTCGAAGATCGTGCGCAAACGGTTGGAGACCGTATGTTCGGAATACCTCAACTTGGCGGCAATGTCTCGATTGTCGAGCCCCTGCGCCACCAGTTTGAGGACCGCGCGTTCGGTGTTGGTCAGCGCGTCCGGCGCCACCGGCTTGGCGCGCAAGTGCAAGGATCCAAGCACACGCGCGGCCATCACCGGATCGACCAGGTACTCGCCCCGATGCACGGCCTCGATGGCCGAGAGAAGGTCTGCGGACTCCATCGTCTTCAACAGATAGGCGCGCGCGCCGGCGCGAATGGCGCCCAGCATGAACCGCTCGTCACCGTGCATCGTGAACGCGATCACGCGAGCCGTCCTGCACTCGCGCATGATCCGCGTGATGGCCTCAACGCCGTCCATGTCGGGCATGCCCAGATCCATCAGGATCACATCGGGCCGGAGTTCGCGGGCGGCGTCGACCGCCTCGGCGCCGCTCTTCGCCTCGCCGACCACGGTGAACGCGGACAACCCGTCAAAGAGACCGCGCACACCCCGTCGCATCAACGAGTGATCGTCGGCGATGAGGATGCGGATGGGGTCAGGACTCGCGGCCACGGCGCACGAGGATAGCATCACGACACCAATATCGCACTCGCGCGTGGCACGACCACCGTGATCGTGGTGCCGCGGCCAGGGGCCGAGCGAATGGTCACGTCGCCGCCCATCATGCGGGCTCGCTCCGAGATGCCCACCAGCCCAAACCCGTGATCCGGCGAACTGGGTGTGACCGACTTGGGCTCGAATCCTCTCCCGTTGTCCTCAATCGTCAACCAGAGGCCGGCATCGTCGAACGCCATCTCGATCGTGGCGAGCGTGGCGCGGGAGTGCTTGACGATGTTGTTGAGCGCTTCCTGCATGACGCGGAACAGTCGCAGCTCGGTTTCGGGGCGCAACGGCACGGCGATCTCGTCAATCCGGCAGGTAATCGGAATGCCGGCCACGTCGCCCATACGCGTGGCCGCCTCACGCATCGCTTCCACCAGTCCCAGACGTTCGAGGTGATACGGCAGCAGATCCTTCACGACGCCGCGCACTTCATCCAGCGCCTGCGACGCCGCATCGGCGATCTCCCCGAGCCGGCGGCCCGGCACACTGTCGTCCGGCAGCGACCGCTCCCCAGCGAGGGACCAATGGCGGATGACGACCAGCGTCTGACTCACGCCATCGTGTAACTCCGTCGCGATCCGCTGACGATCCGCCTCTTGTGAATCGATGAGCTGTCGCGCGAACGCCTGCTGCATCGCCTGCTTGCGTTCGATGGTGCCGAGCCGCATTCGATGCGCGACAAAGCCCGCCACCATCAGCGAGAGGATGACCAGGACCGTGAACCACGAGGTTCTCCAGAACGGCGGCACGACGGCGACGATCATCGTGGCGCCCACGTCGTTCCAGACGCCGTCCCGATTGGCCGCGCTGACGTGGAAGCGATAGTTACCGAACGGGAGTTGCGTGTAACGAGCCGTGCGATCGCTCCCCGCATGCACCCAATCCGGATCGAGGCCCTCCATCCGATAGCGGAACTCGGCGAGTTCCGGACGCACCGATGTGAGCGCGGTGTAGCGCGCTTCGAACGATCGGCTCGCGGATGTGATCTCGACACGATCCCGCACACCAAGCGGCACGCCGCCGACCGTCAGATCCAGAATGGCGACGGCGGGCCCGGGGCGACTGGTGATGGCCCCCGTATCAACCACGGCCACACCGCCCTGGGTCGGGAACCAGAAACGTCCATCAGCCGCGCGCAACCCTGCCGGACGACCGATCCCGTTGCATTCCTGATTGGCCAATCCATCTTCGCGCCCGTACCGCACGGCGGTCACGCGTCGACGCACGCCGGCGGCCACATCGTCGAGCTCGGCCTTCGAGACGCGATAGATCCCGGCGTTCGAGGTGATCCAGAACCGCGACAGGCTGTCTTCGAGAATCTCGAAGGCGCCGTTGGTCGGGAGGCCCTCGTTCGCCGTGTAGTTGGTGAACCGTCCGTCGCGGAATCGGAAGAGGCCGGTGTCATAGGTGCCGATCCACAGCGCGCCGTTGTCGTCGCCGTGAATCACGCGCACGCGTTTGCCGGTGAACCCATCTTTCGCACCGAGGCGAGAGACGACGCCATGCTCGTAGCGGGCGAGCCCGGCGTCGCTGCCGATCCACAACGTGCCCTGCCCGTCTTCGAAGAACGTGTTGACGGCGCCGCCCACTTTGATCGGCGGATCGAAGATGCCGTCGTGGTACCGGGTGGCGCCGGCGCCGCCGATCCAGATGTCAGTGCCGCGTCCTTGATAGATCGCGTTGGGCCCACTCGGCATTTCGTCCCGGGGCAAGGCGGTGGGACGACTGCCACCGGCGATGTTGAGACGGCGCACACCGTGGCCGCCAATGCCGACCCACAGCAACCCGTCGCGATCTTCGAAGAGGGACAGGATGTTGAAGCCCTTCAGTTGGTAGGCGGCAGAGACATCCTCGAACACGCCGTTGTGAAACCGCGTGAGCCCCTGCCAACCGCCGATCCAGATATCGCCGCGACGATCTTGCAGAATCGGGTAGACGTTGTTTGAGGAGAGTCCGTCGGTCGTGGTGTAGGCCGTGAATGGATGTTCGGTCAGGCGCGCGAGACCCGAGTACGTGGCCACCCAGTGCGTGCCTTCACGGTCGACGAAGACCGACCGGATGCCGTTGCCCGGCAGGCCGTCGGCGGTGGTGAACGTGGTGAACTGCCCATCGCGAAAACGCACCAGGCCCTGTTGTTCGCAGAACCACATCGTGCCGTCCGCATCCTCCGCGAAGTTCAGGCTGTCGAAGCCGATCAGCCCTTGCGCTCGACCGTACTCGTGCAGCGTGTTCCCTTCGAGCGCGAGCAACTTGCCACGATCGTGCATCCAGATGCGACCCGTGCGATCCTCGTGCACGTTGCTGCCGGGCGGTATCGCGAGGGTCCGGGTGAGCCGCTCACCCTCGAACCGGTGCGCGAGCCCCGCGCCGGCGCGATACCATCGCGCCCCGGTCGGCGACTCGCCGATGAAGCTCATGCCTGCGGCGCCCGCCGGCGGAGCCGGGCGCGCGTGCGGCACAAACCGCCCGTTGAGCCACATCACGGCGCCGTTGTCCGTGTCCGCGATCAGGTGTCCCTCTTCGACGGTAACGGAGCCGACGGTCTTCGCGGGGAGTCCCTCAGCCGCGCCCATCACGTGAAACCGCCCATCGCGGAATCGCATGAGGACTTTGTCGGTGGTGCGCACCCACAGGCCGTCGTCATCGACATTGACGGCACCGAGGCGGGAATTGGGCAATTCAGGATTCGTGACCGAATCGAAGACCTTGAAGCTCACGCCGTCGAACCGCGCCAGTCCGCCAAACGTGCTGACCCACAGGAATCCATCGGGCGTCTGCGCGATCGACACGACACTGCTTTGCGGGAGGCCGTGTTCGGTCGTCCAGCTTTCGATGTGGTATTGGGCCGACGCGACCGCAGGCGCGACGAGGCCCAGGAGCCACAGGACTC
>CAYHEX010000232.1:0-7125 GCA_964355365.1 uncultured Solibacteraceae bacterium | reverse complement strand
CTGATCTACTCGCGCTTCTTCAGCCGCGTGTTCCGTGACCTCGGTCTGGTCACGATCGACGAACCGTTCACGCGCCTGCTCACGCAGGGCATGGTGCTGAGGAACGGTGCGGTGATGTCGAAGTCCAAGGGCAACGTGGTGGACCCCGACGACATGATTCAGAAGTTCGGCGCCGATGCGCTGCGCTTGTACGTGATGTTCGTTGCGCCGCCCGAGAAGGAAGTGGAGTGGACCGACACCGGACTTGAAGGGTCGTTCCGTTTCCTCAAGCGCGTATGGACGATGGCCGATCTGATCCGCGAGACGTGCACGTCGGCGGCCGGCGGGGATGTCGCGACGCTCAGCGCCGAGGCGCGCGCGATGCGGCGCAAGACCCACGGAACAATTCGTAAAGTGACGGGTGACATCGACCCGCGTGTACAGCTCAACACCGCGGTGTCCGCGATGATGGAGCTCACGAACGAGTTGTACAAGTTCGCCGACCGACTCAAGGCTGAGCCCACGCCGCAGCATCAGTTCGTGGCACGCGAGGCGGTTGAAGCGCTGATCCTGATGCTGTCGCCGTTCGCGCCCCACATGTGCGAAGAACTGTGGCAGATGTTCGGCCACGTTGACGGCGTGGTGGCCGCGGGCTGGCCGTCCGTCGACGAGCACGCGGCGAAGGAGGAAGAGGTTGAGATTCCGGTGCAGGTGAACGGCAAGAAGCGCGCGGTTGTGACCGTGGCGGCCGATGCTTCTGACGACGAGATCCTCACGGTGGCGAGAGAAGCCGTCGCCAGCTATTTGACCACTGGCGTTTCCTGGGCGGCCAAGGGTGTGCCGTCTCGCGGTGGGCGAGTCGGCCTGGTTAGTTTTTTTGTGAGCAAATAGATGGCGCGCGCCAGATCGTTCCTCATTTGTGCCTTCTGCCTTCTGCCTTTTGCCTTGTCTCTGTCAGGCTGCGGCTACGCCCTCGCCGGTCGCGGATCGTTCCTGCCCGACTACATCAAAGTGGTGGGTGTGCCGCAGTTCGAGAATCAGACGACCACGTTCAATCTCGACCAGAAATTCACCGAACAGGTCCGGCAGGAACTGCAGGGGCGTGGTTCACGCTATCGTGTGCTGCCTGAACGCAGCGGCGATGCGATCATCACCGGAATCATCACCGGCCTGTCGCTGACCGCGAGCGGCTTCAACGACAGTCAGCAGGCCACCCGCTATTCCGTGCTCGTCACGGCGAATGTCGAGTTCCGGGACACCCACACGAACAAGGTGTTGTGGGCGAATCCGTCACTGCAGTTTCGCGAGGAGTATCCGGTGTCGTCGGGGAATACCACGACGGACACGAACGCGTTCTTTCGTCAGGACGCCACGGCGCTGACGCGCCTCGCCCAGAACTTCGCGAGGTCGGTCGTGACCTCCATCCTCGAGAATTTCTGATCCGCCGTGCCGGCCCTTTCGGTTGACGCGCTTCGGAAACACTACAAGACCGGCACACTCGCGCCGATCTATCTGATCGTCGGTGACGACGCGAAGCTGATCGAGCAGTTGGTGGATGGCATCGAAGCCACGATCGACGAGGCCGACCGGGCCTTCTCGGTGGACCGGATCTACGCCGGCGACCTGGAACGTGGCGGTGCCCCGGTCGACATCATCGCGTCCGCCCGCACGCCATCGATGCTTGGAGGACCGCGCGTCGTGATCGTGATGCGCGCCGAGAAGATCTTCAAGCCAAAGCGCGGCGGCAAGGCGGCCGAGGCGACGACCGACGAAGACTCTGAGGGTTCGGGGGATGACCCGACATCGGGTGACCCGCTGGACCTGGGACCCATTGAAGACTACCTGGCCGCGCCGGTTGAAGGCACCACGCTGGTGTTTGTTGCGTCCGAAGTGGACGGCACGCGGAAGCTCACGAAGCGCGTGAAGGACGTGGCGTTGGTCGTCGATTGCAGCGGCCCGCAGACACGCACCGCGAACGATCGCCGCGAGGCCGTCGCGCTCATGCGCGCGAACGTGCTGAAACAGCTCGAAGACCTCGGCGCCTCCATCGACAAGCCGGCGCTGGACATGCTAGTCGATCGCACCGGGCTCGATGTGAATCAGTTGCGTGGCGCGGTGGAACGGCTGCTGCTCTACAGCCAGGGACGGACGTCGATCACCGTCGAGGATGTGCGTGAGGTCGTGGGCGCGCATGCCTTTGTTGATGACTGGGCCGTGACCAATGCCATCGAGAACGGCGATCCAGCGAAGGCCCTGCGCGCGCTGGCCCTGCGCTTTGAGAACGGCGACTCGCCGCACGGGATTGTGGGGCAGTTGCGATGGTGGGTCTCGTCGAAGCTCGCGGCGGCCGAACCGGATCGCGTGAAGCCCGCGCTCGACGCGTTGCTGCGTACGGACCTCGCCTTGAAAAGTTCCGGCGGCGACGAGCGCGTGCTGCTCGAGCGGCTGGTGATCGAGTTGACTGGAAAAGCCCTCTCACGAACGGGCTGGCGGTAGTTCGGTGATAGTGGGCGCGCTGCATGAGGCCCAGTGACGCTCCGGGATCGACTCTGCCAGTTCGCGCTGTCGTGTGCCTCCACATCCCCGACTCTGTCTTTGGCGCCGTGCGGATGGGCTACGGCCGCCTGCAGGCGCGGATGGCCGCGGTGGGGCACTCGCTCGAGATCCTGACGCCCGAACGCTTTCCCTGGGTCTCGCGCCCGCATCCGCGCGTGGCGGTCGTCCTCTATCCGATCGCGGTCGCCTGGTATCTCTGGTGCCGGCGAGACGCGTACGACATCGCGCTGTTTCACAGCTACGCCGGGTGGGTCTTCCACCTGGCGAAGCGGCGCATGCGGACCGTGACGGTCTTTCATGGCATCGAGACACTGCAGTTCCAGGCGCTCGACGCGGACCACCGCGCGCAGGGCCGCCGCCTGTCGTGGCGCTTTCGAGTCACGCACGGCTGGCTGATGGATCGCTGGCTGGCCTGGTCGTGCCGCCGCTCCGATTGGGTGACGTGTCTGAACAGCGAGGAACAGCGTTTTCTGCTCGACCGAGGATGGGCCGCCGAGGCGCGTCTCTCGCTGCTGCGGCATGGCGTGCCCGACGCGTTCTTCGTCGCCGATCGGACCTATGCGCCGCAGGCCACACGCATCCTGTTCGTCTCGCAGTGGGTCGAACGCTAGGGGCTGCGTTTTGTGGTGTCGGCATTCACTCAGCTGGCTCGGCGGCGCCCGGATCTGCAGTTGTGGTGCGTCGGCACGCGCAACGGCGATGATCAGGTGCTCGCCGCGTTTCCTGAAGATGTGCGGAGCCGCGTGACGAACGTGCCAACGATCACGCAGGACGAACTGGCCGAGTGGTACCAGCGCGCGGACTTATTCCTGCACACCGCCATCAACGAGGCGTACGGCCGGGCGATCGCCGAGGCCATGGCCGGCGGCTTGCCGATTGTGTGCACGCCGGTCGGCGTGGCGCGTGATCTGTTGCGAGACGGCGAGAGTATGCGGATGGTGCCGATCGGAGACCACGAGGCGATCGTTGCGGCCATCGAGGCGCTCGCCGCCGACCAGGACCTGCGGGCGCGTCTCGGCCGCGCCGCGCGCGCGGCGGCCTCGACCCTTGGGGCGTCCAGCCGCGACAATCAGGTGGTCGAACTCATTGTCGCCACCGCCCGTCGTCGGTCAGACAGATGACGGGCGGCGCGCGGGGGCCTACTTGCTGGTGCGCTTCGCCAGCCGGGACTTGTAACGGCCAGCGGCGTTGCGGTGAATGATGCCCTTGCCCGCCATCTTGTCGATGAGCGAGAAGGTGGCGCTGAGCGCCGTCTTGGCTTTCGCCAGATCGCCGGCGTCGATCGCCGCGCGGATATTCTTGAGACCGGTGCGCAGCTTGGACCGCAGTTCGCGGTTGTGCGCCGTGCGCTTAATCGTCTGGCGGTTAGCTTTCACCGCGGAAGCGTGTCGTGTAGCCACTCGAAAGTCCTCACTCAGGGCTCCAAAACGGGAGCCGCAAACTCAAAATTATACACCTGATTCCTTCTCGCGCCGGAGCCGACGGCGCTCGTTGCGGTCCGGCGATCCCAAATCCTGATGCCGCCGCTTGGGGCCGGCCAGCCGGATCAGGTCGAGCATCTGCTGTTCGGCCGGGCTGGGCGGGGGTGTCACGTCCTCATAGAGCTTCCGGGCGTCGGCCTTGGCGATGTGATTCTCGGTGACCCCCTGAACGATCACTCGCTGCCGCTTGCCCTGCGCACGGGAAATCTCGATCACGTCGCCCGCCTTGACGTCCTTCTGGGCCTTCACGCTTCGCTGGCCATTCACGTCGATCTTGCCGCCCTTGCAGGCACGCTGCGCCTCGGAGCGGGTCTTGAACAGGCAGGCGACGTCGAGCCAGACGTCGAGGCGGACGGAGGAGGGAGACACAGACAGATATTAATGGGTGAGTTCGGGAATGGGGGAGTGGGTGAGTAGGTTTGTGAATGGGTGAATGGGTGAATGGGTGAATGGGGAATGGGTGAACGGGGAATGGGCGATAGAATCCCGGCACCCGGAGGGTTACTGGATGTCTCGTCGAATTGCCTGGATTCTGACCGCCTGCCTGCTCGCGTCCGTTGGTTCGTCCGCCGAGGTCACGCAGAAGCCGGTGGTGCCCCGTCCGGCGGCCCCGGCCGCAACAGCCCGCGTGACGTCGCCGCTGCAGGAGTTCGGGCACAGCTTCGGGGACGACTACTTCCTCGCCAATTACCAGCAGATCTCGGCCTACTGGAAGAAGCTCGCAAAGGAATCAAACCGCATCGTCCTCCAGGATATTGGCAAGACGGCCGAGGGGCGCACGCAGTTGATGGCGATCGTGACCTCACCCGAGAACCACCGGAAACTCGCGACCTACAAGCAGATTTCGCAGCAACTGGCGCACGCGCGTGGCGTCAACGGCAGCGTGCTCACGGACGAACAGGCGCGCGTCCTCGCGAAAACCGGCAAGACCGTTGTGTGGATCGACGGTGGCCTGCACGCCACCGAAGTGCTTGGCGCGCAGCAACTCGGCGAGATGGTCTATCAGTTCGTCAGCCGCACCGATGACGAAACGATGCGGATACTGAACGATTGCATCATCCTGTTTGTGCACGCCAATCCGGACGGCAACGATCTGACGGCGGATTGGTACATGCGAAATCCCGTGCCGGAGCAGCGCACGCTGACCGGCCTGCCGAAGCTGTATCAGAAGTACATCGGCCACGACAACAACCGCGACTTCTTCGGCTCCACGCAGGCGGAGACCGAGAACATGAACCGCGTGCTGTATCGCGAGTGGTTTCCGCAGATTCTCTACAACCACCACCAGAGCGGACCGGCGGGCACCATCCTCTGGTCGCCGCCACTGCGCGATCCGTTCAACTACAACCAGGACCCGTTGCTCCCGCTCGGTATTCAGACCGTAGGCCTGGCGCTCCACACGCGTCTGGCCGCCGAGGGCAAGCCCGGCGCCACGATGCGCAGCGGCGGACCGTACGACGGATGGTGGAACGGCGGGCTCCGCAATACCGCGGCATTTCACAACATAGTGGCGATCCTCACCGAGATGATCGGCAATCCAACACCGCAGCGCGTGCCGCTGATGATGGATCGTCAGTTGCCGTCGAGTGACCTGACCTATCCGGTCCCACCCACGACGCAGACGATGCTGTGGCATTTCCGACAGTCGATCGACTACTCGGTCGCGACCAATCGCGGGGTGCTCGACATCGCGTCGAAGATGCGCGAGAACTTCCTGTTCAATTTCTACCGGATGGGGAAGAACTCGATCGAGCGCGGGTCACGTGACACATGGACGCCGCGGCCGCATCGGCTGATTGCGATCGCCAATGCGGCAGGCGTGCCGGTGGCCGGAGGTGCCACCAGCGGACGCGGGGGAGGCACGCCGGAGAAAGACGCGGAGGTCTGGGCCGCGATGCACAAGCCGGAGGACCGGGACCCGCGCGCGTTCGTGATTCCGTCCACGCAACGTGACGCGCTGACGGCCAACAAGTTCATCAACGCGTTGCTTGAAACCGGCATCACGGTCGAGCGGGCGGCGCGCGAGTTCTCGGCCGGCGGCAAGACGTACGCGGCCGGCTCGTTCGTGGTGAACACGGATCAGGCATTTCGTCCGCACATCATCGACATGTTCGAGCCGCAGGATCATCCCGACAACTTCGCGTTCCCGGGGGCGCCGCCGACTCGCCCGTACGACAACGCCGGATGGACGCTCGCGTTTCAGATGGGCATCGAGTTCGACCGGCTATTCGACACGGTCAAGATTCCGGAACTCGAAGTCGTGAAGGAGTGGAACATCACGCCGACGCCGGGAGTCGTGCGACCGGCTGGGGTTGGCGGGTATCTGTTGAGCCACGACGTGCTGGACTCGTTCCGCGCGTTGAACGCCCTTGCCGGCAAACAGGTCGCGATGCTGTCGAACCCGATGGTCATCGACCGCCAAACCTGGCCCGTGGGCACGTTCTGGGTGGAGCCGAGCGCAGAGGCCACGTTGACGGAGCTGGCGAAGAAAATCGGGATCAGCGCCAGGGCCCTCACGGTGAAGCCGGACGGACTCACACCGATGCGCGCTCCGCGTATCGGGTTGTGGGACCAGTACGGCGGCTCGATGGACGCCGGCTGGGCGCGCTGGATTCTCGAGCAGTTCGACTTCACGTTCGACCGCGTGTTCGCGCCGCAGCTCGACGCCGGCAATCTCAACGCGAAATACGACGTGTTGATCTTCGTCGGCGGGGCGATCCCGGCCGGCGGGGCCGGTCGCGGTGGCCGCGCCGGCGGAGGCGGGGCTGGCGCAGCGGCGGGCGGTGGACGAGGTGGGGCCGCAGCGTTGCCGGTACCGGCCGAGTACGCCGGTCAGCTGGGCAGCATCAGCGCCGATGTCACGCTGCCGATGCTGAAGCAGTTTGTTGAGGGGGGTGGCACGGTGATCGCCATGGGGACGTCGGCCAGCAACTTTGGACGGTTCCTGAACCTGCCCATGGAAGACCATCTCGTGGAGAACGGCGCGCACTTGCCCGACACGAAGTTCTACGCGCCGGGTTCGGTGCTCAGTGCGCGCATCGATACGTCCAGTCCGTTCGCGTACGGCATGGAGCCGCACACCGACGTGTTCTTCGACAACAGCCCGGTG
>CAYHEX010000231.1:0-7126 GCA_964355365.1 uncultured Solibacteraceae bacterium | reverse complement strand
AATGCGTAGTCATCAATCACGCGCGGGTCGCCGCCCTGCTCTTCGATGATGCCGCGGAATCGTTCGACGCCGGCACCGGAGGTCAACGCCTCGCGCACGCGGCGTTCGGCCTCCGCGTCATCTGACGTGAGGCCCGCGAGCACGAGCATCCGCGCCGTCAGCCGCACCGACAGGTCTTCGAGGTCCTTCGGGCCGCGCCCTTTCAAGGTCTCGATCGACTCGACGACCTCGTTGGCATTGCCCACCGCGCGACCGAGCGGCGTGTCCATGGAGGTCAGCAGCGCCTCGGTGCGCACGCCGTTCTTCTCGGCGATGCCCACGAGCCACGTCGCCAACTCGCGCGCGTCAGCGTCAGTCTTCATGAAGGCGCCGCGCCCCACTTTGACGTCCATGACGAGCGCGCCGATGCCCTCGGCGATCTTCTTGCTCAGAATGGACGCGCAGATGAGCGGAATGCTCTCGACCGTGCCGGTCACGTCGCGCAGCGAGTAGAGCCGCTTGTCCGCCGGCGCGATCTCCGCCGTCTGCCCGATCAGCGCGCAGCCGCGCCGATCGAGCGCGCGCCGCATTTCGTCGAGCGACAGTCGTGTGCGAAAACCGGGAATCGCTTCGAGCTTGTCGAGCGTGCCGCCCGTATGGCCCAGGCCGCGCCCCGACATCATCGGTACGATGGCGCCGCACGCGGCGGCGAGTGGCGCCAGAATCAATGACGTCTTGTCGCCGACGCCGCCCGTCGAGTGCTTGTCGACCGGCACCGTGCCGTCTGGGCGCCGTCCCAGATCGACACGCACGCCGGAGTGCACCATCGCCTCCGTGAGCGCCGCCGCTTCGTCCAGGCTCATGCCCTTGAGCAGAATCGCCATCAGCAGCGCCGCACACTGGTAGTCGGCCCAACTGCCGTCGGTGGCGCCGGCGACAAATGCGCGAATCTCGTCCGGGCTCAACGCCCCGCCGTCACGCTTTCGCCGAATCACATCCACTGCACGCATGCGGGCCAAGTATATTGGAAACCGTGACTGACGCCGCTCGCACGCTTCTGGTCGCCGGCGCCCTGACCGCGATCGCCGCCACCACGTTCGTCCTGCGCATGCGGCGGCACGACGTGGACTCGCACGAGCGGCTGATCGCGGAGTTGCGCGCCGCCAACGCGGCGGCACTCCTGCTCGCGGCGACCGGCGCCTCCACCATCGGCTTCGCGGTCGCCAACGGCGCGGCCGACACCGCCGCGCTGGAAATGGCGCTCGCGCTGCTGGTGGTCGGCGCGGCCGGCGCCATGCTCTTCCGCGCGCCGCGCGAGGCGCTCTGGCTGGGCGCGCTGGTGTTTATCGCGCACGCACTGATCGACCTCGCGCACCGACCCGGATGGCTGTCCACGGACCTGTTTCCGCGCGGCTACCTGATTGGCAGCGCGGTTTACGACGCCTGTCTCGCCGGGTTATGTTTCCTCGCGCGACAACGCGCATAGGATGGTCCGCTGATGACGCTCCGCACGATCACTGCCCTGCTGTTGCTGGCCGCCGGCCTGAATCTGACCGCGCAAACGCGCCCGGTTGCCGCGCCACGATCGGCCGCCGTTCTGCCGCGCGCAACCCCGCCGCTGGTCGTCCTGATCGTCGTCGACCAATTCCGTGGCGACTACGTGCCGTGGTACGGACATCAGTGGACACGGGGACTGCGCCGCCTCGTCGACACGGGCGCCTACTTCCCGCTGGCGGCGTATCGCTACGCGGTCACACTCACATGCGCGGGTCACTCGACGATCGGCACGGGCGCCTATCCGCGCACGCACGGCATGATCGCGAATGAGTGGTTCGATCGCGACGCGAAGAAACGCGTGACGTGCACCGACGATCCCTCGGCCGCGCCCGTCGGATTTGGTGGCCTGCCCGCCAAAGAGCGACACGGCTCACGGATGCTGCAGACCAACACGTTTGCCGATGAACTTCGCAATCAGTCGCCGGTCGCTCCGCGCATCACGAGCGTCTCCCTCAAAGCGCGGTCGGCCATCGGCATGGCCGGCCACGCGGGCGATCTGGTCGCCTGGCTTGAAGATACCGGCGCCTGGGCGAGTTCGAGCGCGTTCGTGAGGCAACCGCGCCCCGACGTCGACGCCTTCGCGAACGCGCATGCGATCAGCGCCCAGTACGGCCGCGTCTGGAATCGTCTGCTCGCGCCGTCGGCCTATCTGTTTTCCGACGAGGGCGTGGGCGAGCAGAAACCAGATGACGGCACGATCCTGTTTCCCCATGCGCAGACCCGCCCGGGAGGCGTGCCCGATCAGACGTTCGTGACCAACTGGGAGCGCACGCCATTCATCGACGAGATGCTGACCGACATGGCGCTGACGTTTTCGGATGGCTTCGGGACGGGAGCGGGTACGGACGTGCTCGCGGTGAGCTACTCGGCGCTGGACTATGTGGGGCATCGCTACGGCCCGAAGAGCCACGAAGTGCAGGACGTGCTGGCGCGGCTCGACGTGCAATTGGGCCGGCTGCTCGACAATCTGGACCGGCGCGTGGGCGCCGGCCGCTATGTGGTCGCGTTTTCATCGGACCACGGCGTCGCGCCGATCCCCGAGCAAGTCACGGCCCTCGGGCTCGACGCCGGCAGATTCACCGCGGCGTCGGTCAACGCCCGCCTGATTGACGCCTGGAAGCCGTTTGCGACCGACGCCGTGAGCCCCATCGCGAACAGCAACGGCACGGATATCTACTTCACTCCGGCGGCGATGGCCGTACTCGAGACCAATGCCGTCGCGCGAAAGGCGCTCAGCGACGCGGCGCTGTCGCTGCCCGGCGTTGGCAAGACCTACTGGGCCAGTGACCTCGACGCCGGCGTCACAGGCAGCGACCCGGTCCGCGATGCGCTCGCGCTCAGCTTCTACCGCGGCCGCAGCGCGGATCTGGTGTTGGTGGCGCGACAGCACTGGATGACTTCCTCGGGTGGCACGACGCACGGCACACCGTACACGTACGATCAGCGCGTGCCCGTGATCCTGATGGGCTGGGGCATCAAGGCCGGCAGGTACCTGACGTCATCAGCACCCGTGGATATCGCGCCGACGCTCGCGTACCTGAGCCACGTCAGTCTGCCGCGCGCCGAGGGCCGCGTCCTCTCCGAAGCGGTGATCCGCTGACCAGCACGACGGTGTTCGGACGGCGCGTGCTGCGCGTGGTGGCCCGGATCCCCGAAGGTCAGGTCGCCACCTACGGCGATGTGGCGCGGCTGGCCGGGCGACCCGGCGCGGCGCGGGCCGTCGGCAGCATCCTTCGTAATGCGCTGGACCCGGGCCTGCCGTACCACCGCGTGATCGCGGCGGGTGGCGCGATCGGCGGCTTCGGACACGCGCCGCATCTCAAGCGCGCCCGGCTAGCGGCCGAAGGTCATCAGTTTCGCGGCCAGCGGCTGACGAATTTTCGGCAGTGCCGATGGAAGCGTGTTGCATTCCCCCGCCGCATAAAGGCACTCTAAGCCCGGTCGGAATGAAACAAGTCGCCCGCTCTGAACGCAGCCGTTCGCAAATCCTCGGCGCCGCTCTCCGCCTCTTTTCGAGCCAGGGATATCGCGGCACCAACATGCGTGAAATCGCCGAAGCCGCGGGCGTCTCGACCGGCAACGTGTATCACCAGTTCAAGGATAAGGAGGCGGTGTTCCAGACGCTGCTCGACGACTACGCCCTCATCGTCGCCGCCCCGGACTACCCCTTCAACAAAGCCATCAACAGTGGAGCGTTTCCGGAAGACATGGCCGCACTCGCAGACGCGATGCGCCGATCGCTGGAACAGTCGCGGGCCCACGCGCTGCTGGTGTACGTCGACGTGATCGAATTCGACGGTCGCCACCTCCGTCAGTTCTACGAAAAGTTGACGAGCCGCTTCGAAGAGTACCTGCGCACAGACGCCGGGCGGCAGTCGGTGGCGCTGGTCCGCACGGGGGTCTCGCCCCTGACGGCGATGCAGTTCACCGCGCGGCTGCTCGTGAAGTATTTCGAGGTGGAAGTCCTGTTCGGTATCACCAACCACTACGGACGCGACAGTCAGGCCGTCCTGGGCGAGATGACGGACCTCCTGAAGTACGGCGTGTTGGCCCCGCGTAAGACCTAGGGCAACCCCGCGCGGGTCTCCCCCGTCAAAGCCTGTGACAAACGACGTGCAGGGACATGCAGATGTCCGGCTGGCCGAACGATGCCAGACGGGCGACACGGCCGCATTCGAAGAGCTCTACCGGGTTCACGCCCCGCGTCTATTCGGCCTGACGTGCCGGATGGTCGGGCGCAGCCACGCCGAGGACCTGTTGCAGGACGTCTTCCTGACGGCGCATCGCAAGCTCGGCTCGTTCCGCGGCGAATCGTCGCTCGGCACCTGGCTCTTTCGCCTGGCCACGAATGTGTGTCTCGACCATCTGCGGAGCCGAAGCGCGAAGAACGCGCTGCTGACCAGTGAGTTTGACGAGACCATCTCACCGAATGAACTCTCGGCCGGCAGCGCCGGTCCTGTGGTGGGCGTGGTCGACCGGCTCGACCTGGAACGCGCGCTCGCCGATCTGCCTCCGGGCTGCCGGGCGGTGTTCGTGTTGCACGACGTCGAGGGGTTCGAGCACCGCGAAATCGCGGGGCTGCTCGGAATCGCCGAGGGCACGTCGAAGTCTCAACTCCACAAGGCGCGGCTGCGCCTGCGTCGCACACTCGCGGCGCCGGGCTCGCGCAGAAACGATCGATCATGACCACCTGTGACACCTGTCAACTCCATCTCAGCGACTTCGCCGACGGCACGCTGGCTCCGGCCACCGCCGCGGAAGTGGCGGCGCATATCGAGACGTGCGCGGCGTGCCTCGACACCGTTCGCGACTTCGAGCGCCTGCGCGAGGCGGCGCGATCGCTCGGTCCCATCGCGCCACCGCCATTCGTGTGGCGGCAGGTGTCCGCGGCGCTGCCGGTGTCGCCGCGTCACGCACGCGCACAGTGGATGGGCCTGGCCGCCGCGCTCGTGTTGATCACGACCGGCGCCTATGCGGTCGCGCGCGCGACGACGCCGCCGACCGGGACGGCGTCGGCGACCGCGATGGCTGCAGGCAACGCGGCGAGCCTCGGCGCCGTCGAAACGGTTGAACAGGAAGTGGCGACGGCGGCACGACACTACGAAATGGCGATTGCACAACTCGAGGCGGTGGCCACACGCAACACGCCGGCGCTCCCGCCCGATGCCGCGGCCAGATTGCAGGCGTCGTTGAGCGCGATCGATCAGTACATCGCCGAAAGTCGCGCAGCCCTGGTCGACGAACCGCAGAGTGAACCGGCCCGCAACTCCCTGTTCGACGCGTTGCAACGTAAGGTCACGGTATTGCAGGACTCGGTGGCGCTGATCGGCGCTGCAGACATCGACGGTGGAAAATGATGAACGCCCATGACATGACACGCACGTTGACCACGCTGGCCGCGACCAGCGCGTTGCTGTTCGGCTGGCCGGATGCGGCGGCGGCCCAGCGCGTGCAGATCGACGTGAAGGCCTCCACGGAATTCAGTCGTGAACTCCGCGACGCGCTGCACGACGTCACGCGCGACGTCGGCGAGGCCATCCGCACCCTCTCGCGAGAACTCGGTCAGGGTCTGGGCCAACTCGACCGGGGCCTCGGTCGTGAACTCGGCCGCAGCCTGCGCGATCTGCCCGACCTCAGCCACCTCAAGGTGCTCGACGGCGGCTGGGCGCTGGCGCAAGAGCGCAACTGGAACGGTCGCGCCGAGGATCGGCACACACGCACTCTGGCGATCGGCGCCAACGGCGCCCTCGAACTGCGGAATCTCTCTGGCGATATCACGGTCACTGCCGGCAGCGGACGCGAGGCCACAGTGGAAGTGATCCGCCGCTCGCGTGGACGGACCGACGCCGACGCCCGGCTGGGCCTCGAACGGGTGAAGGTCGACCAACAGTTGACGGGATCACGCGCGACGATCCGCGCCGACTATCCCAACGAGCGGCAGGCGCCCTACAGCGTGTCGGTGGCGTTCAACGTCGTGGCACCGGCCGGCACCCGGGTGGTCATCAACAGCGTATCCGCGGATCTCAAGGTCACCGGCATCCTTGGGGAACTGTCGGCGAACACGATCAGCGGTGACGTCACGCTCACGAATGTCGGCTCGGTCTCCGAGGCCAAGACCGCGTCGGGCGACGTGACCATCGTCGGCGCGTCCGGTGACACGGCGATCAACGTGTCGACGTTGAACGGGGATGTGACGCTGAAGCACATCAAGGCCCGGAGCATCTCGGCCAGCACGATCAGCGGAGGCATCACCGGCACCGACATCGTGTGCGAGTCCGTCACGTTCAATGCCATGGCGGGTGACACGTCCTTCTCAGGGGACTTGGCTCGAAACGGCCGGTACGAGATCTCGAGTCACTCCGGCGACGTTCACTTCGCGCCATCGGGTGGCGTCGGCTTTGCGCTGACGGCCAGCTCGTTCGCCGGTGACGTCACGTCATCGTTGTCGCTTCAAAGCGACGGATCGCGAACGCGATCGCGCAAGCTCAGCGGCACGGTCGGCGACGGCAGCGCCACGGTTTCGCTCCAGACATTCAGCGGCGACATCAGGGTCGGCAGCAAGAAGTAGGCTGTACCCGGTCGTACACAAAATGGGTGCAGGCGCTCCACGTCGGAGCCTCTGCACCCTCACGTCGGGAGCCGGTCGCTACTTGGCGATGGTCAGGTGGATCAGGTACTGCACGCCCGCGTGATTGACCCACACGCGAATGTACTCGTCCCCCTTCAGCATCTCCACCTTGGCCGAACCGGGCGCCGTAGAACCACCCTTTTTGGCCATCGACTTCAGCGCGTCCTTCGACAGCACGGTCGCCATCTCACGCCCCTTCACGGTGCTTCCCTGCACGAACTCGATCCAGCGAGCCTCATCCGACGACTGGCCCACCACCGCGGTCGGCATCTCGTCAGACACGCGCAGCGCGTAGGTGCCCGCCGCGAGCGCCTTGCCGTCCGCCATGACGTTTTTGGCGATTCGGACGGATCCGAGCGAGGCCGCCTTCTTCGCGGCGCCCCCCATGGCCTGCGCCCCAACCACGGCCGCGCGGCGCCGGCGGTGCCGGCACGTAGCCCGGTCCCATCGTCACGGCGTACT
>CAYHEX010000230.1:0-7131 GCA_964355365.1 uncultured Solibacteraceae bacterium | reverse complement strand
GTTCGGCTTCAAGGTCGCGACCTTTCAGCACGTGCTCGAAGGCTACAAGGTCGCCAAGGAACTGGCCGCCCACGGCGCCGGCGCCTCGACGTTCTCGGACTGGTGGGGCTACAAGATCGAAGCGGAAGACGCGATCCCCTACAACGCCGCCATCATGGTGAAGAAGGGCGTCCTCGTCTCGATCAACTCGGACGATGCGGAGCAGGCGCGGCGGCTGAATAACGAAGCGGCCAAGACCGTGCGGTACGGCGGACTCACCGACGACGAGGCGTTCGCGACGATTACGATCAACCCGGCCAAGCAACTGCGCATCGACAAGTGGGTCGGCTCGCTCGAAGTGGGCAAGGACGCCGACGTGGTGATCTGGAATCATCATCCGCTCAGCACCGCCGCCATCGTCGAGCGCTCGTACATCGACGGCATCGCCTACTACGACCGCGTGAAGGACCTGGAGCGTGTGGCGGCGATCGAACGCGAGAACGTGGGCGGGGCGGCCTCGGCGGCGCCCGCAGCCGCGCCGGCGGCCACACCGGCGTCACCGTACACGGTCGAACCGCTCTTTACGATGACCCATACGAACGGCGCCACGTGGGCCATCACCAACGCGCGGATCGTGACGGTGTCCGGCGCGGTGATTCCGAAGGGCACGATCGTCATCAAGGGCAACCGGATCCAGGCCGTGGGCGCGAACGTGGCCGTGCCGTCCGGCGCGAAGGTGGTGGATGCGGCCGGCGCGAACGTGTATCCCGGCTTCATCGACGCGGCGACCGACATCGGGATCCGCGAGCCGGGGCCCGGCAACTACGACGACACCGCGGAGTTCACGTCGTGGAATCAGGCGCTGCGCACGCGCACCGCGTATCAGTGGGACAGCGACGCGATTCCGGTCGCGCGGGCCGAAGGCATCACCACGATCGGCGTCACGCCGGGCGGCGGCGTGATCTCCGGATCGATGCCGGTCATGAATCTCGACGGCTGGTCATGGGAAGAAGCCACGCTGCGACAGAGCGCCGGGCTCGTGATGACGTTCCCGGGCGGTGGCGGCGGGCGCGGCGGTGGCGGTGGCGGAGGCGGCGCCGGCGCAACGGGCGCAGCCGGCGCGGCGGGTCAGCCGGATCCGCTGGCGCCGCTGAATGCGATGCTCGAACGCGCGGCGGTGTACGCGAAGCAACCGGCAGCGACGCGGCCGACGGATCTGACGTTGGAGCCGTTTCTGCCGATCCTGAACCGCAGCCAGGCCTTGGTCGTCAGCGCCAACACCGAGCGATCGGTTCGCGAGGCGATCGCGTGGGCCGAACGCCAGCGCGTCCGCATCGTGATTCGCGGCGGGTCGGACCTGCAGCGGTCGGCCGCGCTCCTGAAAGAACATGACGTGCCGGTGATCCTGTCGAGCGTGCTCACCCTGCCGCAGCGCGAGGACGCGTTCCACGCCTATTCGTATCAGGCGCCCGGCGTGCTCGCGAAGGCCGGCGTCCGCTTCGCGTTCTCGAGCGGCGGCTATCAGTTCTCGCGCAATATCCCGTTTCAGGCGGGGCGATCCGTCGCCTGGGGGCTCGATCACGACGCCGCGATCAAGGCGATGACGCTCGACGCCGCGAAGATTCTCGGGATCGACGCCGAGGTCGGGAGCATCGAGGCCGGCAAGCTCGCGAATCTGGTCATCCTCAAAGGGGATGCCGTCGAGATCCGGTCGCTCATTCAGCACGTGGTGATTGCCGGGCGCGACATCCCGCTCACCAGCAAACACACTGAGCTCTACAGACGCTTCATGAATCGGCCCGGCGATGCCCCGTCGGTGCGACGGTAGGAGGACACCACCATGCGACGCACACTTCTCTACTCGCTACTCGCGATCGCCGGTCTGACGGCCGCGCTCGGCGCGCGTCAGATGCCCTCTTCGCCGGTGTATGCCATCCGCGGCGCCCGGCTCGTCACCGCCGCGGGCGCCACGATCGACAAGGGCAATCTGGTAATGAGGAACGGACTGATCGTCGACGTCGGCCCCAACGCCGCCATTCCCGACGACGCCGTCGTCGTCGAGGGCGCGGGCATGACGGTGTATCCCGGGCTGATCGATATGGGCAACACGGCCGCCGTTGAGGTTTCGGGGGATGCCGCGGGTAGTGCGGGCGGACGGGCCGGTGGCGCGGCGCCGGCCACGTGGGCCGATGCGGATCAAGCGAAACGCGAAGCGCTGCTCAATCCCGACTTCGAGGCGGCGCGTCATGTGCGCGTCGGCGGCGCGGACATGCAGCGGCTGGCCAGCGCAGGCATCACCAGTGTGCTCGCGGT
This sequence comes from uncultured Solibacteraceae bacterium, assembly GCA_964355365.1. Lineage (GTDB taxonomy): Bacteria > Acidobacteriota > Vicinamibacteria > Vicinamibacterales > SCN-69-37 > SCUN01. The sequence goes on along the minus strand of CAYHEX010000230.1, from coordinate 4,839 downwards.
GCCGCCCGACGGGCTGATCAAGGGCCAGAGCGCCCTCATCAACACGAGGGGGGGGGAGGCGGCCGACGACATCAGCGCGGTGGCCGGGTACCGGCGCGGCGCGGTCGTCATCCGCACGCCGGTGGCGCAGCACGTGTCGCTGTCGGTCGCGCGCGGTGGCGGCGCGGGCGGGTATCCGGCGGCGTTGCTGGGCACCATCTCGTTTGTGCGGCAGTCGTTCGCCGACGCGGCCTGGCAGAAGGACGCGCGGATGTGGGCGACGAAACACGCGGATCAGCCCCGGCCCGACTTCGAGCCGGCGCTTGACGCGTTGGCGCCGGCCTTGGAGGGCCGCATGCCGGTTGCGTTCGAGGCCGGCGAGTTGCGCGAGATTCTGCGCGCGCTCGCGATGGCCCGGGAATTCAAGCTCGATCCGATCATCCACGGCGGACTCGAGGCGGCCGAGGCGGTCGCGGATCTCAAAGCGGCCGGGGCGCGCGTCGTTCTGACGCTGAACGCCGGCGGCGCGGCCGGGCAGGCCGGGGGCGGACGAGGCGGCGCCGCGGCCGATACGGCGATTCGCGTGACCCGCATGCAGCAGAACGCGCCGAAAGCGGCCGCGGCGCTCGAGAAGGCCGGCATCGCCTATGCGTTTTCCTCCCAGGGCCTTCAGGCACCGTCCGATTTCGTCCGGGGCGTCGCGCGCGCGATTCGCGAGGGCGGATTGACGGAGGATCAGGCGATCAGGGCGCTGACCGTGAACGCCGCGAAGATGGCCGGGGCGGCCGATCGACTCGGCGCGTTGGAGAAGGGCAAGATCGCGAACCTGATCGTGACCGACGGCGCGTTGTTTGCCGACGCCACGCGCATCCGCCGGGTATTTATCGACGGGCGCGAGGTGCGCTAAATGTCATAAACTGCGCGGATGAAATTCGGTCGATGGCTGCTGGTGGTGGCGCTCGTCCTGGTCGCCACGCCGGCAGCGGCTCAAGAACCCTCAAGCACGAACGGCGTGGCCGCCCCCAAGACCCTCCGGGTGTTTCTCGACTGCGGCCGTGACTGCGACTTTGATTTCCTCCGTCAGGAGATCAGCTACCTCGACTATGTGCGCGACCGAAAGGACGCCGACGTGCACGTCCTCGTGTCCATCCAGGACACCGGCACGGGCGGTAAGGCCTTCTCGATCCAGTACATCGGGCAGGGCTATTTCGCGGATCACGACCACAAATCAGTGTTTATCTCGAACGGCTCGGACACGAGCGACGAGCGACGCCGCGGATTCGCGCGCGTCTTCAGCCTCGGCCTGACGTTCTACTTGTTGCAAACGGACACCGCGCCGGAATTGCGGCTGCAGTTCAGCAAGCCCAAGGTCGCCCCCACGACCGCCATCGCGAAACAGGACAAGTGGAATCTCTGGATCTTCCGCGTGGGCGGCAGCGCGGAACTTCGGGGCGAGGCGTCCGACAAGAGCCGGCAGTACAAGGGCAACTTCTCCGCCAACCGCACGACCGAACGCTGGAAGTGGAGCCTGGCGAGCGAAGGGCAGTACAACCAGAACATCTTCAAGCTCAGCGACGGCAGCAAGCTGACGTCCACCTCGCACAATTACAACGTCCGAGCGGTGGGCGTGAAGAGCCTCGACGCCGATCACTGGGCCATGGTCGGGCGCCTGTCCACGGGCGACTCGACGCAGAACAACTACGCGCACAGTTCGCGCCTCGCGACCGGTCTCGAATACAGCATCTTCCCGTACGCGGAATCCACGCGCCGGGTCTTCCTCTTTCAGTACGCATTGGGGCTCGACCGGTACGACTACATCGAGCGCACGATCTACGACAAACTCACCGAGACGCGACCGAACAACTCCCTGCAGGGGTACCTGGCGTTCCGTCAGCCGTGGGGATTCTCGTCGGTGTCGGCCGAGTACCTCACCTTTCTGCACGACCTGACCAAACGCCGGTTCGAGACGGAAGGGCACCTCGACTTGCGCATCGTGCGCGGGTTGGGGTTGAACGTGAACGGCAAGCTCTCGCTCGTGCACGACCAGCTCTATCTGAAAGCCGGCACGGCGAGCGACGAGGAGATCCTGCTCCGCCGCCAGAAACTCGCCACGTCCTACCGCTACGAATTCAGCGTGGGGCTCAGCTACCAGTTCGGATCGATCTTCAACAACGTCGTTAATCCGCGCTGGGATCGGTAGGGGCGCAAAACCCTGCGCGGGTTAATGGGGGAATGAGGGAGTGGGGGAATGGGGGAATAGATGGGTGAGTGGCCCATTCGGCGAATGGCGCATTCACCCACCTATTCCCCCATTCACTCATTCCCCCATTCACTCACTGATCAATCCGTACCTGCTCCACATCCGTCCGGGCGAAATCCTCGCCCTTGAACAACAGCGGCTCACCTGAAGATTTCGACAACGCATAGGCAAACACGTCGCCGAAGTTCAGGCCGGCGCGGTGCCGACCTTTGCCGAATCGACGAAAGGCCGCGCGTGCCAGCTCTGCTTGATCCGTGTCGACGTCGACGATGCGGATGCCGGCCTTGTGAATCACCAGATCGAGTTCACGTCCCCCGACCTCACCCACTCGCGATTCGATGACGATGGACGCTTCGATGAGCGAGGCGGCCGACGTCAGGCGCACCGGATCGGCTTCAATGGCCAGGCGAAAGGCGTCGGCCTCAGGCTCGTCGTTGAGGATGGCGAGCAGCGCGGACGTATCGAGGACCATCAGCGAGGCACGCCGTGCCGGTCATACCCGATGATCTCTTCCGGCGTGCGGTCATCAAGGATCGGGCGGGCCGCGCATCGTTCACCAATGATTCGGAGCTCCTCACTGACCGAGCGGCCACGGCGCTTCTTCTCTCGCTCAAGCCGCTCGCGGAGGGCCGTGACAATGGCGTCGGTGAGCGTCTCGCCGGTCTGTTTGGCCAGCTGCCGGGCCAGCCTGTCCGCGTCGGGGTGCTTGATGAAGAGAGGCATGGCAGGAGTATATACAAAAACTATACATATATCCCTTTGGTTAATGCAGGACTGGGGGAATGAGTGAATGGGGGAATAGAGGGGTGAGTGCCTCATTCGACGAATGGAGCATTCACACACCTATTCCCCCATTCACTCATTCCCCCATTCACTCATTAACTAGCGTGGGCGCTGCTACGATGGACACCCGCGTGCTCCTCACCAACCTGCTTCAATCTGGCTTCAGTGCCAACTCGCGCATCAAGGGCGATCGCTACGCCGACGCCGGCTATGTCCGCATCGTCCGCGGGGCGCCGGATGAGGTGCAGGCGATCGTGTCGGGCACCGAGGAATACCGGGTGCAGATCACACGGTCGGGCAGTTCGACGGCAACGGTGACGGCCTCGTGCGAGTGCCCGTACTTCTTCGATCAGTCTCAGCCCTGCAAACACATCTGGGCCGCGCTGCGCATCGCCGAGCGAAAAAGCGTATTCACGGGAGCCACCGGCGTCACGGCGAGGTCCGCGACGCTGAAGTTGCTGGACGTCGATGCACTGGACATCGACGAGATCGAGCGCGTGATCGACGATGAGATCGCACGCGAGATCGGGGCGCACGGGCTCCGCCCTGGGCCGCGTTCGCGCTCCTGGGTGCAGCCCGACCCGCCGAAACCGCCGGACGCGGCCGAAGGTCTGGTGGCCGCGCTCCGCACCGCCGGCGACGACACCGCACCATCCGCGCCGTTCCGGTATGACGGCGGGCAGTTGTTGTACGTGTTCGACCTGCCGACCACGCTCGCCGGCAGCGGTGATCTGGTCCTGGAAGTGATGTGGCGCAAGCGCAGACAGAATGGCGAATGGGGCGTACCGAAATCCGCGAAGATCGCGGCCGCGGAACTACACCACTACGCTGATGCCGACCGCGAGGTGCTCGAACGAATCGCCGGCGCGACGCCCGCGGCCGCGCCAAGTTGGACGATGTTCACGCCGGCGCCCGAAACGCGCGCGTCGTGGTTCACGATCCCGCAGGCGACGCTGCATTCGCTGGTGCGGTTGATGACGTCCACCGGCCGCGCCTATGTGCGATACGCCGCCGGCCGCAACCTCGTCGAGATTGCCTGGGACGCAGGCCCGCCGTGGACGTTTCGGCCGCTGATCACCGCGGGTCCGGCCGGCGTGCGTGTAGACGGCGTGTTCGAACGGGCCGGCGACCAGCAGCCCGTCACCGAGCCGCTGCTGGTCCTGTCGCGCGGACTCATTTTCTCGCGAGGCCTGGCGGCGCGGCTCGAGTTCGACTGCGACTTCACGCTGATCGCCGCGCTACGCCGATCCGGCCCGGTCGATGTGCCGCCGGCGCGGCAGTCGGGATTGATCGAAGGCCTCGCCCGCTCCGGGGTGCCCGCGGATCAGTTGCCAGAGACCCTGCGGGCGGAAACAGTGTCGCTCGTGCCGCATCCACGGCTGAGCCTGCGCCGGTCCAACCTGACGGCGGCGCGCCTGGCCGCGGACGTGTCGTTCAACTACGACGGCTTCGTGCAACCCACCGGCGGCGCCGCCGTCGTGTTCGATGCCGAGCGGCGACGCATGATCACACGCGCGCTCGACGCCGAATCCGCGGCAGTCGATCGGCTCTCCGGGCTGGGCTTCGCGCCATACCCGGACTACTTCTCACGCGCGACGGCCTGGGAGATTGCCACCCATCAACTGATGCCGGTGGTGCGGACGCTCACCAGCGAAGGCTGGCACGTTTCGGCGGAGGGACGACTCTACCGGCCGCCGCGCCGCGTCAGCATGTCGGTGACGTCAGGCATCGACTGGTTCGACCTCACCGCCACGGTCGAGTTCGACAACGAGACGATCCCTCTTGGCGACGTCCTCGCGGCGCTCAAACGCCGCGAA
>CAYHEX010000229.1:0-7229 GCA_964355365.1 uncultured Solibacteraceae bacterium | reverse complement strand
TGGGTGACGCGGGCCTGACGGGCCGCAAGATCATCGTCGACACCTACGGCGGCTATGCCCCGCACGGCGGCGGCGCGTTCTCGGGCAAGGATCCGACCAAGGTCGACCGGTCGGCGTGCTACATGGCGCGCTACGTGGCCAAGAACATCGTGGCTGCCGGGTTGGCCGACAAGGCCATGGTTCAGTTGGCCTACGCGATCGGCGTGGCCGATCCCGTGTCGGTGCTCGTCGATACGGGCAACTCGGGCAAGGTCAGCGACGAGAAGCTCGTCGATCTGGTGCGCGCGCACTTCAAGCTCACCCCGCGCGGCATCGTCGAAACGCTCGACTTGCGTCGGCCGATCTATCGGAAGACCGCGGCGTTCGGTCACTTCGGCCGGACGGAACCGGAATTCACGTGGGAGCGCACGGACAAAGCCGCGGCGCTCCGCGCTGACGCCGGGCTCTAACGGGACGGTCGCACCAGCGAGACCTGTGTGCTGATGCGACATGTGATTCAAACAACGGCGGCCCTCGCGGCCGCCGTTGTCACGTACACCCTCGTCACGCTGCCGCCGGCGAGCCTGCCCCTCGCCACGCCGCTGCCCACCAACATCGCGGTTGGCGCGTACCATATCCACACAACCCGTTCCGATGGCGCCGGCACGCCAGACGAAGTAGCGCTGGCGGCCGCGAAGGCGGGTCTCCGCTTTGCGATTCTCACGGACCACGGCGATGCCACGCGACCGCCGGATCCGCCGCGTTACGTGTCGAACGTGCTGCTGATCGATGCCGTCGAGATCAGCACCGTCGAAGGCCACGTGGTGGCGCTCGGCCTGAGCGCCGCCGCGCCGTATCGGCTCGGTGGGGAAGCGCGCGACGTCATCGAAGACGTTCACCGACTCGGTGGAGTCGCCATCGTGGCGCACCCGGACTCGCCGCGGCAGGATCTGCGCTGGCGTCCTGCCGGAGCGCCAAACTCCGCGAATCCTCTGGGATTTGCCGGCGGCGGTCGGCAGGGCGGAAACGGTCCCACTGGCGATCTGGCCGGCGCGGATGGCATCGAGTGGATGAACGCCGACAGCGAGTGGCGCGACGAAGCGAAGTGGACGCTTATCAATGCGGTGCTGCATCTGCCGATCCGCCCGGCCGAGTCGTTCGCCACGCTACTCGAGCGGCCGGCCTTGACGATGCGCCGTTGGGATGCGCTGACACGCCGACGAACCATGGTCGGCCTCAGCGCGGTAGACGCGCACGGCCTCGTGGCGGGCCTGTACACCACGACATTTCGCAGCTTCGCGCAGGCTGCGGTGCTCGACGCGCCGCTATCGGGTGATGCCCCATCCGACGCTGGACGGATTCTGTCCGCGCTGCAGGCCGGGCACGCGTTCAGCGTGATCACCGGATTGGCCGCGCCGGCGATGCCGCGTCTGGTCGCGCGCGACGACACGCGCGAGGTCACGATCGGCGACCGGCTGACCTCGCCGGTCGGGCGCGTCGCGATCGAAGCCTCTGCGCCTGCGGCACAAGGCGCTCGCGTCACCATCATCCACAACGACCGCGTCGTCGCTGAGGGGTTGGGGCATGCCGAACTGGCGGCGCCGCCCGAAGCCGGTGCGTATCGCGCTGAGTTCTGGCTCGGATCGAGCCGGATTCCATGGATTGTCACGAACCCGGTCTACGTGGACGCGCCGAGCGCTCCTGCCCCCGCAGTGGCGCCGCCGGCGCCACGTCCAGTCGCAGCCGTTCCGCCGGACGCGCTCGTGACACCGCTGGAGTTCGGCCCGGGATGGGCCATCGAACGCGGACCGAGTTCCACGGGGACCGTCAGCGGGTCTGCTGAGGGGTTGGTCTATCAATGGGCGGTCGGCACGAAAGATCCAGGCCTCGAGTTCGCGGCACTTGCGAAGTCCATGGGCGACGGTACCGAGTCGTTCGATCGGTTGGAGTTCACCGCGAGTGCCGAGGCGCCGATGCGCCTGTCGGTGCAATTCCGATTGCCCGGAGGACGGGACGGAGAGCGGTGGGGACGATCCGTCTATCTCGACCGCACGCCGCGGCGCATCACGGTGCGTATGTCCGACGTGACGCCACAAGGGTTTAGCGCCACGCGCCGGCCCATCGTGGCGCGCATCAAGTCCATCTTGTTCGTGATCGACACGCTGAATGCGGCCCCTGGGGCTACGGGCGTCGTTCATCTTTCGCAGGTGCGGTTGCTGCGAGCTGGGGAGCCGGCGGTGTCAGGTCCGAACGGTCAACAGCAGGTAGGCCGCGCCGGCCAGGAACAGCAAGTTGGGCGCCCAGGCCGCCAGGGTGGCCGGCAGTAAGCCGGCGCCGCCGAGCACGCCAAACGCCACCAGCGCGATCTGATACGTGAACGCGAGCGCAATCGCCAGGCCGATGCCGTAAAGCGCACCGCGCTTGCCGGTGGTGACACCGAAGGGCAGTGCGATCAGCGTCATGACGAGGGTCATCAAGGGCATCGCGATCTTGCGCTGCAAGTCCACTTCGTAGGTGCCGACGCTCAGACCGCTCGTCTTCAATTGCCGCACGTACTGTTGCAGCTGCCGCACGGTCATGGCCTGCGCATCGGCTTGTTCCGTCTCGAAGAACTTGGCCCCGTCGAGTTTGAGTGCCTTGGTGGAGAAGCTGTCGCGCCGGGAGCCGCCGCTGTTGAGGAACGCCTGGGTCCAACCCGGGCCGCCGGTCCAGCCTGTGCGCACGGCGCGTGCCCGCTCCACGAATGTGTGCCGCGCCACGCGGAACGGGTCGTGGGCGATCTCATACACGGAGAGCCCGGCGAAGGTCCGGGTGCGCGCGTCGTATCCGCTGTAGTAATAGACACGGTCACCGGTGCCGACGAGCCAATGGCGGTTCGTGATGTCGACGATCGTGGCCGGGCGCGCCCGGATCACGTTCTCGATGGCCGTCTTCTTCTTGTTCGATGGCGCCAGGATGTATTCCTCGAGCGCGAACAGGACGCCGCTCCATAGCGTGGCAAACAGCAGCAGCGGCACGGCCAGTCGATAGAGGCTGACGCCGCACGCGCGGAGCACGGTCAGTTCGCTGGACTTGGCGAGCGCCCCGATCGTCACGAGCACCGCAACGAGCACCGCAATCGGAATCAAGAAGTAGACGTACTGCGGTGTTGAGTACCAGAGGAACTCCATCAGCATGCCGATCGACGCGTCGGCTTTGAACAGCTTGTCCGACAGATCCACGATGGTGCCGATGTAGAAGAGGCCGAGCAGACCCACGAACGCCAGCGCCACGACATGGAGATACTGGCGAATGACGTACAGATCGATCAGCCGCGGGCGCGGAACGCCGATCTCGGGAAAACGGATGACCAGAACCGGTGGCGTCCCGGTCGAAAGCGTCTTCGGATTGCGCCGGGCCATGATCGCGGCGACGCGCGCGGCCAACCAGGCCGGCGGCCGGAGGGCGAACGAATGCTCGACGTGGCGCGACCGCCACCAGATGATGCCGAGGGCCAACGGGCCCAACACGAGATTGGGGACCCAGCGAGCCCAGAGCGCCGGAAAGTAGTGGCCCTTGGCCATGGACTCGAATACCTGCATCAGGCCGTAGTACACGAAGATCAGCGCGAGGCCGAGGGCGAAGCTGGCGAACTTGCCGTCCTTGCGGGTGTGGACACCGACGGCGATGGACAGCAACCCCATGACCAGGCACGCCACGGGAAACGAGAACTTTTGCTGGATGGCCACGACGGTCGGATGGGTGGAGTCGCCACGCTTAATCTCGTCGGCCTGTTCGATCTTCAGTTCGGCGATCGTCATTTCCCGGATGCCCGGGATGATCTGGACGCGGCGGAACACATCCAGGGGATTGATCGAATACCGGTCTTCGGTCTTGCCGTCAAATCCGTCGTAGACGCCCGGTTCGGCCGACGGGGTGCGGCGGCTGACGTGTCCACGGAGGATGATCTCGACCCGGGCAGCGTCCCGATCGATGATCAATTGGCCCTCGTCAGCCAATTCCACAGAGGGCAAGCCGGTGTCTCTGGTGGACGCCATCATGACGCGTTCCCACGTGCCGTCCGGCCGGATGGCGGCGACGTAGAGGACCTTGCCCGGAAATCCCTCGTAGAACACGCCGGGTTTGATCTCCTGCGCGGACCGCTGGGCCAGCAGGTTCATGGCCACATCGATGAAGGTTCGGTTACCGGCTGGGATCGCCTCGATCATCACGTACAGGGTGAGCCCACCGACGAAGACCGAGAGGATGATGGCTGGGCGAAGCAGGCGCCAGAGGCTGACGCCGCAGGCGAGCAAGGCCACGGTTTCGCGGTCTGATGAGAGCCGGCCGAAGGCCATCAGGAGGCCAATCAGGAACGACATCGGCAGAGTGATGCCGAGCGCCTGTGGCAGCAAATTGATGAGCAAGTAGGCGACGGTGCCGATCGGCGCGCCCTTGGTCAGGAGTTCCTTGGCCTCATCGAGCATCGGGTTGACCGCGAACAGGAACGTGAGGACGGTCAGCGCCAGGAGAAATGGCATGACGGTTTCACGAATCACGTAGCGGTCGAGCGTGCGCATCGTTGGGCCGTTGCCACGATAGCAGATCGGGCGCACAAACCATGCACAGGGCACTTCGCAACCAGTTATCCGTAACGTCTGATAATATATGTTATGTTAACTAATATGGCTAAGCCGCGCGAATCCTTAGCCAGACTGTTGCCCTGCAGTCTTCGCCGTTCAAAGGCGCGGGCTCATGCATATTGCTGGCGCGGCAATCCTGACTGGCGCGATGGCCAGATCGGGCCACTCATCTTGTCCGCGACTCTCGCACTTACCCGTCGCCGCATAGTTATGCAGCCGCGCGAATAGCGGCGCGTCGCGCCGTCTCTTCTGTTCTATCTCAGAAAGCTAGTCTTTGGAGTCGCGCAGGCCGGCCAGAATTTCTTCCAGGGCGGCAATGACTTCAGACTTCTCGACGTCGGATCTCTTGAACTTGAGGTTCAGCGAGAACGTCTTGGTTGGCGGTCGATACTGAAAGATGAACGCTTTCGGACGGCCCGGCTTCGGGCCGGCAGCTACTCTTCGAGCCTTCTCTCGCGTCACCGGATGGGTTGCGCCGTCCTTGGTGAGCTGCTCGATAAAGTCCAGCATTTTCTGAGTATTGCTTTGCCTAACTATCTGTAGAAGCAACGACTTAGAGGAAATGTCGGCCAGCCGACAAAGGTTTCTGACCTCACTCGGCATCCCAGCGACGGCCAGCGACTCAGTCACGCTTGTGCGTGACTTCCCGAGCCTCCGGGCCATGTCTTCGTGGGTGTATCCGCACCGATCGGCCAGACTCTGGAGCGCCTCGGCCTCTTCAAACGGGCTGAGATCCTTGCGCTGAATGTTCTCAACCAGGGCAACTTCGATGATCTCGTTATCGTCGACCTCGCGGATGACGACAGGCACTTCACGCAAGCCGACGCGGACTGATGCCTGATACCGACGCTCGCCCGCCACGATCTGATACCGCGTGCCGCGCTGCCGCACGATCAGCGGTTCGATCACGCCCTTCTCAGAAATGGACGCCATCAGCTCTGACAGATCGCCCATCACCTGGCGAGGCTGATCCGGGTTCGGATCAACCTGCTCGATCGGGACCATGCGTCCAAGTGGCGCGCCAGCTTGCGCGGTCAGTGCATCAACGTAGTGCGCGTCGTGACGCATCTTCAGTGTGGTGGGTAGTCCGCGCTTAGACACGATCGATGACCTCCTCGCAGAGCCGGTAGTACTCGGTTGCGCCTGATGAATCCGGAGCGAACGCGAAGATCGACTCCTTGTAAGCCGGGCTTTCCTCCAGCCGAACGCTCTTGGTAATAACCGTCTTGAAGACCTTCTTGCCAAACACCTTGTCGATCTGGGCTCGAATGTCTCTCGCCAGCGACGTGCGCTTGTCGTGCATTGTGATCACAACGCCAATGATCTGCAGGTCTGGATTCGCCCGCGAGCGGACCTTTTCAATCGTCTCGAGCAGATCGTCGGTGCCCTCGAGGGCGAAGTACGACGACTGAATCGGGATCAGCAGGTGCGACGAGGCGACCAATGCGTTCACCGTCAGCAAGCCCAGGGCCGGCGGACAGTCGATGACGACGGCGTCGTATTGGTCCTTGACCGTGGCCAGACGATCCTTGAGCTTGAAGTGGGCGTCGAGCTCACCCACCAGGCGGCCCTCAAGTTTGGCGAGCGCAATGCGCGAAGGCGCGATCCAGAGATTGGGTTGTGCCGTTGAGCGGATGATGTCGGCGAAGACGATTTTCGGATCCAGGATGGCGTCGTACACCGAGTGCGTCAGCGTAGTGATGTCGAGGTACGACATCGTGCTGTTGGCCTGTGGATCGAGGTCGATCAGGAGCGTGCGCTTGCCGCGCAGCGCCAGAGCGGCGGAAAGATTGATCGCGGTTGTCGTCTTGCCGACGCCGCCTTTTTGATTGGCGATTGAGATGATCACGTCAGCCTTGCAGGCATTCTAGGGATGGGTCTTGCACCTTGTCAAGGAAACCCCTACATCTTGTACCCGAGATCCTCAGGATCGAGGCTTTCGAGCCACCGCTGGAGGCGATCGTGGTCCGCTTCCTCGGTGGAAATGTCCGTTGATGAGGCGCGCTCGAGCACACGTGGGTGCACGAAGACCGGCGCTTTCGCTCGCAGCGCGAGCGCTAACGCGTCACTGGGGCGCACGTCCACCAGCGTGGTCTCTCCCTCGCGTTTCAACTCGAGGTACGCGAAGAAGGTGCTGTCGCGCAGGTCGTGGATCACCACGCGCACGAGTGTGGCGCCGAGTTCCTGCAGGATGCTGCGAATCAAGTCGTGCGTGAGAGGCCGCGGCGGCGCCACGTTCTCGATCTGCAACGCGACCGCGTTCGCTTCAACCGCGCCGACCCAGATCGGCAGCACGCGCTGGCCCTCAGGATCCTTGAGAATCACGATCGGGAGATTCGTGATGGGGTCCATCATCAGCCCCTTGATGGCCATCTCAATCAACATGCCCAACCGCCTCTCCACGCAAGCTGTTCGGTGAAGCCGCCGTAATCCGGACGGGCACCACCCGGCCCACCAGCGACACGTCGCCAGCGAAGTTCACTACAGTATTGCCCGAAGTGCGCCCCGCCAGTTCCCAATCCCGGCGCCGCGATCGAGCATCCACGAGCACAGACTCCACTCGGCCGACCATGCCCTCGTAGACGCGCGTCTGGATGTCACGCTGCAAGTCCTGCAACGCCACGATTC
>CAYHEX010000228.1:0-7271 GCA_964355365.1 uncultured Solibacteraceae bacterium | reverse complement strand
CGTTCTGGCTGCCTGACGTGCGAATCGCCGGTGGCCGCGTGTCGACCGGAGCGCAGCCGCCGGCCGCGCACTCGTTCGGATCTTTACAGCCGTAGTAGCCGTCGCCGACGAAGTCCGCGCTGCAGGCCCCGCAGGTCCGCGAACCGGGCGTGTTCGTGCAACTCACGTTCGGATCGCACTCGCCGTTATTGAACTTGCACTCGTCGACGTCCTGGCATTTGCCGTCCGCGTCGGGGATGTTTCCCGGGCCGCACTCGCCGCTCTGTGCCTGGCTCATCGCAACGGCCTCACGGACGCCGTCCGGCAGCGGACCGCGCAGGCCCAAACTGGCGAGCGCGACCACTGCGATACCGAGAGCAGACTGAACGAGCCAATGCGGAGAGCGTGTTGCAACCATGTGCAAATGATACCGCACTGGATTTGCGGAGCCCGCAGGACAAATGAAATCGGGAATCAATTCATCGAATTGATTCCCGATTTCATTTCATTTGCCGGCTTTGGTGATTGGCGTGACGATGGCCTTGCGGATCCAGACGCGGCCGTGGTCGCCCTGAATCATGAGTGGGCCCGGCGCGAGTTCGTCGTTGTCGAGTGCGCCGCCCGTGATGCCGACGACCGGCTGGTTGTTGTGCACCGTCTTGCCATTGAGCGTGACGGTGACCTTGTTGGCGACCATCACGGCCTCCATGACCTGCCATTCGCCCGGCACCTTGCTCGCGAGCACGTCCGGCGCGCGGCGGCCGTAGATCGCCGCCTGCGTCAGATACTTCTCCGTGGTCGTGTCGTTGATGTCGTCGAGCACCTGCAGCTCGTAGCGGCCGCGGAGGTAGATGCCGCTGTTGCTCTTCGGCTCGAGCTTGTATTCGACGAGCACTTTGAAGTCGCCGAACTTCTGCTTCGAAATGATGTTGTTGCCGCCCGGCGCCTTATTGGTGAGCAACCCGTCTTCGACCAGCCAGTTGATCGGGTTCCGCGTGTTCTGCACGTCGAACAGCGTTGCGGGGTCAGAACCCTTCATCATTTCGTCGTAGAGCACAACCGGCGTGCCGTACTCGTGCTTGCCGTTCGCGTTAACGGCCGGCCACACGGGCGGACGCACGCCGACCCAGTTGATCGTGCGCGGTGCCGGTGGCGGCGTGGTTGGCGCTGGCGCGCCCGCGGGAGGCACGCGTGGGACGAGCGTGTGCGAGCCGACGAGTTTCCCATCGACGACCTTCGCGTGGTATTCCGGGCCCGTCGGCTTCTCCGCCGTGCCGCCGGCCTGAAAGATCAGCTCACCGTTCTCGATCTTCACGACCGGCAGCGGCACGGGATGCGACGTGCGGTTCAGGAACAGCGAGGTCAGCTTGCCGCCGTCTTCCTTGAGCTCGAGCCAATAGACGTAACTCGTATCCGGCGCGACGCCCGTGATGTTCCACTGGCCCAGAAACGGGTTGGCTTGCTGCGCACGGGGTGTTGCAGTTGTGAGGAGAATTGCACTGAGCAAAAAAATAGTGCCCTTCAACCACACTTCTGCCTTTTGCCTTCTGCCTTCTGCCTTCATACGAGTCCGAATCCTTGTCTGTATTCCCGCGACAGGAACTGATTCGCCGCTTCGTTGTTGGTGACTTTCATGTTGGCGCCGTCGTACATCAACCGGCCGCCCGCGCGCAGGGCCGCCACGCCGAGCAACATGATCTCGTTGAGATGCGCTGCGTACGAGAACGGGGACGAGATCGTGTCGGTGCCCTTGATCGCGTTCGCCCAGTTCATTTCGTGCGCCTGATTCGGCACGCGGATCGTCTTCTCCTCCGGCGCGCCGAAATCGTTGTGCAGCTCGACCGGCAGTAGACGCGGACGCGCGCCGTAGGTGTTCTGCAGCATCTTGCCCTTGCTCCCGATGTAGAGGACGCCGCCTTCACCTTCGAGCTTCACTTCGCCCATTTCGAATGGCTTGGGTGGCGTGAGGCCGCCGTCGTACCACGTGAGCTTCACCGCCGGCATGCCGTCGCGCGCCGGGAACTCATAGAACGTCGTCGTCGCATTCGGATAGCAGACGCCGTTGAACGGCGTCGACGTGGTTTCGATCGACGTCGGCAACCCGAGCTTCAGGCCCCACACCGGATGATCGATGAGGTGCGCGCCCATATCGCCGAGCGCGCCCTGGCCCCAGTCCACCCACCCGCGCCAGTTGAACGGATGGTAGAGCGGGTGGTATTCCACGTCGGGCGCGGCGCCGAGGAACAGATCCCAGCGCAACGTCTTCGGCACATCCGCGCCGTTGCGCGCAAACGCATCCGCGAGTCGGCGCGTGATGCCGGCGTTGTTCCACGCCAGCTTTGTCATGTCGCCGTCGAACTTCGCCGGACGCGGAATGCCCTGCGGCCAGAAGGCGAGCGGGCGGTTCGTCCAGACGTGCACTTCCTTGACCTCGCCGATCACTCCCGAGGCGAGGTAGTCCTGACCGCGGCGCGCGTCGTCCTGCGAATGGCCCTGGTTGCCCATCTGCGTGACGACCTTCTTGTCGATGGCCTTCTTCGCGAGGTGCCGCGCTTCGGCGACCGACCAGCACATCGGCTTCTGCACGTACACGTGTTTGCCGAGGTCCATCGCGGCTGACGCGATCGACGCATGCATGTGGTCGGGCGTGGCAACGACGACGGCGTCGATGTCTTTCTGCTGCGCGAGCATCTCGCGGTAGTCCGCGTATCGCTTCAATCGCGGCATCTGCTCTTCGACGAAGCGCTTGACGTTTTCCTGACCGGGGGCCGGCTTCCACTTTTCGTCGGCCGCGAGCTGCGCCTTCGACCGACCGAAGTTCTGCCAATCGAGCGTCGCAGCTGCCGCAGCACCCGCGCCGCCGGCTCGGCCACCGCCACCGCCAGCGCGCACCGGGTTCTCCGGCCGTGGCTGCAGCGAGTTCTTCCATCCTTCAAGGCGCTTGTCGATGAGTTCGTCGTCGACGTCGCAGATGGCGACGATGTTCTGGCTCATCAAAGCCTGACAGTTCACGCCGCCCTGTCCGTTGATGCCGACGATAGCGACGTTGACCAGATCGCTGGGGGCCGTCATGCCCTTGCCGAGCACGTGGCGCGGCACGATGGTGAACGCGGTGGCGGCGATGGCGCCGGTCGCGATGAATTCACGGCGGGTGGCTTTGGGGGTCTCAGACTGGGACATGGGGGGGACTCCTCAGTGCGGTGTACGCGGCCATTGTAAGGGCAAAGGGCAAAGGGCAGAGGGCAAAGGTGGAGGGAAAAGGGCAAAGGGAAAAGGGGATGCACGCCCCTTTACCCTCTCTCCTCCGCCCTTGCCTCTGCCCTCTGCCCTTTGCCCTCTGCCCTTGTCATGGGCTCCCTCGTTCACTGCCAGCGGAAGACGCGCGACGACAGGGCCGTGCAGACGGCGAAGACGACGGCGAGGGCGGCCAGGTCGGTGAGGTGGGCGGACCAGGGGGCGCCGAGCCAGATGCCGCGCATGAGCGAGACGGCGTAGGTCAGCGGCATCACGTGTGCGATGGCTTGGAGCACCGGAGGCATCGACGCGATTGGCGTGACGAGGCCGGAAATACCGAGCATCGGGTAGAAGAGGAGCGTCCCGAGGGGCTGCGCGAAGCGGGCCGTGGGCACGAGGCTGGCGACCAGAAATCCCATGGAGAGAATGCAGACCGTGGTGAAGAGCAGCGCCGCGACCACACTGACCCAGGGTGTCGTGAGCGGGATCGGATAGAAACGACGTCCCGCGGCCGCCAGAAGCGCCAGCGTCAGACCCGACACCAGCAGCTTCACGAGAACGTGCGCCGTCAGAATCGTGTGCGGGCGGAGCGGTGTGGCCCGTAGCCGCTTGAGGATGCCGCTCTCGCGGTAGATCGCGATGATGGTGATGAGCGACAGCACCGCATTCAGCGCGATCATCATCACGGCCAGCACCGGCAGGTCGGCACCAACAAACATGCGGAGCCGATCGCTCGACGCCATGCCGCCGCCCAGCGATCGGCCCAGGACGACAAACAGCAACACCGGCATGCCGATCGTGCCGAGCAGGCCCAGCGGTTCGCGCGCGAAGATCTTGATCTCCAGCCAGGTCAGGTTCCCGAGTCCGCGCAGCATTGGCTACTCCCGCACCGAATGGCCGGTGAGCTTGAGGAAGACGTCTTCGAGCGTGGGCGTGACGATGCGGAAGTCGGTGACCTGAATGCGGTGGTCGGCCAGGCACTGAATCACGCGCGTGATCAGGTCATCGCCGGCGCCTCGCAACGACAGCAGCCCGTCATCGCTTACGGTCACCGCGATGTCGGGCAGCGCCCGCAGCTGAGCTTCGGCATGCGCGTCGCCGCTGCTGATGATGACTGTGCGCTCGGGGCAGTGGCGTCGGATCAGTCCGGCCGGCGAGTCGATGTCCACGATGCGGCCGTGGTCGATGATGGCGACCCGGTCGCAGAGCCGCTCGGCTTCCTCCATCAGATGCGTGGTGAGGAACACGGTCTTGCCTCGCGCGCGAATGCCGCGGACGAGTTCCCAGATCGCGCGGCGCGCCTGCGGATCGAGCCCGGTCGTGAGTTCGTCGAGAAACACGAGTTCGGGATCGTTGATCAGCGCGAGCGCGATGAAGAGGCGCTGTTTCTGTCCGCCGGAGAGCGTCATGAACCACGCGTTGCGCTTGTCGCCGAGGCCCAGCTGTTCGAGCAGCCGGGCGGGGTCGACGCTCGTCTTGTAGAGCGACGCCCACAGGGCGACGGCCTCGCGAACGGTGATGCGCTTCTGCAGTTGCGCTTCCTGCAACTGGACACCCACGCGTTGCTGCAGCTGGTAGGCGTCGCGCGCCGGGTTGAGCCCCAGCACAGAGATGGTGCCGGCATCGGGGTGGCGAACGCCTTCGATGCATTCGAGTGTCGTGGTCTTGCCGGCGCCGTTTGGTCCGATCAGTCCAAAGATCTCACCGTCCTGAACGTCGAACGAAATGCCATCGACCGCCACGGTCGCGCCGTACCGTTTGCGCAGGCCCGCGACTTCGATGGCCGGATGCGTTGACATGAACGCGTGCAGTATATGCCTGACGGATTTTCGACTGAGGACTATCCACCCGCGGGGGCGCGGGAAAACCCCCTGACGCGTTTCTCTCGCCGGCGTTATCTCCAGCGCCGCCGGCGTTCAGCGTTGGTACGCAATTCGCGTTCAAAAATTCATGAAGGTCAGAATTCTCCGAGGCGTCTCATGCGCACCCATCTCGAAACTCCCCAGCCGATTCGGATTCCTCTTGGCCGCATCTTCGTTGACGCCGATCTGCATGTGCCCGCGCGTGCGATTGGCCTGGTCATCTTTGCCCACGGCAGCGGCAGCAGCCGGCACAGCGCACGCAATCGCTATGTGGCCGAGGAACTGACCCGTCACGGCTTCGGCACGCTGCTCGTGGATCTGCTCACGTCAGACGAAGCACTCGAAGATGAGATCACCTCGCAGTACCGCTTCGACATCCCGCGGCTCGGACAGCGCGTCGTTGGCGTGATCGACTGGATCGCGATGCGGCCGGAACTGCGGCATCTGCCGATTGGGCTCTTCGGGGCAAGCACCGGTGCGGCGGCGGCGCTCATCGCCGCGGCCGAGCGTCCACTGGTCGTGCGGGCGGTGGTCTCCCGTGGCGGCCGGCCGGATCTGGCCGGCCGCGCGCTCGACGAAGTAGCGTCGCCGGCGCTATTCCTCGTCGGCAGCCGGGACATGGACGTCATCCGGCTCAACAACGTGGCCGCCGAGCGCATGAACCCGCACGTCGAGGTTGCGCTCGTGCCGGGTGCAACGCATCTGTTCGAGGAGCCGGGCACGCTCGAACACGTCGCCCATCGCGCGGCCGACTGGTTTGAAATCTACTTGCCGGTGCACAGGCGAATGTCGGCGTAGGGGGGCGGAGTAGGAGAGAAGGGCAAAGGGCAGAGGGCAAAGGGCAGAGGCGAGGGAAGAGGTCAAAGGGAAAAGGACCTTCGGCCCTTTTCCTTCTTATGACCTGTTACCTTCTTCCTCGCCTTTGCCCTCTGCCCTCTGCCCTTTGCCCTAATCCTGTCCGCTCACTGATCTAGTCTCCTTGAGTTCGTCTCCGCCATGGGCCACATGATGGCGAGGCCGATGAGGCCGTACGCCATGATGTAGTAGGCGGGCGCCAGTGGGTGGCCGAGCGTGTCGATCAGCCAGGTGGAGACGAGCGGTGCGGTGCCGCCGGCCAGCGCGAGCGTGATGCTGTAGGCCACGCTCATCGACGTCACGCGCGAGCGCAGCGGGAAGATCTCCACGAGCATCGCGCCCTGCAGACCGAGCGCCATGCCGAGCGGAATCGCCAGGATCATCTGGCCGAGAATGAAGGCCGTCGGCGTCCCGTAGAGCATCATGTTGAGCGACGTGTAGATGCTGGCCATCACCACGACCGTGAGCGCCATCATCAGCTTGCGGCGGCCGACCTTGTCCGACAGCCATCCGCCGAGCGGCTTCGAGAAGAGCACCACGAACAGGCTCAGCGTGTTGGCCAGCAGGAACTCCCAGCCTGCCGCGCCGGCCAGCGCTTTGCGTCGTTCCACGGCAAACGTGAACGTCATGTAATACGCCGCGTTGGTCATGGCCACGATGCCGAACGTCTGGACGATGGGCTTCCAGTCGGCGATGAGTGACGGCAGCAGCTTGGGCCGGATGGCCATCGCCTTGAGGCCTTCTTCGGTTTCGACAATGCCACGCCGCAGCAGGTAGCCGCCGATCAGGAACACGATGCTGCCGACGAACGGGATGCGCCATCCCCACGTGTTGACGTCGTCCGGCGTCATCATCGCGTTGATGAGATAGGCCGTTCCCGATCCGAGGATGAAGCCCATCGTCGTGCCGGCGGCGGTCGAGCTGCTGATGAGGCCGCGCATCAGCGGCGACGAGCCTTCGGTCGTGTAGACCATCGAGCCGGTGAATTCGCCGCCGAGCGAGAAGCCCTGGGCGAGTCGCATCAGGAGGAGGAGCGCGGGTGCCGCGATGCCGATCTGGTCGTAGGTGGGGAGGAGGCCGAGGATCAGCGTGGCGCCGCCCATCAGCGAGATCGACAGCGTCAGCAGCGCGCGCCGGCGAACCATGTCAGTTCCGAGCGCGCGCCTGGGGGTAGGTGCCGATCAGCCGAACCCATTTGGAGTGGAATCCCAGCTCCTCCAGCGCGTGATCCAGCCCCGTTTCGCCCGGGCGGCCGACCACGTCGGCGTAGAATTCGGTCGCCGCGAAGCTGCCGCCGCGCTGGTAGCTCTCCAGCTTCACCATCTGCACGCCGTTGGTCGC
>CAYHEX010000227.1:0-7320 GCA_964355365.1 uncultured Solibacteraceae bacterium | reverse complement strand
GGGGACGTTGAATGAGAACGCGCTCGCGGTCAGCGTGCGCGCCTTGGCGTCCTTCGTCGCGGCGAACAGTTCGCGAATCGGGTCGAACGCCTTCATGTACGTCACGGGATTCGAGCGCGGCGTGCGGCCAATCGGCTGCTGGTCCACGAGGATCACGTCGGTGACGTACTCGGCGCCCTCCATCGATCGGTGCGCCCCGACGGGCTTGTCCCATTCGCCGCGGCCGACCTTGATCCGCTTCAACGCCGCGTAGATCACGTCGTGCACGAGCGTGCTCTTGCCCGAACCACTGACGCCGGTCACGCACGTGAGTACGCCGAGCGGGATGTCGATGTCGACGTCCTTGAGGTTGTGCTCGGTCGCGCCCTTCAGCCGGATCTTCTGCATCAGCGGACGACGACGCACCTGTGGCGTGGGAATTGCGAGGTCGTCGCGCAGATACCGCGCCGTGAGCGACCGTGTGTCTTTGAGCAGGCCCGCGAAGTCGCCGGCGTAGAGAATGCGCCCGCCGTGTTCGCCGGCGCCCAGGCCGAGGTCCACGACGTAGTCGGCCACACGAATCATGTCCGCGTCGTGCTCGACGACGATGACGGTGTTGCCCTGATCGCGCAGTTGTCGCAGGATCGCGATCAGGCGCTCGTTGTCGCGCGGGTGCAGGCCGATCGACGGCTCATCGAGCACGTAGAGCGTGTCGACGAGCGCGGAGCCGAGCGACGTCGCGAGATTGATGCGCTGCGACTCGCCGCCCGACAGCGTCGACGACAACCGGTCGAGCGTGAGGTAGTCGAGGCCGACGTCGGTGAGAAAGCCGAGGCGGCGATTGATCTCCCGCAGGATCTTGTCGGCGACCGCCGCGTCTTTCTCGGAGAGCGCCAGGCTGCTGAAGAAGGCCACGGCGCGCTTCACCGTCAGCGCACAGACGGTGTCGATCGTCTGATCCCCGACGCGCACGTCGCGCGCTTCGCGGCGCAGCCGCGCACCGCCACAGTCATGACAGGTGAGATAGCCGCGGTATCGGCTGAGAAACACCCGGACGTGCACCTTGTATTTCTTCCGCTCGAGCCAGCGGAAGAACCCGTCGATGCCCTCGTAATCGCCAAAGCCCTTCGCGACGAGCGCGCGCTCATCGTCGGTCAGTGCCGACCACGGCACATCGAGGCGCACCGTGGGTTCGCCGGCTGTCGCCGCCGCCTTGGCCGCCTTCTTGAGTTCGGCGACCGCCGACCGATAGTGCGGCTTGGTCCACGGCTCGATCGCACCGTCGCTGATCGACAACTCCGGATCCGGCACGACCAGATTCATGTCGAGTTCGATGGTGTTGCCGAAGCCGTGACAGGTGGGGCACGCGCCGAACGGATTGTTGAACGAGAACAACCGCGGCTGCGGGATCTCGTACTGGATCCCGCACGTGCGGCATTCGAAGCGCTCGCTGAACCGATGCGTTTTCGCGACGTCTCCCGCGTCATCCACCTCGAGCGCGAAGCAGGCGCCGTCGCCTTCGTGGAACGCGGTCTCGATCGAATCGGTCAGCCGCACGCGCCCCTCGGGCTCGGCGCGGAGGCGGTCGACGATCACCGACAGCTGGGCGGCGCCGCGAAGCGACTCGATCTCTGCGATGGCGTCATCAATCGCCACCGCGCGGCCGCCCACGAGCAGGCGGCCGAAGCCGCGCTTGCGCAAGTTCTCGAGCGTCTCGCGCAGGCCGTCCGCCGGAGCCGCCGGCACTACGTCGTCCGCGTCGTCCCCCGACTCGTCGGCCTCGGCGTCCCTCGTGTGCGCGGGCAGCGCCGTGGTGATCACGGGCAGGTCGAAGCCGATCATCAGCCGCGTGCCCAGCGGCAAGCCGAGCAACACCGAGGTGACGATGTCCGGCGACTCGCGCTCGACTTCCTTGCCGCACTGGCGGCAGATCGTCCGGCCGACGCGCGCCCAGAGCAACCGCAGGTAGTCGTGAATTTCGGTGGTGGTGCCGACGGTGGACCTGGGGTTGCGGATGCTGTTCTTCTGGCGGATGGCGATCGCCGGGGCGATCCCTTCAATGCTGTCGACGTCCGGCTTCTCCATCCGCTCCAGGAACTGGCGGGCGTAGGCCGACAGCGACTCCACGTAGCGGCGCTGCCCTTCGGCGTAGATGGTGTCGAACGCGAGGGATGACTTACCCGATCCACTGACCCCGGTGAATACGATCAGCTGCCGGTGCGGCAGTGTCAGGTCCACACCTTTCAGGTTGTGCGTACGGGCCCCGCGGACGACGAGCTGCGCCATAGGGCTACGGAGTGGTCCTGAAGAAGGGGGTCAAGCCGTCGATGTTACTACAGCGGGGAATTGTGTTATTCTCCCTCCCGGATCACCATCCCCCTTCCCCCATATACCTGCTCGTGAGTATCGTGTTCGTCAACCCCCATCGATCTACAACACACTGAGGACAATGTCCGTGGCTGTGCGTCTGTTTGTTGGCAATATGCCCTACGGGGCCACTGAGGCGGATCTACGTGCGCATTTCGCGACCGTGGGTGACCCATCTCAGGTCGTCATTCCTGTTGACCGTGAAACCGGTCGTCCCCGCGGATTTGCGTTCGTGGAATACAACGAGCGTCCTCTCGCAGAAGCGGCGGTGGTGAAATTCAACCAGCAGCCGTTCATGGGGCGTAGCCTGTCGGTGAGCGAGGCCCGGCCGCGTGAAGAGCGCGGACCTGGCGGTCCTCCCCGTCCGGGCGGCGGTTTCGGTGGACCTCGTCCCAGCGGCCCCTTTGTTCCGCGCATGCCGGGCGGTGGCTTTGGTCCTCCCGGAGCGGTCGGCGATCGCGCGCGCAACTTCGGTCCGCCGAAGAAGAAGAGCGCCGGCACCGAGAAGCGCTGGGAAAGCAAGGAGCGCGGGCCGAAGGGCCCGATCAAGGAGCGCTTCTCCGGACGCATGGACTCGATGTACGACGTCGAGGAAGACAACACGCCACTCAAGGACTTCGACGACGTTGCGTCGAAAGAACCGGACGATCAGGACTAGGCATGCGGACCCACGTGAAAGTGCTTGGCGTGCTGCAACTCGTCTTCGGCGGCCTCGGCGTGCTGTTCGCGCTGGGCGTGGGCATGGGATTCAGCCTACTCGGGGCGTTCGTGGGCGCATCGGGTGAGCCCGACGCCGAGGTTGGCAGCGCCGTTCTGGGGTTTCTCGGCGCGGGTCTGGCGGGCTTGTTCGGGGTCGGAGGCGCGCTCGGCGTGGCATGCGGCATCGGCATGCTGACGTTCAAGTCGTGGGGCCGGATCCTGAGCATCATCTTCTGCGCGCTCAGTCTGATTTCGGTCCCGTTTGGCACGATCCTCGGCATCTACGGTCTGTGGGTGCTGTTCAATAAAGAGACGGAAGCACTCTTCAAGGGCGACGCGCAGACGACGTAGTCCAGCGTCCAGAGTCCAAAGTCCAGGGTCCGGTCCAGAGTTCAGGGTCCGGTCCAGAGTCCCGCCCTCTCCCATCGCCTGACGATGGGAGTTGACATCAACCCGCTCCCGGCCCTACTCTCCCATCGTCTACCGATGGGAGAGCGCAATGGCCGTCACGGTTCCTGATCTGTTGCCCGGCACACTGGATCTGCTGGTGCTGCGCATTGTCGCGGGCGATTCGATGCATGGCTATGGCATCGCGCAGCGATTGAAGCTGCTGTCCGCCGATGTGCTGCAAGTGGGCGAGAGTTCGCTCTATCCTGCCCTGCAACGCCTGCTGCTCAACGGCTACCTCGACGCCGAGTGGGCGACGAGCGAGAACAACCGCCGGGCGCGCTACTACACGATCACGAAGGCCGGCCGGAAACACCTGGCGGCTGAGCGCAAAGAGTTCGATCAGCTCGTGGCCGCCATTCAGCGCGTCCTGCAGACGGCGTAGACGACCATGCGCGCCTTCTTCCGTCGCCTCCGCGCCCGGATCAAGTACCGCCACTTCGAACGCGATCTTGCGCACGAACTCGAGCAGCATCGCGCGCTTGCTGAAGCGGAGCTCACCACAGCCGGTCGATCTGCGCGCGATGCGCGATGGCAGGCGGCGCGGCAGCTCGGAAACACGACGCTGGCGCGCGAAGACAGTCGCGCGACCTGGATTCCGCGCATGTGGCAACAGCTCTCGCAGGATGCGCGGTACGCGGTTCGGGGATTGCGGCGCGCGCCGGGGTTCGCGCTCGTCGCGAGCCTCACGCTTGCGCTCGGCATCGGCGCCAACACCGCCATCTTCAGTGTCGTCGATGCGGCGATGTTCCGGCCGGTGCCCTACAAAGACGCCGACCGCCTAGTGGATGTCTATCGTGTCGCGCGCACGCGCAGCGGCGAGCAGATCCCCATCCAACTCGACGGCTCGCGAGTGCAGACCCTCCGCGAGATCCCGTCTGTGTTCGAAGGCGCCGAGGCGTACGGCACCGCTCGGCCAATCGCTCTGGCGACCGGCTCCGATCAGAGTCCCTGGATCGGCGGATTCGGGCCGACGCTGCCGGCATTTCTCGGCGTCTCACCTCAACTCGGCAGGTCGTTCACGCCAGACGATGTACGGGCCGGAAACGCGATCATCATCAGCGACTCGTACTGGCAGCGTGCGTTCGGCCGCGACGGGAATGTGCTGGGCGCGCCGATGGCGCTCGCCGATCGCAACTGCGTCATCGTCGGTGTCATGCCGCCCACGCTCCGAACCGTCGTCGGCGCAGACGCCGATGCGTGGCTGCCAATCGACGAACGCACGGCCGACAACGTCATCGCTCGACTGCGGCCGGGGCTCGCGGCCGCGCAGGCCCAGCGTGACCTCGACGCCGCCTTGCTCCGCCGATCCGCGGACACCGCTTCGCTGCAACTGAAGATCGACGGCGTCGGGTGGAACAGAGCGCCGGCGGCCACTCGCATCATGCTATTGAGTGTGACGGGCGCCGTGGCCTTCGTGCTGCTCATCGCCTGCGCCAATGTCGCCAACCTGTTGCTGGCGCGCACGATCTCCCGCCAGCGCGAGATCGCCGTGCGCGCAGCGCTTGGCGCCAGTCGGCTGCAGTTGATGCGTCAGTTCTTTGTCGAAGGGATGGTGCTGGCGGCGCTCGGCGGCGTGGAGGCAGCACTCGTGTCGTGGTGGAGCATTCGCGCGATCCCGATGCTGATGCCGGCCAAGCTGGCGCAGTCCATGCTCTCCGTGGCGCTGCCCGCGCCCGATCTCCGCGTGTTCGGTGTCGGCGCGATCGCCGTGCTTGTTACTGGAGTGTTGTGCGCCATCGCACCCGCCATTCGCGCGTCGGCCGCGATCGCCGCCGACGGCCTGCTCGCCGGCGGGCAGCGCGTTGCCGGTCTGTCGCGCGCGCAGCGGCGCGTGCGTCGCGCATTTCAATCGCTGCAAATCGCCCTGACACTCGTCCTGCTCGTCGGCGCCCTTCTGCTCACGGGCAGCGTGTGGCGTCTGGTCTCGACACCCGCGGGCTTCGACGAGGGCCACCTGGGCTACCTGACCCTCGACATCCCGTCACGGCTGTTTCCCGAAGCCAGCCAGCGATCGGCGATCGTCGACGAACTGCTGGCGCGGCTTCCCTCGCTGCCCGGCGTGCGAAGCGGGGCGATCGGCATGCCGCCGAGCGCCGGCGGCACATCCACGATCCCGTTGTCTGCGGAGCGACGCCCCGACCGGTCTGTGCTGGTGAAGATCAGCGCCTACAGCGTGGGCGCGAACTACTTTGAGGTGGCGGGCATTGCCATCACGGAGGGCCGTTCCTTCAGCGCCGTCGACGGACCGTCGGCGCCGCACGTGGTCATCATCAGCGACAATCTCGCCCGGCAGTTGTGGCCAGACCGCAGCGCCGTGGGCGAGCGACTGCAGCGGGGCACCGAGACGGATCTCTACACAGTTGTCGGCGTCGTTCGTCGGCTGCGAACGATTGCGCTCGCGAGTGACGATGTGCAGACGTTCTTTCCCGCCTCGCAGAGCAACGTACAGACGTCGCTCGTGCTGCGCGTCGACAACCAGTCGACCCAAGTCGCCGCCGCCGTCCGCACGCTTGTCCATGCGATCGATCCCCGCGTCACCGTGCGTCGCATCGGCACGCCGGACGGCCTGTACGCCGAGTTCGATCCGGCGAGCTCACCACGCTTCTACGCGATCCTGCTCGGCATACTGGCAGCGCTCGGTCTGTTGACAGCCACCGTCGGTCTGTACGGTCTCTCTTCGTACGCGGTGAATCAGCGACGACGGGAGATCGGTGTTCGCCTGGCGATGGGCGCGGACATCAGGAACATCCGTCGATTGGTGATCGTTGACGCTCTCGGTCCGCTGGCGATCGGCGTCGCCGCAGGCCTGATCGCGTCGTTGTGGCTCGCGACGCTGCTCGCATCACAGCTCTTCCACGTGACGCCCCGCGACCCGATGTCGATCGCAGCGAGCGTCGCGGTGCTCGTGATGGCCTCTGCGATCGCCGTTCTGATTCCAATGCGGAGAGCCACGCGCATCGACGCGGCAGAGGCGTTGCGAGCCGAGTAGGAACGCCGGCCTCGGAAAGCCGGCCGGCCCGCGTACCGCGGGAGCCGAACCGAACGAACCTCACGAACCAACCTGACGAACCACCCTCACGAACCCTACGAACCTAACGAACCTTCCGAACAGAACCCCACGAACCTCACGAACCCAACGAACCCCACGAACGACCGGTACACGTGCCCCTTCGTCGCGCGACGCGCATCGATCCGGCCATCACACTCAGAGCGAAATCGTCTCGAGAGAATCCGTGTGTCAAGCGTAAGTCAAGGCGTGTGTCAAGCCGCTCGACAACAGCCTATTTGACGTCCAACCTCGCCACCGCCCCGCGTCCTCCCGCGGCGAATCCGACCTTGCCGCTCGGCGCGAGACTCAACGTGTGCCAGCCTGTCATTGGCGCCGGAATCTCAACCGGCGTCCACGTCTTGCCATCGTCAGTCGACATATCAGCACCCTGCGGACCGACGGCGATCAGTGATGTGGTCGCGTCGGGAATGTAGCGGACGACGGAACGGAAGCCCGAGACTTTCACAAGCGTCCAGGTCTTGCCGCTGTCGCTGGTGATGGCGGCGTTGTCGACGCCCACCTTCTCCGTCCTGTAGTCGCCGCCGATCGCGACGCCGTGCTGCGCGTCGCGGAATGCGACCGAGAAGATGCCCGTCGACGCGTTCGCGACGATGGGCGTGTCGACCACCGTCCATGTCTTACCGCGATCGCCAGTGTGCAGCATGCGGCTCTTCGGCCCCGCGCCGGTGCCGATCCACGCGTGGTCCTTGCCGAACACCGCGATGTTCGTGCCGCTGCCGGCAAACGCCCCTTCGTTGTCGAGCGCCGGCGGCAGA
>CAYHEX010000226.1:0-7369 GCA_964355365.1 uncultured Solibacteraceae bacterium | reverse complement strand
CGGCATGCCGTGGGTGCTGCCGTCGCCCAACCTCCCGACGCTCGACGCCGCCGTGGTCTATCCCGGCACCGTGCTGTTCGAAGGCACCAACGTCTCCGAGGGCCGCGGCACGACCAAGCCCTTCGAGTTGATCGGCGCGCCATGGATCACCGATCCGGATGGATTCGCCGACTCGCTGAATGCGATCGCGCTGCCGGGCGTGCACTTCCGTGCGCACGCGTTCGAGCCGACGTTCCAGAAGCACGCGCGGGTCACCTGCGGCGGCGTGCAGATGCACGTCACCGACCGGCGGCTGTTCCCGGCCGTGGAAGCCGGCGTGGTGCTCATCGATGCGTTCCGGCGGGCGGATTCGTCCGCGTTCGCCTGGCGGGAGCCACCCTACGAGTACGAATACGTGAAGCGGCCGATCGACATTCTGTCGGGGTCGCCGAGATTGCGCGAAGCCCTTGAATCCGGGGTGGATCCGCGCGCGCTCGCGGCCGAGTGGAGGTCCGAGGGGGCCGAGTTCCTCACGGTCCGAGAAAGGTTCTTGATCTACCCGTCGTAATATCTTGTACAGAGGAGTTCGTATCGTGATTAAACGTGTATTGATGGTTGGCGCGCTAATCGTGTTTCTCGGCGTGCTGGTCGTAACAGTGTCCGCTCAGGGAGCCGCCCGGCCCGGTGGCTGGAACATTCCCGCCACGGCCAGTGCCGAGAAGAACCCCTTGACGGTGAACGACGCGGTCATGGCCGGCGGCAAGAAGCTCTACGAAGCCAAGTGCCAACGCTGCCATGGCAAGACCGGCAAGGGCGACGGCCCGGATGCCGAGCCGGAACACGCGGCTGACATGGACCTGACGCCGTTCGCGCGACTGGCAAAGAATGCCGATGGCGTGGTGTTCTACAAGATCTGGAACGGCCGCGTGACCCCGAAGATGCCGCCGCTCAGCGAAGATTCGACCAAGGAGCAGGTGTGGGCGATCGTGGCCTACTCGCAGTCGCTCCGCAACAAGCAGTAGTCGATGCCAAAGGCTGTGCACGACGCCGGCGGCCGCTTCGAACAGAGCTTGCTCATCGAAGCGCCGCCGACGCGTGTGTTCGACTGTTTCTTTGACCCGAATGCGTTGCGCGCCTGGTGGCAGACCACACATTCGGTCACCACCCCCGTGCCGCTCGGCGTCTACGCACTGCAGTGGCAAACCACGCCGTACCGCGACGACCTGCTCGGTCCGCTCGGCGGCACATTCTTCGGCACGATCATCGACATTCGGCCGGGGCAGGAATTCCAGGTGGCTGATGCGTCCTGGCTGCCACCCGAAGGCGATCCGCTCGGGCCCATGACGCTGCACGTGCAGTGCATCCCGGAAGGCGCGGGGTGCCGCTTGCATGTCCGTCAGGAAGGCGAGGACATGTCCCCGCGCTGGCGCCGTTACTATGTCGTGATCTCGCGCGGGTGGCAGATGTCGCTCATGGCGCTCAAGCGTTTCGCCGAAGGCCCAGCATCCGCGCCAGGACAATTGCCAGGGGCGCCGCCAGGAAACTGAGCAGCGCGCCCATCTTCGCTTCGTCCAGCAGCACACCCGGCGGGAACGCCGCAGTCGCAAAGAACAGCGCCACCGTAAAGCCGATTCCCGCCGCCACACCCACAACCACGAGCGCTCGTAAGTCGAGGCCGACGGCTCGGCGAAGTCCCGCCAACTCTCCCAGCAGGGTCATGCCGACGATGCCGATCGGCTTGCCCAGCAACAAACCCGCCAGCACGAGCCACGTCGGCGACCCCACGCTCGACAGCGGCACGCCCGCGTTCGCCAGGCCGAAGAAGAACAGCATCACCTGCACCGGAATCTTCCACGCATGCTCGAAGCGATCCAGCGTATCCGCGCGGAACTCTTCGCTGGGCTCGAACAAGCCCAGGTCCTTGCGGGCGGCCGGCATGAACGGCACGATCGGCACCAGCGCCAGCGCCGCGTGAATGCCGCCGGTGTAGAGCGCGATCCACGACAGCGTGCCGGGAATCGCCAGATACCACCAGAAGCTCGCGACCTGTCGCCGCCGCATGAACCAGGCGATGCCGATGGCCGGCGCCATCCACAGCAGCAACTGCCAGAGGGCGAGCGGCCCGCTCGGATAGCAAATTGCCAACACGATCAGCCCGAGCGCATCGTCGGCAATCGCCAGCAGCAACAGAAACGGAATCGCGGGCGAATTCCTGGGAAAAATCAGTCGAGCGACCAGATAGGAAAACGCGATGTCGGTCGCGCACGGAATCGCCCAGCCGCGCATCAGCTCTTCGTGGTGCGACCAATTCGCGCCCACGACGAAGATCGCGGCGGGCAGCAGCATGCCGCCCACCGCCGCCAGCAGCGGCAACGCGGCCTGCCGCGGCGATGACAACGCTCCGCCGGGCAGCATGGCTTCCACGACCTCCTTGGTCGCGAGCGCGAAGAAGAACACCATGCCGATGTCGTTCACGGCAAAGTGCATCGCGTGCGCCACGGCCGCGTAGGACGCGTTGTCAACGTTGGCCCAGACGATCGCGGTCAGCGCGCCGGCGATCAGGAGCAGCGAGTAATCGACGATGAGCCGAACGGCCCGGCTAAATACGTTCAAGATGAATGAAGTTCCTGCCGTCCTGGCTGAGTTTGGGATGCATGGACACGAAGACGACGACGTCGCCTTGGCGAACGATGCCGCGGTGGCGAAGGGTGTCGCGCACGCCGGGAATCGTCATCGCGCCGGTAATCACCGGCGTGACGCCCCACGTGAGCGACAGTTGCGCGGCGGTGCGCGCGTTGGGCGTGGCCGCCAGCACCTGCGCCTCCGGCCGGAGCGCGGCCAGCATGCGCGGCGTCTTGCCGGCCTCGGTCATCGCAACGATCGCGACGGCGCCGGCGCGTTGCGCAAGCGCCACCGCGGCCTCGCACAGGGGGCGGCCGGGACGGTTCCGAGCGGCCGCGTCCGGCGGCACATCGGCATGATCGGGCATCGCCTCCACCTCGCGGATGATGGCGTCGAGCATCTGCACCGCGCGCACGGGATACGCACCCACCGCGGTTTCGGCGCTCAGCATGATCGCGTCCGCGCGTTCGTCCACCGAATGCGCCGCGTCGGTGACTTCGGCGCGCGTCGGCCTCGGCTCGACGATCATGGACTCGAGCACCTGCGTCGCCACAATCACCGGCACGCCGCGCGCGCGCGCCGCGTGCGTCACCCGCTTCTGCGCGGCCGGCAACTTCTCCAAGGGGAGTTCCACCCCGAGATCGCCGCGCGCCACCATCACACCGTCGGCGACGTCGAGAATCGACTCGATCTGTTCCACCGCCTGCGGCCGCTCGATTTTGGCGATGATCGGCAGATCCGGCGCGCCGGCCTGCGACGCCACCCGGCGGGCATGTGACACGTCGTCGGCCGATTGCACAAAGCTCACGGCCGCGAAGTCGATGCCAAGTTCGATGCCGAACTTCAGGTCGGCCTCGTCTTTCG
The DNA here is from genome assembly GCA_964355365.1 of uncultured Solibacteraceae bacterium. Lineage (GTDB taxonomy): Bacteria > Acidobacteriota > Vicinamibacteria > Vicinamibacterales > SCN-69-37 > SCUN01. Next base: position 3,904 of record CAYHEX010000226.1, on the reverse strand, counting down.
CGGTTACCGCCGAGGTGCGGATCGTGACGCCGGGCAGGTTGATGCCCTTGTGGCTCGACAGCACGCCGCCGGCCAGCACCCGGGTGTCGAGGCCATCCGGCCCTGCGGCGACCACTTCCAGTTCGATGCGTCCGTCGTTGACCAGCAGGCGATCGCCGACGCGGGCCGAGGTGAACAGGGCCTCAAAGCTGCAGGCCACGCGGCCGCGCCCGCCCATGAAGGTGCCCGGGGCGATGATCAGGCTGTCGCCGCCGTTGAGCGTGAACGGCCCGGACAGATCGCCCGTTCGGATCTTGGGCCCGCCGAGGTCCTGCACGACGGCGACCGGCCGCCCCTCGGCCATGGCCGCCTCGCGGATCAATGCGAACATCGCCGCGTGGGATTCGTGCGTGCCATGGGAGAAGTTCAGCCGGAACGCGTCAGCACCGGCGCGAATCAACTCGCGGAGGACGGGGAGCGGCGTGGACGGACCGGCGGTGGCGAGAATGCGTGTGCGTCTCATAGGTGGTCCAGCAACAGCGGGCCGCTGTGAGCGTACAATTCCACACAGTCAGCAGCAAGCCATCAATGCAAACTGTGGAGGATCACCGTGGGTGAGCGTTTGGAAGAATTTCGGAAGTTCCGCGAGCAGATGAACGCGCGCATCCTCGAGGCGGACAACCTCGAGATCAAGCGGTTCTTCGCGCTCGACACGCGCGCTTACGAAGCGGGCGCGCTGCCCGTGAAGACCAAGGAACTGATGGGTCTGGTCGCCTCGCTCGTGCTGCGGTGCGACGATTGCGTCACGTACCACATCGTCCGCTGCCGCGAAGAAGGCGTCACGCGGCCGGAATTTCTGGAAGCGTTCAACGTGGCGCTCGTCGTCGGCGGGTCGATCACGATTCCGCACATGCGTCGCGCGGTGGCCACACTCGATGAAGTTGAGGGATTGTCATGAAGAAGTGGATCAGCCTACCGGTCGTCGCCGTCCTGGCCGTCTTCGCCGCCGGGTGCGCGTCGCGGAGTGAAGTGGACGCGTTGCGCAAGGACGTCGAGGCCCTGAAGCTCACGCAGGCGCAGTTGCTCAAACGCGTCGGCGGCGCGCCCGGCGCGCAGCCGCCGCAGGCGCAGCAGCCGCGACCGCTGCCCGCGAGCCTCGACCTGACCGGCACGGAGCTCAAGGGCGCGAAGAACGCCGCGGTCGTCCTGATCGAGTTCTCCGACTACGAGTGCCCGTTCTGCATCCGGCACTTCACGCAGGTGTCGCCGCAAATCGAAGCGGCGTACGTGCAGACCGGGAAGATCCGGTACGGGTTCCGCGACTTCCCCATCGCCGAGAACCATCCGGAGGCCATCCGCGCGCACGTGGCTGCGCGCTGCGCGGGCGAACAGGGCAAGTTCTGGGACCTGCACGCGCGTCTGTTCAGCAAGGCCGGCACGCATCAGCCCGCGGACCTGCTCGCGCGCGCGAAAGAGGCCGGCCTCAACACCGGCGCATTTTCCGCCTGCGTGGCCACTGATAAATACTCGCCGTTGGTCCGTCAGTCCACGGCCCTGACGATCTCACTCGGCGGCGACGGGACGCCGTATTTCCTCGTGGGCCGTTCCGAGCCCGGCACGAACCAGTTCAAGCCGCTCGCGCGGTTGTCCGGCGCGCAGCCCTTCGAGAAGTTTCAGCAGATGATCGAAGGGGCGCTCGCACAGAAATAAGGTTCGTGAGGTTCGTGAGGTTCGTGGGGTTCGTGAGGTTCTGTTCGAGAGGTTCGGCAGGGTTCGCGCGGTTCGTGAGGGTGGTTCGTCTGGTGCGGGGAGGGTGCGAACCTCACGAACCACCCTCACGAACCTGACGAACCTCGTGCACCTTGCGAACAGAACCACCCGAACCTTGCGAACCCACGCACCTCTCGAACCTTCTATCAGGATTCAAGTTCCGTGAGGCCCTGCCGATTGAATAGGCAGTAGTTGAAAGCCCCCCCGTCACCTCTCGCGGAGTCCCCACCGTGATCACTTGGAACGCCTCTCTCGAAACCGGTAACACCGTCGTCGACAACGATCACAAAGTCCTGATCAAACAAATCAACCTGCTCGGCGACGCACTGAAAGCCGGCACGGCCAAAGACCAGCTCGCCACGATGATCGCCTTCCTGAACAAATACACACGCGAGCACTTCGCGCGCGAAGAGCAGATCATGAAGGACGTCAAGTGCCCAACCACGGGCCAGAATTGCACAGCCCACAAATTGCTGGTGGCGAAACTCGACGGATGGGTCGCCAAGTTGAACGCGGGTGGTGCGAGCACCTCGCTGGTCCTCGAGATCTACAAAGAATCCTCAGAGTGGCTGCGGAGCCACATCGTCGGCATCGACAGCCCTCTGAAGCGCTGCGCATGACCCCCAGCGGTACTGCGATGTTGATCAGCCTAATGTTGAGTATCGCAGGGTGCGCGCAGGAAATTCCCGACAACATTCCGGCAGGCCCCGTCCGACAAGCGGTCGAACAAGCGATCAAAGAAAGGCGAACCAGCACCAATATTCGACTGATCGCGGAAGCCCCAATCACGGGCTGGGCGACAGTACTTCAGGAATCGAGCATCGTCGTTGCTACGTCATCACCAACGAAGCCAGTGGTGGTCGTCGCTGATTACATCGAGACTTGGCAGGTTCTTGATCTCTCAGAGAAGTTGCAGGAGCGTAAGGCCGCCCCGTTTCCTGGGTGCAGTTCCAATATTCCGCCAACAGTTAGCGTTGCTGGTAGCAGCTCGCAGTGCCAATCCTGGCAGGTACGGCGACTGTCTCTGGTGTCGAAGTCACGATGGAATCAGATTCATCGATCACGTTCGAACCCGGATCGCGGTACCTACTATTTGTGAATCTCTGCGCGAACGGTGAATCGCGGCTCACTTTTGGCAGCAAGGGCGTCATCCGCTTGGGTTCGGATGACAGCATTCCTCCGGACGCCGTGCCCGAGTCGGGCTTTCCTCGCGCACCCCACGAACCCAGGCACCATCCGAACAGAACCTAACGAACTTGACGCACCCACGCACCCCACGAACGACGGAGTTCGTGATCAGGCCGACTTACCGCCACGGATCCACAAGCGCCTTGGGAATCGTCATCGCCGCAGCGACCGCGAGCGCTTCGTTGATCTCGGTCAGGCCGTAGGTCTTCGCCCCGATCTCGCGGAACGGAATCTCACCGCGATACCGGTCGAGGATCTGCAGGGCGCGCAGAAAATGTCCCGCCTCACTGCCCCAGCACCCGCGAATGTCGAGGTGTTTGCGGTTGATGTGCTCGTGCGCGTTGATGGTGCTATCGCCAGTGTTCGTGTAGTGGCCCGCGATCACATACGCGCCGCCGTTGCGCGCCATGCGCACACCTTCCTCGAATGCGCGCGGTGAACCCGCAGCTTCCACCACAACGTCGGCACCGATGCCGTTGGTCAGTTCCATGACGCGCGCCAGCCGGTCGTCCGGTGACAGGTCGAGGCTGATCACATGGTCCGCGCCCATCTTCACCGACAAATCCAGACGTGACTGCGGCGCGCCGATCACGATCACCTGCCCCGCACCGGCCTTGCGCGCAAGCGCCGCCGTGCACATCCCCACGGCGCCGGCGCCCTGCACCACCACCGTGTCGCCCATGATGATCTTCGAGCGTTCAATGATGTGCACTGACGTCAGCAGACCGCAGCCGCCGCCAATGTAGTCGTCGAAGGCCACGCCGTCGGGCAACTTCGCCATCACGACACCGGGTTCGAGGTAAACCTTCTGCGCCCATCCGCCGTAGAGGCCTTCCGTGGCCGAGTCGGTGATGCCGTAGACGCGGCGATGGACACACCGCGTCGGCGTGCGATGCGCGGTGCAGGCCAGGCACTTGCCGCAGGTGCGGTGCACGTCGAAGAACGCGAGCCGATCGCCTTCTTTCAG
>CAYHEX010000225.1:0-7419 GCA_964355365.1 uncultured Solibacteraceae bacterium | reverse complement strand
GGCGGCTCCCCAAGGTTGCGTTCGACTACATCGACGGTGGCGCCGACGGCGAAGTGACACTGCGCGAGAACAGCCGCGCGTTCGAGGACGTCACGTTCCGGCCGCGCTCCGCGGTGGCCACGCGCGCGTGCGATCTCTCCACCACCGTGCTGGGCACGAGGCTCGATCTGCCGTTCCTGCTGGCGCCGGTCGGCAGCAGCCGCATGTTCTATCCGCGCGGCGAAGAAGTGGCCGCGCGCGCCGCCGGCGAGGCCGGCACCGGCTACATTCTCTCGACGCTCTCCGGCTGCCATGTGACGGACGTGAAAGCGGCGACGCGCGGCCCGGTCTGGTATCAGCTGTATCTGGTCGGCGGCCACGACGTTGCGCGCGCGGCCATCGAGCGCGCAAAGACCGCCGGCTGCTCCGCGCTCGTCGTCACCATCGACACACCAGTGGCAGGCCTGCGCGAGCGCGACCATCGCAACGGCATGAAGAGCCTCGCGTCGGGCAAGCCGCTCGAGATGCTGCCCCACATTCTGCAGTTCCTGTCGCGTCCGCAGTGGCTTGCGGCCTATCTCGCCGACGGTGGACTGATGAAGTTTCCCAACATCGTGTTACCGAGTGGGCCAATGCCCTACGCCGATGTGACCGCCGCGCTCGAAGCGTCGATGGTGAGCTGGGACGACCTGAAGTGGATTCGCGATGCGTGGCAGGGCAAGGTGGTCGTCAAGGGCGTGCATACGGCTGACGATGCGCGGCGCGCGATGGATGCTGGGGCGGACGCGGTCGTGGTATCGAACCACGGCGGTCGCCAACTCGACGGCGTGGCGGCAACGATCAAGGTGCTGCCGGAAGTGGTGGAGGCGGTTGCGCACCTCAACCCGCGCGTCGAGGTCCTGCTCGACGGCGGCATTCGCCGTGGCAGTGACGTGGTCAAGGCACTGTGCCTGGGCGCGCGCGCCGTGCTGATCGGCCGAGCCTACGCCTACGGCCTCGGCGCCGCCGGCGGCCCGGGCGTGTCGCGCGCGATACAGATTCTGCGCAGTGACATCATCCGCACCTTGCAGCTCCTGGGCGTCGGATCGACGGCGACGCTCGGTCCAGAAAACATCGGGAGTTAATTCATCGAATTAACTCCCGATGTTGGCAACTGCAGTTGCCGGTATCATTCCGGCATGAGGCACAGGGCCTTGCTGCTGGCGGCGGGGATGGCCGCGGTCACGCTCCTGACGACACCAGAGCGCACACCATCCATCGTGCGGGCGCCGATGGCGGCCAATGGCGACGAGTGGTTCGATCTGCAGCGGCAGTATCCGTCGTACCGGCCGGCGCCGCGCGACGCACTGACGATCGCCGCAGCCGCGTGGCGCGAACGCGCGGGCGGCACTCAGCCGAAGTTCGCGACGAGCAGCGACCGGTGGGTCGAAATGGGCCCGCAACCAATCGGCGTCTCGAACGGGCTGACCTACGCCGGCCGAGTCACGTCGATCGCGACACACCCGACCGACGCCAACATCATCTACGCCGGGTCGAACAATGGTGGCGTGTGGAAGTCCACCAATCTGGGTGTCTCATGGACGGGACTCAACGAGACGCTCGCGTTCCCCGCGATCGCTTCCCTCGCGATCGATCCGCAGAATCCCAGCCTCCTCTATGCGGTGACGGCGGCGCGAACATACGCGAGCCGGCTGCTGCGCTCGACCGACGCCGGCGCCACCTGGAGCGAGTCGGCCATCACGACGACCGGCGGCCAGACGCTCGCCTACGGCGGCAAGATCCTGGTCGATCCCGGCCACGCCGGTTCGCCCAACACGAGCACGCTCTACCTCATCGGCTTCAGCAACGTGCTGCGCAGCGACGACAGCGGGCGCACGTGGCGATCGATGCTTCAGTTGGCCAACGATCAGGACTTCACGTCGGTGACAACCACGCGATCTCCGAGCGCGCCGACGATCCGCGACATCGCACTCGATCCGAACAACGGCAGCCGCCTCTTCGTGGCGGTCGCCGAACCCGTGTGCGTCACGTCCGCCTGCGCGAACGCAACGGCGACGATGGCGCTGTACCGCTCGACCAACGCGGGCGTGAACTGGTCGCACTCGACGGTCGCCTCCGCGGGCCAGTACATCGTGCCGAACCGACGACACACCGAGATCTTCGGCCCGTACACGCCGCGCGCGCGCGTGGCCATCGCGAAGACCGACGCCAACGTGGTCGCGTACGCGTTTCTCGACGACGTCCAGCAGGTGCCGCGGGTGTTCCGGAGCACGAATGGCGGCGACGCGTTCACCGAGACGGCCAAGCCGACACCGAACAGCTTCGTCTGGCCGCTCGCCATCGCGATTTCGCCCACCAACGCGAACGAGATGTACATCGCAAACTGGTACGTGGTGCGGACGACCAACGGCGGCGCGACGTGGACGAGCCTGGGCGCGCCACACGGCGATCAGACATCGCTCGTCTTCACCGCGGGCGGCACGCTGCTCGCGGGCAACGACGGCGGCATGTACCGGCTCAACGGCACGTCGTTCGCGGCGATCAACAACACGTTGGCCATCACGGAGTTCTACGCTGTCGCGACCCATCCGAGCAATCCGGTGCTGCTCCTCGGCGGCACGCAGGACAACGGCGGCGTCCAGTTCCGCGGTCCGTTGGGTTGGTCCATGTATCACGGCGGCGACGGCGGCGACACCGTGTTCGAGCCGACCCCAAACTCGACGACGGTGTATTCGGAAATCGAGTGGTTCTTCCAGCCGACCAACGGCGCGCAGGTGTTTCAGTTTTACCGGTGCGGCATCGGCAGCGCCTGCGTCAACCGCGTGTCGGGCCTGAATCTGCAGGATGCCGGGCCTTTCATCCCGAAGTTGTCGATCGACCGCAACGCGCCGAGCACGTTGTGGATGGGCGTCGAACACGTGTATCGCACCGACAACCGCGCCGACACGTGGTCGCAAGCGTCGCCCTCGGTCGCCGCATCGAGTCGTTGCTGGGCGTCCGGCGCGTGCGCGGCGGGCGGCTACTTCACGACAGTCGCCCTCGCACCGACCTCGTCAAGCATCGTCTATGCCGGCGCGCTCAATGGCGACATCTGGAAGACGGTGGATCGCGGCGCGACCTGGAGTTCGATTGCGGGCTCGACCGTGTCTCCGCTGCCGGTGCGTCCCGTGACCGACCTCGCCGTCGATCCGATCAATCCGTTGATCGTTTACGCGACGTACTCAGGCTTCAACGCGTCCGGACAGGGCAACGGCCACGTGTTCCGGACGAACGACGGTGGACAGACATGGGCCGACATCTCGAACGTCCTGCCCGACATTCCCGCCAATACGGTGTTGATCGATCCGGACACGAGCGTGTCAGGCTCGCCGCGCGCGGTCTACGTCGGAACGGACATCGGCATCTACCGCATGACCGATGCGGGAGCCAACACGTGGCAGCCGTACGGAAGCGGGATGCCGCTCGTGCCGGTGATGGACCTTGTGTACAACGCGGCGAACCGCGCGCTGGTCGCGGCCACGTACGGCCGCGGCGTCTGGACGATCTCGTCGAGGTTCACACGATGATGGCGTCGAGGCTGCGTGGCACGTGGGCGAACGGCATCGCGGCACTCGCGTGCGCGCTCGCTCTCGCCCACTGCGGCGGTTCCTCGTCGAGTCCGACAGCGCCATCGACGACGCTCGCGCTCAACGGCACATGGACGGGATCGTTCAGCTACACAACCGGCGGCGTCACTCTGTCGGAGGACGTCACACTGACGCTGTTACAGCCGAATCAGACGGCGTCAGGGACGTGGGCCGCGTCGAGTCTGGCAACGGGCGCGATGTCGTTCGTCCCCGCGGCTTCGCTGAGCGGCAGTTTCACGATTTCTCAGCCGAACGTCGGCAGCACCACGCCGTGCACGGGATCGAGCACGATCAGCGGCACGGCGTCAGCGTCGGATCTCGTGCTGAGCGTCGCGAGCATCACGCCGACGGCCACATGCCCGTGGGCGACGGGGATGAGGTTCACTTTGCGGAAATAGAAGGGGGTCAAAGGCGAGGGGGTCAGAGCCCTTTTCCACAGATACCAACAGTTGGGGGACACTGGTCCACGAAAGTGGACCAGTGTCCCCCAACTGTTGAAGGCTGTGGAAAAGGGCTCTGACCCCCTAATCGCCGCCGCCCATCCACTTCATGTCGAGCTTCTTCGCCTTCGGCCACACCTGATCGAGCGTGTCGGCGACGTAGATCTCGCCGTTCTTGACGACGTAGCGAAGTGTGTTGGTGTTGCGGATGTCGGCGAGCGGATCCTTGTCGAGCACGAGGATGTCCGCGAGCTTGCCGGCCTCGAGCGAGCCGAGATCCTTCTGGAAGCCCAGCGCTTCGGCGCCGAACATCGTGGCCACGCGCAGTGCTTCATGCGTGGTGAGGCCGCCCGACTGCATCGCCCAGAGCTCCCAATGCGCGCCCAGGCCCTGCAACTGGCCGTGCGAGCCGAGCCCCGCGCGGCCGCCGCCGTGCACGACGTCGGCCACGACCTTGGCCATCGCCTTCATGTCGTACTCGCCGTCGGCAAACCACTGCGGACGACGCTGCGCCACGCCGTCGATGACCGCGTGCGGCGTGAACCGGCGCAACTTCTCGTTGCCGTGCACATCCGTCGTCTCGTAGAAGTAGTTCTCGATCCACGGCGCCCCGTACGCCACGAGCATCGTCGGCGTGTAGAACGTCTTCGACTGGATCACGAACTGGATCACGTCCTTGTAGAGCGGATGGATCGGCAGCGTGTGCTCGTGCCCCGAGTACCCGTCGATCATGTGCGTGAGGTTGAGCTTGAGGTCGAGCCCGCCCTCGATCGTCGGCGTGAGGCCGAATTCCTTGCACGCCATGATCACCCACTGCCGCACCTTGCGGTCACCCACCATGTACTGCTTCACGGTGTTGGTGTGGTACTGCTCCTTGTACCGCTTGATGAACGCGCGCGTCGTGTTGAGGTCGTCGAGACCCGACGTGTTGAAGATCCCGGGGCCGGTGCTGTACACGCGCGGCCCGATGATCTCGCCCGTGTCGACCATGTCTTCGTACACGAACGTGTCGTTGGTCCCCGTCTGCGGATCGCGCGTCGTCGTCACGCCGTACGCGAGATTCGCGAGGAACGACCAGACCTGCGTTTGATGAATGCCCGCCGGACGCCGCAGATGCGCGTGCACGTCGACGAAGCCGGGCATGATCGTCTTGCCGGTCACGTCGATGATCTTCGTGCCCGCCGGGAACGGCACCTTGCCCTGCACGCCGACGGCCGCGATGCGGTTGTTGGTGATGAGGACGTCGGACTTCGCGATGACCTCATCGCCCTTCATCGTGATGGCCTTGGCGCCGCGGAGCAGCACCGAGCCCTCCGGCCTTGCGCGCGGGAACTCGAGCTTCGCCGTGAACGACTCTGGCTGTGCGGCCGACACGGCCTGCCGGTAGAACGTGGCGCCGAGCGACCAGGTGACGGCGCGGCCGTCTGGCGTCCAGTTGAGGAACTCGCCGCCCTCGATCGACATCTTCTTCACCGGCATCGACGACCCGTCGGTAACCGCCACCGTCGGCGCATCACCACCGACGCGCGGGATCGTGACGATGAAGAGCTTGTTCTGGACGACGGTGAAGGCGGACTGGCCGTCGGGCGAGATGCGCGCGTCTTCGGCGGCGGGCGGCGTGGCGCCGCCGGTGCTCGGTCCGGTGATGCGCACGTGCGTCTTGCGGTCCGTGCCGTCGAAGCGCATCGAGATGAGGCCGGTCGCGCCGGCCCACAGGTACACGCGATCCGACGCGCTCGCGAAGTGCGGCGAACGGCCCGTCATCGGCGCGATGAGCGTGGTGTCGCCGCCCGCGGCCGGCATCCATCGCAGCTGCAGGCCTTCGCCCGCTTCGCCGTCGACGCGTTCACGTCGCGCGCCGCTCACCAGGACGATGCGCTGGCCATCGGGCGACCAGGCGAGATCTGAGTAGAACGCCGCGCGCCGCGTGAGTTGCTGCGGCGTGCCGCCGGCGGCCGGCACTTTCCAGATGTGCCCGCCCTCGGGTTCCCAGCTCACATACGCCACCGACTGGCCGTCGGCCGACCAGACCGGCGCGAACTCGCCGGCGGTCGCGTTGGTCAATCGACGCGGCTGCCCACTCGGCAGGTCCATCACGTAGAGCTTGCTGAGCGCGGTGAACACGATGCGCTTGCCGTCGGGCGACTGCTGCGGAAAGCGGATGAGCCGCGCCTGCACCGGGCCCTCGTCGACTTTCGATTCGAAGTACACGCGCGGACCGATCTCCTGCTCCACCGTGGCGAGAAACGGAATCACGATCGTCTTGCCCGTGGCCACGTCGATGCGCGCGATCTTGCCATTCAGGTTGGCGACGACTTCTTTGCCGTCGGGTGTGAACGCGGCGCCCGGCATCGTGTCGCGCGTGGCCGCCGACTCCTGATCGTCGCGCGTGACGTCGTACAACAACCAGCGCTCGTCGCCGGTTTCGAGTTCGCGGATGCGGTAGCCGGTCTTCATGTCGAGGCGCGTGGCGTAGACGAGCCACTTGCCATCGGGCGACAGGAGCGGCCGCATGCTGCCGCCCTGCGCACCGGTGATGCGCGCGGTCTCGCCGGTTTCGCGATCGAAGCGCTGGATCTGGTACGGCGCCGACGTGACGTTGTAGGAGAAGAGACCCGTGCGCTGCGAGAAGAACACCCAGCGGCCGTCGGGTGACACCACCGCGCCGAGCGAACTGCGCGCAGCCGGCGCCGCGCCGCCGGCGGGTGCGGCCGCGACCGACTTGACCATCTCGATGCCGGAGCCGCCGTCGCGGTGGTAGAGCCACAGCGAGTTGACCGCGGTGCCGGCGCTGCGCGACGCGATGAGGTACTTGCCGTCGGGCGTCCACGTGGGCGACGCGAATTTCGTGCGCGTGCCCTTGGTGATGGCGCGCGGGTTCTTGCCGTCGGCGTCCATCACCCAGAGGTTCTCGGCGCCGCTGCGATCGCTGATGAAAGCGACCGTCTTGCCATCGGGCGAGAACTTCGGCTGGCTGTCAAACGACATCCCTTTCGCGATGTTGACGGCGGGGCCGCCGGCAAAGGGCAGCGTGTAGATGTCGCCGATCAGCTCGAACACGATCGTCTTGCCGTCGGGGGCCACGTCGAGCGACAGCCACGATCCCTCGTCGGTGGCGAACTCGATCTTCCCGTCGGGCTTGAGCGGGAGCGGATCTTCCTTGGGCGCGTCTTTCGGCGCGTCCTGCGCCTGCTCCGCGCGAGGGCGTGAGACCGACACGAAAAGAGCCGAAACCAGCGCCAGGCTGCCAGCCGTGCGGGCAAACCAGACCCATGACCGGTGGGAGTGAGACGTCGACGCCATATGCAGATCCTCCAGGGAGGAGGCGATCTTACATCGGAGGGGGCCAGAGCCCGTTTCCACAGATACCAACA
>CAYHEX010000224.1:0-7444 GCA_964355365.1 uncultured Solibacteraceae bacterium | reverse complement strand
AGGCCCGACTCCGCATACATCGGCAGCACTTCCCGACGTCCGATCGCCGCGATCAGGCCGCCGCCGCGCGCCTCCACCCAGCGCAGCACGCCGTACATCAGCAGAAAGGCAAGCGGGCGGCCGCGATACTTCGGCAGCACCGTGAGGAGTCGCACCTCGTAGGTGCGCGCATCGACCGCGAACGGCAGCGACGACCGCGAGAAGTACTTGTCGATGGAGAACTTCGGGGATCCCGGAGGTGTGAGGCTGACGAAACCAGCGATCTCATCGCCGTCGCGCGCCACCAGGTAGGTGTTCCACCCGTCGAGGTCGTCCGCGAGGCGTGCCTCGGCGTTGGCGGGGTGCTGGTGGATCTCCAGCGCGTAGACATCGTGCCGCAACCGGTAGATGGCCTCCCGGTCCCGCGCGTCCGCGACTGCCAATGACAGGCCCATGGTCCTCCGCTCGGCGCAGAGGGTAACACGCAGCTGGGGCTTGGCGCAGTGGCGCTGACCGAATAGAGTGCTCCGAGCACCTGGCGAAATTGGGTTGGAGGAGACGCGATGGTTCGAACGAAGGCGACATCTGTGGTGGTGGTCCTGGCGGCGGTGGCGGCGCTCGCGATGGTGGTGCCGACCGCGGCACGCGGTCTGCAGAAGCCCGGCGAGCGCGTGATCTACGTGTCGGTGATGGACGGCACCGGTGCCCCGATTCCCGACATGAAGGCCGCCGAGTTCGTCGTCAAAGAGGATGGCGTCGTTCGTGAAGTCGTCGGAGTGGCCCGCGCCACCGAGCCGATCAGCTACGCGGTGCTCTTGGACTCGTCCGCGCCGGCCATCGCGGCGGTGAGCGACATTCGCGCAGCGGTGAAGGCATTCTGCGAGTTGCTGCTCAGCGTGGAGCCGAAGACCCAGTTCTCATTCACCGAGTTCGGCGGCGCCGCGAATACGGTCCGTCCGTTTACGTCCAGCCTGCCGGAGCTCGAGGCGGCGCTGGGCAAGTACGTGCCGCAGCGCAGCGCGGCCCCGGTGCAGAACGAAGCGTTCGTCGAGGTGTCGAAGCAGTTCGCGAAGATGCCGCCCACCACGCGGAAGGTGATCATCTCGATCAACATGGAGCCGACGAAGGAATCGAGCACCACGCAGCCCCAGGTGGTGGGGGATGAAGTCCAGAAGTCCGGCGCGACGGTGTGGGCCGTGTCCGTGTCCGAAGACACCAAGCGCAATGCGACGCGCGAGAACCTCCTGAAGATCCTGACGGCCAATTCCGGCGGCCGGTCCATCATGGTGCCCCGCGTCAACCTCAGCGAAGTGCTGCGCACGTTTGCCGCCAACTCGTTCTCGCAGTACGCCGTCACGTTCAAGACCGGCGACGCGCCGGCGAAGATGACCGACGTCACGTCCACTCGGCCGCAGGTACTGGCGCTGTCGATGAAATGGTCCGGCAAATGATGGCGCCCGCCACGGTTCGTCGTTCCCTGTTGGCGGCGCTGGTCGTTGCGCTGCCGTTGGTCGTGTCTGCGCAGGGGCCGCTTGCGCCCGGGGCGCTGCCGGCGGCGGAGCATCCCTTCGGCACGCTGCGCGATCAGGCGGCGATGCAGCAGAGATGGCTGAAGCAGCGGCTCGACACGTTCCTCCCGGGCCTGATGCGTTCGAGCGGCATCGACCTGTGGGTCGTGCCGATGCGGGAGTACAACGAAGACCCGGTGTTCTCGTCGATCGTCGCGCCCGAGACGTTCGCGGCACGCCGGCGCACCATCTACGTGTTCTTCGACAAATGCGCGGCCGCAAAGACGCCCGTGAGCGCCACGTGTATCGAGCGCATCGCGCTCGGCGGTACCTCGCAGGGCGGCGTCTTCACGGCGGTGACCTCGAGCAAGCCGGTGGTGGCCGCCGTGGGCGGTCGACAGGCCGAACTGTGGGGCGACGAGCAGTGGCAGGCGCTGAAGAAAGTCGTCGAGGAGCGCAAGCCGACGGTCATCGGCATCGATCGCTCGAAGACCTTCGCCTTCACCGACGGGCTGTCGAGCGGCGAACTGCAGGGCATGAGCGAGGCGCTCGGCGCCACGTGGACGTCGAAGTTCAAGGACGCGGAGACATTGCCGCTCGGGCTCATCGCATCGCGGTTGCCCGATGAGGAAGTGTTCTTCAACAAGATGAGCGCGCTCGTCTGGCAAATGACGCAGACGATGTTCTCGGAGAAGGTGATTGTCACCGGCCAGACGAAGACGAGCGATCTGGTCTGGTGGTGGCGCCAGCGCGTGAATGATCAGGGGCTCGGCACTTGGTTCCAGCCCAGCATCGAAGTGCAGCGCCAGGGCCAGACCCCGCTCGGTGACGATCCCGTCATCTTGCCGGGCGACGTGCTGCACTGCGACGTGGGCATCACGGTGGCGCGCCTCAACACCGACACGCAACACATGGCGTATGTGTTGAAGCCCGGTGAGACCGACGCGCCGGCCGGTCTGAAGAAAGCGCTCGCCAACGCGAACGCGATGCAGGATTTCGCAATGGAGGAGATCAAGCCGGGCCGCACCGGCAACGAGATCCTGGCATCCGTGCTGTCACGCATGAAAGCCAAAGGGATCGACGGCACGATGTACTCCCACCCGATCGGCATGCACGGCCACGGCGCCGGTCCGCTGGTCGGCCTCTGGGACTATCAGGACGGCGTGCCCGGCCGCGGCGATGCGAAGGTGCTTCCCTCGATGTGGTTCTCGATCGAACTCCAGGCTACGACGCCCGTGCCCGAATGGGGCGGTCAGCCGGTGCGCATGGCGCAGGAAGAAGACATGATCGTTGGCGCCGACGGCAAAACGCGCTGGGCGCTGAAGCGGCAGGATCAGTTGTTTCTGGTCAAGCCGCGCTGAATCGCCCCGCCGGATCGGCGCGGTAGTAATCTGGATCCATGGATCGTCGTGAACTGCTGCGCACACTGACTCTGTCGATCGCTTCTGCGGCACTCGCGCCGCGGTTCGCGTTCGGTCAAGGGGCTGATCCGGACGTCGAACTCACGCTGACCGCCGCGCCCGGTGAGGTCTCGCTCATTCCCGGCGAGGCCACCCGCGTGTGGCAGTTCACCGGCGCGCTCATCAAGGGCCCCGCCGGCACGCTCGCGACGATTCCCGGCTCGTACCTCGGGCCGGTGATCAGACTCCGTCGCGGTCAGCACGTCCGGATCCGATTCATCAACAAACTCGCCGAAGACTCCATCGTCCATTGGCATGGCCTGGACGTGCCCGAGACGGCCGACGGCCATCCGCGCCTGGCCGTAGGCGCGGGGCACGACTACGTCTACGACTTCACCGTCACGAACCGCGCCGGCACGTACTGGTATCACCCGCATCCGCACATGCGAACGGGCCCGCAAGTGAATCAGGGGCTCGCCGGCCTGCTGCTGGTCACTGACGATGAAGAGACCGCGCTCGGTTTGCCGTCGGGCGAGCGCGAGCTGCTCTGTGTACTGCAAGACCGTCGCCTCGATGCGCGCCACCAGTTCTCGTATCTGGGCGGCGGCATGATGGAGATGATGAACGGATTTCTCGGTGACCGCATGTTCGTCAGCGGCCTTCCGCCATCAACACGCGAGGTCGATACCGCGTGGCACCGCGTGCGCCTGCTGAACGGATCGAATGCGCGCATCTACAAGCTCGCGTGGAGCCATGGCGCACCGATCACCGTGATCGGCGGCGACGGCGGTCTGCTGGAACGGCACGCGTCGCAGAAGTACCTCACGCTGGCGCCCGGCCAGCGCGCGGATGTGCTGCTCGATCTCACGGGTGTCGCGCCCGGCACGGACGTGCATCTCGACAGCGTGGCGTTTCCCGCCGCGGATGCGGGCAGTGTCGGGATGATGGGGTCATCGTCGCCTGTGCCGAACGGCGCCCCGTTGCGGCTGATGACCCTACGGACACGGCGGCATGAAGGCGCCGCGTTCCGTCTGCCCGAGCGCTTCTCCACATTCGATGCGTCGTGGGCCATTCGTTCCGATGCGCCGGTGCGGCGCGTGCCGCTCGTCTTCCAGCGCATGCAGTGGTTGCTCGCCGGTCGTCAGTTCGGCATGGAGGACGTGGCCGCCGATGAGACGGTGAAGGCAGGGACCACGCAGGTGTGGGAACTCGTGAATCAGAACAACGGCATGGGGATGCAGGCCGCGCATCCCATCCATGTGCACGGCCGACAGTTTCGCGTGCTGAGCCGCACGGGTGGGGCCGCTGCCAACGCGCTCGGCGAAGGCATCGCCGACGCGGGGTGGACCGACACGGTGCTCGTGCTGCCCGGCGAGACGGTTCGCATCCAGATTCCGTTCACCACGCTTCCCGGCCTGTATCTCTACCACTGCCACATCCTCGAACACGAGGACATGGGCATGATGCGCAACTTCCGCGTGGTCTGAGGCGCGGCTCGACGGTTCCTACGCGTCGCTGTTGAGCAGTCGGCGCCCGAGCGCCACGAGCGCCCGTGCCGACGACTCATCGGGCGCATCGCCAACGACGCGCGCGACGCCGGCTTCGGTTTTTGATCCGCGGATCCAGAGAAACCCCTCCGCGCCCGGCCGCGTGAGATGCGCCTTCCATCCGTAGCCGGCGGCCAGGGGTTTCACCGGGCCGGAGTAGCGCGTGTACGAGTAGACGATCTCGAACGACGTCCACGCGTTCGCCAACTCCGCGGCGAACCGCTTCGGGAACTCCGCGTCCAGCCTCGTCACCGTCGTCGTCCAATCCGCGGGCGCCGCGCACTTTTCCATGAGCGACCGCTGCGTCGGCAGCATCTCGATGAAGCCGGCCAGGCCGGGCGCCATGGCGCGGCCGGGCGCGAGCGTCTGCTGAATGATCGCGCGCAGGTCCGGGTCGGCCGCGGCGAGGAGTGCGCCGGCGCCGACCAGTGTGCCGTCCCGGCACGTCGTGCCGGCGAAGATGGTGCCGCCGTTCGGGCCTTCGACGCCGACCACGGCGCGGCGCCCGCGTCGTTCCTCGTCGCGCATCGCGGTGACGACGTTGATTTCGCCGGTTTCGACTTCGACCACCGAGGCGCCGAATGCGGCGGCGATGGCGCGGACGCGGCACGAGGTCGCGTCGCTGGCCACGACCACCGCCTGGCGGGGGTCGCCGGCGCGACGATGCACCGCCAGGGCGATGGCCGCGTTGATGGCGGCCGCGGCCTGCGGTGACGGAATCTGTGCGGCGCCCGACGCGTCGACGTAGGTGAGGTTGCCGCGGTCCGCGTCGAAGTCGTACGCGAGGCCGAACAGCGCGCCTTCCGCGCGCACGCGTTCGGCCAGACCGTGGAGCACGTGCGTGCCGTCGCGCCGCACCAACTCGACGTCGATTTCGTGCGCGGCGTGTCCCTCGGTGTCATTGATCACGATCGGGTCGACGCCGAGGGCGCGAAACGCGCGGCCGGCGATGCGCGAGGCCGCGCCGCCGTTCGGGTCGATCACCACGCGAGCGCCCGGCGCAGTGGCGCGATACGTGTCGGCGACGAACGCCAGATACTGCGCAATCGCGCGCTCGCGGAAGTCGTCATCCCACGCCGTGCTGATCGTCTCCTGTCCGGCCGTCGGCGTGAACGCGTTCGCCGCCCGGATCAGGTTGCCCATCTCGGCGGCCGAGAGCAGCGCCCCGGGTGGCGCCGGGTCGACACCGAAGGTTGCGATGCCCGTCGCGTACTTCCACCCGTTGTCGTCGATCGGGTTGTGGCTGGCCGTGATCATCACGCCGCCGTGCGCTTCGAAGAGTCGGACCGAGTGCTGCCAGACCGGCGTGGAGACCACGCCGAGATTGACCAGGTCGAGCGTGACGCCAAGGTTGCGACAGGCGCTCGCGAGACCGCGGGCCTGCGCGGCCGCGAGGGCGAGTCCGGTGGGCCGGGGATCGCGCGCGAGGACCAGTCGCGCGTGCCGTGCCGGGTTCGCCTGCAGCCGGGAGAGCGCGTAGCAGTAGGCGTGGCGGAACGCGAACGTCTCATCGCTATGCGTGACTGGGCCGGTGCCGATCGTGGCACGGACGCCGGAGTACGACTGGAGCCAACGAACCGCGGTCATTGCTCAGAGTCTACACATACGGTCGGCCGCCCGGGTCTGTTAGCATCCGCGCATGTCATCAGCCGAGATGCGCGGACCCCAGCGTCACGACGTCCCGAAGGTCATCTGGTCGTGGGCCATGTTCGACTGGGCCAACTCGGCGTTCACGACCCTGGTGATCACCTTCATCTACGCGACCTACTTCACCAAAGCGATGGCACCGGACGAAAACACCGGCACGACGTGGTGGACCTACGCGGTGTCGATCAGCGCCGTCCTGACGGCGTTGCTGTCTCCGCTGTGTGGCGCGGCGGCCGACCGGGGCGGCGCCCGGAAGAAGTTCCTGATGATCGCGTCGGGGATCAGTGTCCTGGCGACGACGGCGCTGGCGTTTGTGCGTCCGGACATGTCGTTTGGGCCGATGATCGCGCTGACGTTGTTTGTGGTGGCCGACATCTCGTTCGAGGTCGGCAACGTCTTCTACAACGCATTTCTGCCGTCCATCGCTTCACCTGAGAGGATCGGCCGCGTGTCTGGTTACGGCTGGGGCCTCGGCTACGTCGGCGGCATGGCGTGCATGATCGTGGCGCTGGTCGGATTTGTGCAACCCGACGTGCCGTGGTTCGGGATGTCCAAGGAGCTGGGCTGGAATATCCGCGCCACCAATTTGCTCGTGGCCGGCTGGTTCCTGATGTTCGCGTTGCCACTCTTCTTCGTTGTGCCCGAGACGCGCCTCACCCCGGCCAAACTCAGCATCACAGAGACGTTCCGTGAACTCGGCGACACCGTTCGCAACATGCGGAAGTACTCCGAGATCGTCAAGTTCCTGGTTGCGCGCGTGATCTTCAACGACGGACTGGTGACCATCTTCGCGTTCGGCGGCATCTACGCGCAGGGCACGTTCGGCATGACGATGAGCGAGATCATCGTGTTCGGGATCGTGTTGAATGTGTCGTCCGGGCTCGGAGCCTTTGCGTTCGGGTTTCTGGACGACAAGATCGGCGGCAAGAAGACGATCATGGTCACGATCGTGGCGCTGGCCGTCACGACTGCGATTGCGGTGTGGGCACCGAACCGCACGTGGTTCTGGGTGGCGGGCATCCTGCTCGGGATCTTCGTCGGGCCCAATCAGTCAGCATCGCGCTCGCTGATGGGCCGTTTCGTGCCCGAGAAGCACCAGTCGGAGTTTTTCGGGTTCTTTGCCTTCTCCGGCAAGGCCACCGCGTTTCTCGGCCCGTTTCTGCTCGGTCAAGTCACCAGGGTGTTTCAGTCGCAGCGCGCCGGCATTGCCAGCATCCTGCTCTTCTTCGTCGTCGGCGGTCTCCTGTTGATGCTGGTCGACGAGAAGAAGGGCGTCGCCGCGGCCCAGGCGGCGAACGGGAACTGATCGCGTTATGGTAGTATTGCCTCATTATGGCACGCGTCACTTTCTCGCTCGATGACG